>JAFEEH010000248.1 GCA_018241185.1 Pseudomonadota bacterium | reverse complement strand
TCGCCGGTGTTGGCCACCGTGACGCTCGCTTCCACCTTGCCGCCGCGCGCCATGGTGGGGGCCGAGAGCGTGACATCGGACACGCTGAAGTCGGTGTAGCTCAGGCCGTAGCCGAAGGGATAGAGCGCGCCCTGCGGCTCGTCGAAGTACTGCGAGGTGTAGTTGCCCGGCTTGCCCGGGGTGAAGGGCCGGCCGAGGCGCGGATGGTTGTAGTAGGTGGGGATCTGCCCCACCGAGCGCGGCAGCGAGATCGGCAGCTTTCCCGACGGGTTCGCGTCGCCGAACAGCACGTCGGCAATGGCGTTGCCGCCCTCGGTGCCGGCGAACCAGGTCTCGAGCATCGCGTCGGCGTTGGCCTTCTCCCAGCCCAATGTGAGGGGGCGGCCGTTCATCAGCACCAGCACCAGCGGCTTGCCGGTGGCCTTGAGCGCCTTGAGCAGCGCCTGCTGGCTCTCGGGCAGGTCGAGCCGCGTGCGGCTCGATGATTCGTGCGACATGCCGCGCGACTCGCCCACTGCGGCAACCACCACGTCGGCCTCCTTCGCGGCCGCCACCGCCTCGTCGATCATCTCCTGCGGCGATCGCTTGTCCTGCACCACCTCGGGCTCGTCCCAGTTGAGGAAGTTGAGGTATTCGACGATGGCCTTGTTCTCGCTCACATTGGCGCCGCGCGCATAGACCAGCTTGCCCTGCTGCCCGGCGAGTGCCTGCTCCATGCCCTTGCGCAGGGTGACCGACTGCTTCCACACCGCCTGGGCCGACCACACGCCCATGATGTCGATCGGCGCATCGGCCAGCGGACCGGTGAGCAGCACCTTGGCGCCCTTGGCGATGGGCAGGGTGCGGTTCCTGTTCTCCAGCAACACCAGCGAGCGGCGGGCCACGTCGCGCGCCGGCGCGCGATGCAGGCGCGAATCGGCCTTGAGGTCGGGCGGGTCATCCTCGGCCTTGCCGATGCGCAGGAACGGGTCGTGGAACAGGCCCAGGTCGTACTTGGCGCCCAACACCTCGCGCACGGCGTTGTCCAGCACCTTCATCGGCACCGCACCGGACTTGACCAGCCCCGGCAGTTCCTTGAGGTAGACCTGGTCGGCCATGCTCATGTCGACGCCGGCGGTGATGGCCAGCTTGGCCGCCTCGCGCTCGTCGCGCGCCACGCCGTGGCGCATCAACTCGGTGATCGCGCCGTGGTCGGAGAAGGTCACGCCCTTGAAGCCCCACTGCTTGCGCAGCAGGTCCTGCAGCAGCCAGGTGTTGGACGTCGCCGGCTGGCCGTTGACGGTGTTGAGCGCGATCATCACGCCGCCCGAGCCGGCTTCGATCGCGGCCTTGTAGGGCGGCAGGTAGTCGTTGTACATGCGCATCGGGCTCATGTCGACGATGTTGTAGTCGCGCCCGCCTTCCACCGCGCCGTACAGCGCGAAGTGCTTGACCGAGGCCATGATCGCGTCGCGCTTGAGCACGCTGCCGGCCTTGGCGAAGTTCTCGCCGTTCTGGAAGCCCTGCACCATGCTGCGCGCGATCTGCGACACCAGATATGGGTCTTCGCCGAAGCCTTCCGAGGTGCGGCCCCAGCGCGGGTCGCGCGAGATGTCGACGGTGGGCGCGAAGGTCACGTCCACCCCGTCGGCCGCGGCCTCGACGGCGGCCGTGCGCGCGGTGAGGCGAATGGCGTCCATGTCCCAGCTCGAGGCGAGGCCAAGGCCGATCGGGAACGAGGTGCGGTGCCCGTGCAACACGTCGTAGGCGAAGAGCATCGGGATCTTCAGCCGGCTCTGGCGCACCGCGGCTTCCTGCAGCGGCCGCTGTTCCTTGTGGTTGATCGAGTTGAACGTGCCGCCCACGCGGCCGGCCGCGACTTCCTGCGCCAACTGCGGCGCCGGCATCTCGGGGCCGATGCTGATCAGCCGCAACTGGCCGACCTTCTCTTCCAGTGTCATCTGGCGAAGCAGGTCGGCCACCAAGGCGGGCTTGTTGTTGAGCAGCGCGGGCTTGGGCTGCGCGAAGGCCAGCGGGGCGGCCACGGCGGTGGTCGCGGCGACCAACACGGCAATGCGTTTCATCGGCAAGTGGATCCTCGGGTCGAAGAACGAAGCCGGGCATCTTAAGGGGCTACCCCGGCGGCGCGACCTGCATCGACCCCACGCACGCCTCGCTCCTACAGCCAGGCTGGCACGCGCGGTGCTAAGCTTTGCCGCGCTGTCTGCGCCGGTCCCGCCATGCTGCGGGTCTGCACCGGTGTGCAGATGTTTCCATCCCACACATCGACGACCTTCGCTACGGCCCATGATCGACAGGCTCGCCCACACTGCACGTTCCTCCCTCCTCGTCGGCTGCATCAGCCTGCTCACCGCCTGCGCCGTGCCGACCACGCAGAGCGCGCCGGCCGCGCGGCCCGCGACCGGCAAGGTGTTCTCGCTCGACGACGTGACGCAGCGCGCACGCGAGTTGGCCGCCCGGCCCTACGTGGCGCCCGCGAGCAACCTGCCGCCCTACTTCGGCACGATGCAGTTCGCCGACTACATGCAGATCCAGCCGCGCTCCGACCGCTTCGAGTGGCGCGACCTGCAGACCCCCTTCAGGCTGAACTTCTATCACCAGGGGATGCAATTCAATTTCCCGGTGAAGATCAACGAGATCACCGATGCCGGCGTGCGCGAGATCCGCTACGAGCCCGACCGCTTCGACTTCGGCAAGCTCAACTTCGACCGCGAGGCGACGCGCCAGCTCGGCTACGCGGGCTTTCGCGTGCTGTACCCGGTCAATCAGGCCGGCAAGTACGACGAGGTGATGAGCCTGCTGGGCGCGAGCTACTTCCGCGTGATCGGCAAGGGCCAGGTGTACGGCCTGTCGGGCCGCGGCCTGGCCATCGACACCACGACGGTGGGCAAGGAGGAGTTCCCGAACTTCCGCGAGTACTGGATCCAGCGGCCCGGCCCGACCGACAAGCAGCTCGTCATCTACGCCCTGCTCGACTCGCCCAGCGCCACCGGCGCCTACCAGTTCATTCTGCAGCCCGGCAGCGACGCCGTGCTCGATGTGCAGGCCAACATCGTGATGCGCCAGGACGTGGCCACGCTGGGCATCGCGCCGCTGACGAGCATGTTCCTCTACGGCCCCAACCAGCGCTGGCCCGAGTTCCTGCGCAACTTCCGTCCGGCCATCCACGACTCCAACGGCCTGGCGATCCATGCCGGCAACGATGAATGGATCTGGCGCCCGCTGAACAACCCCAAGGGCGCGGTCGCCGTGAGCAGTTTCCAGGTCGACAACCCGCGCGGCTTCGGGCTGCTGCAGCGCGGCCACGCCTTCCAGGACTTCCAGGACCTGAAGGACCGCTACGACCTGCGGCCCAGCGCCTGGATCGAGCCGCAGGGCAACTGGGGCAAGGGCAAGGTCACGCTGATGGAGATTCCCACGGCCGACGAGACCAACGACAACATCGTCGCCTTCTGGAACCCCGACACGCCGGCGCGCAAGGGCCAGACCATGCAGTTCGCCTACCGGATGCACTGGACCATGGACGAACCCGCGCTGCACGCGCAGAACAACGCCTGGGTCCGCCAGACCTTCCAGACCGAAGGCGAGCGCTACCAGCCCAACCTGATCCGCCAGAGCGACGGCACGACGGCGCTGATGGTCGACTTCGTCGGCCCGGCCGTGGCCAACCTGCCGCCCGGCGCCGCGCTGGAGACGCAGCTCAGCGGCAACGCCAATGCCGAGATCCTCGAGAGCAACCTGCTGCGCAACGACGCGATCAAGGGCTGGCGCCTGTCGCTGCGCGTCAAGGTGAAGGACCCGGCGCAGGTCACCGAGCTGCGCGCAGCCCTGACGCAGGGCGGCAAGGCGCTGAGCGAGACCTGGAGCTTCCAGATCCCGCCGGTGCCGGCGCCGCCACCGCCGCCGCCCGCGGCTCCGGCAGCTCCCGCATCTCAACCGCAACCTGCAGCTTCCAAATAAAAAGGGGCGGAAACGCCCGCCCCTCCTGCGCTGCCAGCTATCGAAAAGATAGCAGGCTTGTTGATCGAATCACTGGATCAGCGTCACGCCGGTCTTCGACTGCAGTTCGTCGAAGCTCACGCCGTCGGCCAGCTCGACGACCTTGAGGCCTTGCGGCGTCACGTCGAGCACGGCCAGGTCGGTGATGATGCGGTCGACCACGCCTACGCCCGTCAGCGGCAGCGTGCAGGCCGGCAGGATCTTCATGTCGGTCGTGCCGTCCTTCTTCTTGGCCACGTGCTCCATCAGTACGATCACCCGCTTCACGCCGGCCACCAGGTCCATGGCACCGCCCATGCCCTTGACCATCTTGCCCGGGATCATCCAGTTGGCCAGGTCGCCCTTCTCGCTCACCTGCATGGCGCCGAGGATCGACAGGTTGATCTTGCCGCCGCGGATCATCGCGAAGCTCTGGTCGCTGCCGAAGATCGCACTGCCCGGCAGCGTCGTCACGGTCTGCTTGCCGGCGTTGATCAGGTCGGCATCGACCTGGTCTTCGGTCGGGAAGGGGCCGATGCCGAGCATGCCGTTCTCGCTCTGCAGCCACACCTCCTTGGAACCGGTGTGGTTGGCCACCAGCGTCGGGATGCCGATGCCGAGGTTCACATAGAAGCCGTCTTCCAGCTCCTGCGCCGCACGTGCGGCCATCTGGTCTTGGGTCCAGGGCATCTCAGACTCCTTTGGTGTTCTTGACGGTGGCGGGCACTTCGGCACCGGCGGCGGCCTGGGCGATCACGGCCTGGGCTTCGACCTTGGCGGCCGCGGCATCGACCGGGGCGGCAGCGCTCACGGTGCGCTTCTCGATGCGCTTTTCGGGATTCGAGTTGAGCACGATGCGGTGCACGTAGATGCCCGGCAGGTGGATGTCGTCGGGCGCCAGTTCGCCCACCTCGACGATCTTCTCGACCTCGACGATGCACACTTTGCCCGCGGTGGCCGCGGCCGGGTTGAAGTTGCGCGCCGTGAGGTTGAAGCGCAGGTTGCCCGACTTGTCGGCCACGGCCGCCTTGACAAGCGACACGTCGGGCACCAGCGCGCGTTCCATCACGTAGGTCTCGCCGTCGAACTCGCGCAGTTCCTTGCCCTCGGCGACCTGCGTGCCCACGCCGGTCTTGGTGAAGAAGGCCGGGATGCCCGCGCCGCCGGCGCGCAGCTTCTCGGCCAGCGTGCCCTGCGGGGTGAACTCCAACTCCAGTTCGCCGGCCAGGTACTGGCGCTCGAACTCCTTGTTCTCGCCCACGTAGCTGGCGATCATCTTCTTGATCTGGCGCGTCTCCAGCAGCTTGCCCAGGCCGAAGCCGTCGACGCCCGCGTTGTTGGAAATGCAGGTGATGTTCTTCACGCCGCTCTCTTTCAGCGCTTCGATCAGCGCTTCGGGAATGCCGCACAGGCCGAAGCCGCCCACGGCCAGCATCTGGTTGTCGGCCACCACGCCGGCCAGCGCCGACTTGGCGTCGGGATAGATCTTGTTCGCCATGCTTCCTCGCTTGTGGAACAGTGAAAAAAAGGGGGTCGGTCGGATGCGAAAACGCCGACAACGATACTACGTACAGATATACGTAGTATTACGTCATGGAGACCCCCGAGCATCGCCTTGGTGTACGCCGTGCGCAAGCCATATCCCCCGCCTCGGCGCCCGCGCAGGCGATCGACTACCGCCTCGCCTTCGAGCACGCGCCCGTGGGCATGGTGCTCTCTCGCCAGCGCATCATGGTCGACTGCAATGCACGCCTGTGCGAGATGTTCGGCGCCACGCGCGACGAGCTCGTGGGCCGCTCCTTCGCCCTGCTCTACCCCAGCGTGGCGGAGTACGAGCGCATCGGCCAGCGCATGCTGCCCATCCTCAACGCCAGCGGGCGCTATGCCGACCACCGCATGATGCGGCGCGTGGGCGGCCTGCACGGCGCGCTGGCCGGCGAGACCTTCTGGTGCCACGTGACCGGCCGCGCCCTGAATCGCGAGGCCCCGCACGAGGCAGGCATCTGGACCTTCGAGGACCTCGGCGCGCGACGCAGCACCGGCACCAAGGCGCACCTCACGCCGCGCGAGCGCGAGGTGGCGGCGCAGCTCATGCAGGGGCTCACCAGCAAGGAGATCGGCAAACAGTTGGGCATCAGCCACCGCACCGTGGAGTTGCATCGTGCACGGCTGATGCGCAAATACGCGTCGGCGACGACGGCGGAGCTGGTGCAGAAGTTGATGGCGGCATAGGGCTTCGGGCACACCGCGACCCGCAGATCCCGGGCGAGGCCTTGCCGCTCAGGCGAGAGCCGGCGAGCGCTCGCCGGCAAACTCCTCGACGCTCGCCGAGTGCGAGAGCGTGTAGATGCCGCTGACCGCGCCATCGGCGGCCCCCGCATGGCGCAAGGCCGCGTCCGCCAGGTCCGTCTGCAGCAGCTGCTCGAGCGCCGCGCTCCCATAGCCGAGGACGACCAGGACCCGGTCCGCGAATCGATCGGCCGAATTGCGGATGCGTTGCTCGGTGGTCTCCGGCATGTCCGGCGTCTGGTGGCGCAGCAGGTGCGCGCCCACCAGCCCCGGCCGCTGCGCAAGGCCGTCGCAGAGCGTGCGAAGCCACGCGAGCATGTCATCCTCCCTGCCAGGCCGCGGCGAGAGCCGCAATGTCAGCGCATGCCGGGCGACCGCGCTTCCGGCCGACGCCAGCACGTGGCACTGGCTGCGCACCATGTTCCTGTGGTGCGGCATCATCTTCGTCGACCACGGGGTCGGGCTGTTCAGATGGCTCGCATAGGCCTGCGACGAGAGGACCGCATGGGACGACAGCTCATACATGACGAACACCCCCTCGCCCCCGGTGGCGCTCGTCCAGCGCGACGCCCGGCGAAAGCCCGGCACGCCCAGGCGCTCCGGAAAGTGCTCGTGCGAATGCCAGTCCTCGAACTCGGCTTTCATCTCCGGCGCCATGTCCCACCACATGGCCAGTGCTGCAGTTCCGCAAAGCGGCATCTCGTCGACCTCTGTTGGAAGTGGAACGCTCAGCTGGCGTCGAGCACCAGTGCCATCTGGGCGACGCATTCGTCCACGTGCGCGGTCAGCGTCCGCTGCGCCAGTTCCCAGTCCCGCACCAGAGCCGACTCCAGCAGGACGCGGTGCTCCGACGCCGCCAGCTCGCCACGGAAGACGGCAGCGATCATCTGGTAGCGCAGGTACTTGTCGCAGATCGAGTTGTAGGTCTCCAGCAACAGCTCGGAACCGCAGGCAGAGATCAGTGCGACATGGAAGGCCCAGTCGTACTGGCGCCAGATCTCGGCGGGATAGGGATCGTTGGCGGCCATCTTCCTTTCCATCGTGGCCAGCTTGTGATGCGCCGCGACCACGCGGCCTTCCCATTCGAGGTCGCCGCGCTGGAAGGACTCCTTGATCCCGTGGCCTTCGAGCAAAAGCCGCATCGAGGCCACCTCGCGCAGGTTGGCCGAAGACACCTCGCTGACCTGGAAGCCGCGCGAGCCTTCGGCGACGAGCAGACCTTCGGTGGCCAGCCGGTTGAACAGTTCGCGCAGCGTGCTGACGCTGGCGCCGTAGGTTTCCTTCATGCGCTCGAGCGGAAGGCGACGGCCGGGCGACAACTTGCCCAGCACGATGTCCGAGCGGATGCGGCGGTAGGCCACTTCACCGGCGGTCGCGGTGTCCGCCGGGGTCTGGAGGGTGTCGGTCATGAGGGTCTCGGGCATCGCGTCGGGCGTCATGCCCGCTTTCTACGACAAACGCGCGCCGTACCGATAAGAGAATACCCCAATGCTCATATTTGTTGCCGATCATCTGATGATTTCATAACATTCAGATGCTGATCGAGTTGTCGATCGCCAGGGCCGAACGCATCGGCACCCACACAGGAGACCTTCATGGCATCGAAACTCGTCAAGCTCGCTGGCGCGCTGGCACTGGTCGCGGCCGCGGCCGTCGCGCACGCGCAGGACATCCAGCAGCGCACCATCCGCATCGGGCACCTGAACAACACGGACCACCCCACGAGCTGGGGCGTCAAGAAATTCGCGGAGATCGTGGCTGCCAAGAGCGGCGGCAAGATCACCGTGAAGGAGTTCGCGAGCAGCCAGCTGGGCAACGAGCTGCAGCAGCAATCCGCGCTGCAGGGCGGTGTGCAGGAGATGCTGGTCGCCTCCACCACCTCGCTGACCGGCGTGGTCAAGGAGTTCGGCCTCTTCGACTTCCCCTTCCTGTTCAGCAACGGCCAGCAGGCCGACGCGATGGTCGACGGCCCGCTGGGCAAGATGCTGGGCACCAAGCTGGCCGACAAGGGCATCGTGATCCTGGGCTTCTTCGACCTGGGCTTTCGCAACGTCACGAACAGCAAGCGCCCCATCACCAAAGGCGAGGACCTGGACGGACTGAAGCTGCGCGTCATTCCCAACCCGGTGTTCCTGGACACCTTCAAGACCTTCAAGGCCAACCCGCTGCCGATGCCCTTCGCCGAGCTGTACAACGCGCTCGAGAGCAAGGCGGTCGATGGCCAGGAGAACCCGTACTCGGTCATCCTGTCGAGCAAGTTCTACGAGGTGCAGAAGTACGTCAGCGGCACCAACCACGTGTACGCCACCAACCCGGTGCAGGTCAGCAAGCGCTTCTGGGACAAGCTGTCGGCCACCGAGCAGAAGCTGCTGCAGGAAGCCGCCATCGAGGCGCAGAACTACCAGCGCACCGCGAGCCGTGACGCCGCCGGCAAGGCGCTGGTCGAGCTGCAGGCCAAGGGCATGATCTACAACGCCGTCGCACCCGCGGAGGTGGCGCGCATGCGTGCGGAGGCCAAGCCCGTCTACGACAAGTTCTCCGCCGCCTACGACCCGGCCGTGATGAGCCTGTTCAAGACAGAGCTGGAACGCGTTTCCAAGCTCTGATCGAACGCTGAAGGAGCCCGGGCATCGCCCGGGTCCACGCCCGCACGTCGGGCCGAGGAGCAGGCATGGTGAAGCTAGTCAACGGGTTCTGTCGCGCGGTCACGGTGCTCATGGCCGTGGCACTCATGGTCATGGTCGCGCTCGTGTTCGGCAACGTGGTGCTGCGCTACATCTTCAATTCGTCGATCACGCAGTCCGAAGAGATCTCGCGCTGGCTCTTCGTGTGGATCACGTTCATGGGCTGCGTGGTCGCGCTGCGCGAGCACACCCACCTCGGCACCGACGCCCTGGTGTCGCGGCTGCCGCCTCTGGGCAAGAAGATCTGTCTGGTGGTGGGCCACCTGACCATGCTGTACGTGTGCTACCTGGTCTTCAGGGGCGCGTGGGAACAGACGCGCATCAACATGGATGTGCTGGCACCTTCCACGCAGTTGCCGATGGCCGTGCTGCATTCCGCGGGCGTGGCCTTCGCCGCCTGCGCCAGCGTCGTGCTGCTGCTGGACCTGTGGCTGCTCTTCACGGGCCACATGGGCGACGCGGACCTCGTCACGGTGCAGGAATCCGAAGACCTGGCTGCCCTGAACCTGCCGGACAGCCGGGCCGCAGACACCGCGAAGAAGCATTGACACGGGCGATCCACCATGACTCTCATCATCTTCGTCGGGTCGCTGCTGCTCGCGATGGCGATCGGCATCCCCATCTCGTTCGCGCTGCTGGTCAGCGGCGTCGCCCTGATGTGGCACCTGGACATGTTCGAAGCGCAGATCCTCGCGCAGAACCTGCTGGGCGGCGCCGACAACTACCCGCTGCTGGCCGTGCCCTTCTTCCTGCTGGCCGGCGAGATCATGAACGAAGGCGGCCTGTCCAGGCGCATCGTCGACTTCGCGATGGCGCTCGTCGGGCACATCCGTGGCGGCCTGGGCTACGTCACCATCGTGGCCTCGATCATGCTGTCGGCCCTGTCGGGCAGCGCGGTGGCCGACGCCGCCGCGCTCACCACGATGCTGCTGCCGATGATGGTGGCCGCCGGCCATGCACCGCACCGCGCCGCCGGCCTGATCGCCGCGTCCGGCGTCATTGCGCCGGTGCTTCCGCCCTCGATCGGCCTGGTGATCTTCGGCGTGACGGCGAACGTATCGATCTCGAAGCTCTTCATGGCCGGCATCGCGCCCGGCCTGCTGATGGGGCTGGCCCTCTGGATCACCTGGGCCTACGTGGCCCGCAACGAAGGCGCGGTGCCTCCGCCTCGCAAGCCCGTAAAGGAGCTTCTGGTGACCTTGCGGCGCTGCAGCTGGGCGTTGATGCTGCCGGTGATCATCCTGGTCGGCCTGCGGATGGGCGTGTTCACGCCGACCGAAGCGGGTGTGGTGGCGGCCGTGTATGCGCTGTTCGTCTCCACGGTCGTCTACCGCGGCCTGAAGCTGTCGCAGCTGTACGGCATCTTCGTGAAGGCGGCCAAGACCACCGCGGTGGTGATGTTCCTCGTCGCCGCGGCCATGGTCTCGGCCTGGCTCATCACCGTGGCGGACCTGCCCGGCAAGGTGGTCGGCATGCTCGAACCCTTCCTGGGCAGCCCCATCCTGCTGATGATCGCGATCATGGTGCTGGTCATGGTCGTCGGCACGGCGATGGACATGACGCCCACCATCCTCATCCTGACCCCGGTGCTGATGCCCGTCATCGTGGCGGCCAAGATCGACCCGGTCTACTTCGGCGTGCTGTTCATCATGAACAACGCGATCGGGCTGGTGACCCCGCCGGTGGGCGTGGTGCTCAACGTGGTGGCCGGCGTCGGCCGAATGTCGATGGACACGGTCACCAAGGGCGTGATGCCTTTCATGATCGCGCAGTTCCTGATCATGTTCCTGATGGTGCTGTTCCCGTGGCTGGTCACCGGCCCGGCGAAGCTCTTCCACGGCGGGCCGTGATCACCGGCCCCTGGCTTTGACACACATCTCCACGACGAAGGCAAGCATGTCGAAGATCCTGATCCTGAACGGCCCGAACCTGAACCTGCTGGGCGAACGGGAGCCCCACATCTACGGCCACACGACCCTGGCCCAGATCGAGGCGCAGTGCCATGAAGCGGCCAAGCGCCTCGGGTTGGAGGTGGATTTCCGGCAATCCAATTCCGAAGGCCAGCTCG
Organism: Pseudomonadota bacterium; assembly: GCA_018241185.1. Classification (GTDB taxonomy): domain Bacteria; phylum Pseudomonadota; class Gammaproteobacteria; order Burkholderiales; family Burkholderiaceae_C; genus Xenophilus. Next base: position 15,146 of record JAFEEH010000248.1, on the reverse strand, counting down.
TGGACTGGATTCACGAGGCACGCACCACGAAGGCGGGCATCGTCATCAACCCCGCCGCCTACTCGTTCACGTCGATGGCCATCCTCGACGCGTTGAAGGCCTCGCAGTTGCCCATCGTCGAGGTCCACATCTCGAACATCCATCGGCGCGAAGAGATGTACCACAAGAGCTACGTGTCGCTCGCGGCGACAGGTGTCATCTGCGGTCTGGGCCCGGTCGGCTACGAAGCCGCCCTGACGTTCCTGGCCAGACACCTGGCGAAGTAGCCCGCCGCAGGACGAGTGGCGCGGACGCGCAAGCACGCGCTGGCCACGACGACCGACCTGGGCGACGACGCGCGTGGGTCAGCCCGCGCAGCGAAACGTGAGGTTGATGCGGCACGCGCCCATGAACGCGTGTTCGCCCTCGGCCAGCGGCATCACCCCATGGAAGCGCAGCCGCGCCGGCCCGCCCCACACGACCACGTCGCCGTGCGAGAGCGGCACGCGCCGCGTGCGGTCGCCGCGCTGCGCGCCGCCCCACAGGAACACCGCCGGCAGGCCGAGGGAGACCGACACGATGGGCTGGCCCAACTGGCGCTCGTCGCGGTCCTGATGCAAGGTGAGCCGCGCGCCGGGCACGTAGCGGTTGACCAGGCAGGCATCGGGCGCAAAGCCCTCGAAACCGGCGCGCGACGCGGCCGAAACGGCCAGCGCGCGAAAGCTCGCGGGCATCGCGGGCCACGGGCGGTCGCTCAGCGGATCGCACCCGGTGTAGCGGTAGCCACTGCGGTCGCTGAACCAGCCCAGCGCGCCGCAGTTGGTCATGGCCACCGACATGGTCTTGCCGCCAGGCGTGACGAGGTGGCGCAGGGGTGCGGCCGCGATCACCGCATCGAGGTCGCGCCGCAAGGTGCCCACCCGCGCCAGGGCGAAGCCGCGGAGCACCGACGCGCCCGGTTCCAGCACCAGCGGCGCGTTGGCCGCGGGGTCGGCATCGGCGTCGAAGAGATCGAAGGTGCTCACAGGTTCATCGCGCGTCGTGGAAGATCAGCCCCAGCGTGTGGCGCTGGCCGCTGCGCACCCGGCTCACCCCGTGGCGCAGGTTCACACGGTACACGCCGCGCGTGCCCTGAACCGGGCGATGGTGAACCGCGAACACCGCCGCATCGCCCTGGCGCAGCGGCAACACCATGGGGCGCGACTGCATGCGCGGGCGCTGCTCGGTCATGACGAACTCGCCACCCTCGAAATCATGGCACGGCGCCGACAGCAGCACCACGACCTGCAGCGGGAACACGTGCTCGCCGTACAGGTCCTGGTGCAGGCAGTTGAAGTCCCCCTCGCCGTAGCGCAGCAGCAGCGGCGTGGGACGCTGCTGGCCTGCGGCGTGGCAGCGGGCCAGGAATTCGTCGTGCCCGGGCGGAAAGCGCGCCGGCAGCCCCATCGCCGCCTGCCAGCGGTTGGCGATGGGCGCCAGGTGCGGGTAGAAGGCCGCGCGCAGGGCGGCGATGGCCGGCGGCAGCGGGGATGCGAAGTACTGGTACTCGCCGCGGCCGAAGCCGTGACGCGCCATGACCACGCGGCTGCGAAATCGCGCCGGCTGGTCGTACAGCGCCGCGGCCGCCTCGCACTCCGACGGCGTCAGCAGGCCGGGCAGCACGGCCGCGCCTTCGGCGTCGAGCGCCGTACCGGCCGCAGCCCAATCCAGCGCGTCGACGCGCGAGGCGCAGCGCCGGGCCGCTGCGTCGAAAGGGCTCACGCTCACGCCGCCGATCCGGCGGGAGTCGGCACGCCCTCGCGCGCGAGCAGGCTGCGCTTGCGCTCCACGCCCCAGCGGTAGCCCGACAGGCTGCCATCGCGTCGCACCACGCGGTGACACGGAATGGCCACGGCCAGCGGGTTGGCACCGCAGGCCTGCGCCACGGCACGCGTGGCGGCCGGGGCGCCGATGCGCTCGGCGATCTCGGCATAGCTGGCTGTCGTTCCCGGCGGGATGGCGCGCAAGGCCTGCCACACGCGCTGCTGGAAGGCCGTGCCGCGCACGTCCAGCGGCAGGTCGGCGCCCTGCCCCGGCGCCTCGACCAGGCCGACCACCTGTGCGACCAGGCGCTCGAAGTCCGCATCGCCACCCATCAGGCGCGCCCGCGGAAAGCGGTCCTGCAGCTCGCGCGCGAGTTGCTCGGGGTCGTCGCCCAGGCTGATGGCGCAGACGCCGCGCCCGCTGCGTGCCACCAGGATCGCGCCCAGCGAGCACTGGCCGATGGCGAAGCGGATGTCGGTGTCGGCGCCGCCGGCCCGCCACGCGGTGGGCGTCATGCCGAGCACCTCGCCAGCCTCTTCGTAGAAGCGGCTGGCGGCACCGTAGCCGGCGTCGTAGATGGCATCGGTCACACGGGCGCCGGGTGCATCGAGCGCGGCCCGCAGGCGCTGGGCGCGCTGCGCCGCGGCCCAGGCCCGCGGCGTGAGCCCGGTCACGGCCTTGAAGGTGCGGTGCAGGTGCGACACGCTCAGCCCGGCGCGTTCGGCCAGCGCTTCGAGCGCGGGCGGTTCGTCGGCGGCTTCGATGGCGCGGCACAACTCGGCCACCAGCGCGGCCTGGCGCTGCGCGAGCGGCGGCGTGTCGGGCCGGCAGCGTCGGCAGGGGCGAAAGCCCGCCCGCTCGGCCTCGGCCGGCGTGGCGTGGAAGGCCACGTTCTCCGGGCGCGCCGGGCGCGCACCGCAGGAGGGCCGGCAGTACACGCCGGTGGTTTTCACGGAATAGACGAAGCGACCGTCGGCGGCGGGGTCGCGGTCCTGCACCGCGGCCCAGCGCGGGTCGGCGACGGTGGCGGCGGCGCGCAGGGCGCGGGCTTCGGTGCGGGTGCTCATGTTCATGGGGGTCCTTCCTTTCGGTGTCGGTGCGAAGGACTGTAGGAAGCATGCCCCGAAGCGGCACCCCGCGTCTTGCTTTCGAATTCGCCCGCGTCGGCACTGGATCGAAATGCTATGAAATCGATAGCTACTCGCGCCCACTGCACGGGCGCTGGAGGCCAAAAAGGCACTGAATCGACGGGATGCGGGCAGGCATCCGCATTGCGCGTGGGGCGCCCCATTGTTGGCCGTCGGGAAACACTCTTCTGGCCCGTCGCGCCTTGGTCGACCCCGTCCCCGCGTCCAGACTCGGCCGTCCGCTGTCCCGGCAGCCTGCCCTCGCCATCCCATCCCGACAGGAACCCCATGTCCGCCACCTGCCCCACCTGCGACGACGCCCTGCTGGCCCCGGCCGGCCCGCCGGTCGCCGGCACTGCGCCCACGCCGGCGCCTGCCTCTGCCTCGGCCTCTGCGGCCTGGCCCGCCGTCGCCGCCGTCTCGGTCGGCACCTTCGTCATGGTGTCGACCGAGTTCATGCCCATCGGGCTGCTCACCGACATCGCGCGCGGGCTACGGGTGACCGATGGGGTGGCCGGCCTCATGGTCACCATGCCCGGGGTGCTGGCGGCCTTCGCAGGACCCGCGCTGAGCGTGGCGGCCGGCCGGCTGGACCGCCGCACGGTCATGGTCGCGCTCACGGCGCTGCTGCTGGTGTCCAACCTCATGGCCGCGCTGGCGCCCAATTTCGGGACCATGCTCGCCGCCCGGCTGCTGCTGGGCCTGTGCGTGGGCGGCTTCTGGACCTTCGCGCCCGGCGTGGCCACGCAGTTGGTGCCGCCCGAGGCGCAGGCACGCGCGGTGTCGATGGTGCTGGCGGGCGTGTCGGTGAGCACCGTGTTCGGCGTGCCGGCCGGCTCGCTGCTGGGCAGCTTCGCGGGATGGCGCTTCGCCTTCTTCGCCTCGGCGGCGCTCACCGCCATCGTGCTGATCGCCCAGTGGCGCCTGCTGCCGGCACTGCCGCCCTCACGCGCCATCCGCGCACGCGACCTGCTCACACCCCTCACGCGCCGGCTGTCGCGCGCCGGGCTGATCGCGGTGGTGCTGATGGTGATGGGCCATTTCGCCGCCTACACCTACCTCCAGCCGCTGCTGCTGCAGGTTTTCGCCCTGTCGGCTACGCAGGTCACGGTGCTGCTCCTGGTCTATGGGGCCGCGGGCTTTTTCGGCAACTTCCTCATCGGCACGATCGTGGCACGCAGTGCGCGGCTCGGCCTGGTGGCCACCACGGGCCTGCTGGCCGTGGCCCTGCTGATGTCGACGATGGCCGGCGACGGCCTGGTGGCCGGCGCGGCGGTGGTGCTGGCCTGGGGCGTGGCCTTCGGCATGGTGCCGGGCGCCGCCACGGGCTGGATGCTCAACGCCCTGCCCGAGGCGCCCGAGGCCGGCCAGGCGATGCTGGTGACGGCCTTCCAGGTCGCCATCGCCACCGGTGCCACGCTGGGCGGCCGGGTGGTCGACGGCAGCGGCATCACCAGCGCGATGCTGCTGGGCGCAGCGCTGGTGGCGGGCGCGATGCTCGCGGCGGCCACGCTGGGCCGCGGCAAACGCCCGCAGCGCGCGGTCAGCGCCCCTTGATCGCGATCAGCTCGACCTCGAAGTTCAGCTTGGCGTTGGGCGGGATCACACCGCCCGCGCCGCGCGCGCCGTAGGCGATGGCGGGCGGGCACACCAGCTTGGCCTTGCCGCCGACCTTCATCTTCTGCACGCCCTCGGTCCAGCAGGGGATCACGCGGTTGAGCGGGAACTCCGCCGGCTCGCCACGCGAATAGGAGCTGTCGAATTCCTTGCCGCTGTCGGGGAAGGTGCCGCGGTAGTGCACGCGCACGGTGTCGGTGGCGGCCGGGCTGGGGCCGGTGCCCTCCTTCACGCTCTGGTAGACCAGGCCGCTGGGCAGCGTCTGCGCCGCGGCGGGCGCCTGGGCCTGGGCCACGGAGGTCATGCACAGGGCGGCGAGCGCCGCGCAAAGGGAAAGTCGCACGGGAGAAGTCCTTGTTCGGATGGGGAGCGGCCATTATGGGCGGCGCCGGCCAGCGCACCGCCCCGCAAGGACTGCTCCTGAATCAGTAGCACTCCACGCCCGCCCCACGGGCGCTGCAGGCCGATTTGGCTTGCAAAGCAGTCGCCGGGGCCTGGCACCGGTCTTGCTGCGGATGACAGCGCCCCGTCCCGGGGCCATCATCACCCAGGGAGCCACCGTCCATGTCGAGCCTCACCCCACCGCCCCACACGCCCGCCCTCAAGAAGGTGCTCGGCCCGCTGCAGCTCTGGGGCATCGCCGTCGGGCTGGTGATCTCGGGCGAATACTTCGGCTGGAGCTACGGCTGGAACAGCGCCGGCACGCTGGGCTTCCTGGTCGCCACGGTGCTGGTGGCGGCGATGTACACCACCTTCATCTTCAGCTTCACCGAGCTGTCCACGGCCATCCCGCACGCGGGCGGGCCGTTTGCCTATGCGCGGCGCGCCTTCGGGCCGACGGGCGGCTTCATCGCAGGCTTTGCGACCCTGATCGAGTTCGTGTTCGCGCCGCCGGCCATCGCACTGGCCATCGGCGCCTACCTCAACGTGCAGTTCCCGGGCATCAACGCCAAGTACATCGCGCTCGGCGCGTACGTGGTGTTCATCGGCCTGAACTGGCTGGGCGTGGGCATCGCGGCCACCTTCGAGCTCTTCGTCACCGTGCTGGCCATCGTGGAACTGCTGGTCTTCATGGGCGTGGTGGCGCCGGGCTGGTCGTGGGCAAACTTCGTCGCGCACGGGTGGGCGGGGGGCGACGTGCTCAATGGCGCGGCGCTGTCGGGCATCTTCGCTTCCATCCCCTTCGCAATCTGGTTCTTTTTGGCCATCGAAGGCGCGGCCATGGCGGCCGAGGAGGCGCGCGATCCGCACCGCACCATCCCCGTCGCGTACATCGCCGGCATCCTCACCCTGGTGCTGCTGGCCTTCGGCGTGATGCTGTTCGCCGGCGGCGTGGGCGACTGGCGCCAGCTCGCCAACATCAACGACCCGCTGCCCCAGGCGATGAAGGCCGTGGTCGGCGCGAGCAGCGGCTGGCTGCACATGCTGGTGTGGATCGGCCTGTTCGGCCTGGTGGCGAGCTTCCACGGGATCATCATGGGCTACTCGCGGCAGATCTTCGCGTTGGCGCGCGCCGGCTACCTGCCGCGGTATTTCGCGGCGCTGAGCCCGCGCTTCGACACGCCGCACCGCGCACTCATCGCCGGGGGCGTGATCGGCGTGGCGGCGATCTTCAGCGACGAGTGGGTGCAGTTCGGCGGCCAGACGCTGACGGCCAACATCGTGACCATGGCGGTGCTCGGGGCCATCGTGATGTACCTGGTGTCGATGGCCTCGCTGTTTCGCCTGCGCCGCACCGAGCCCGGCCTGGCGCGGCCCTATCGCGCGCCCTTCTACCCGGTGTTCCCGGCGGTCGCGCTGGGCCTGGGCCTCGTGTGCCTGGGCGCCATGGTCTGGTTCAACGGCATGCTGACGCTTCTGTTCGCCGTGCTGATGGTGCTGGCCTACGCGTATTTCCGAAGCACGGCCGCCCAGCGGGCCGCCGCCGCGCCCGACGATCTGCTCGCCACGCCCCGCTGAAAACAGTGAACCGATGCGCTACCGCACCACCATCGACGGCCACGTCTTCGCCTTCGAGGACCTGAAGCAGGTCATGGCCTGCGCGAGCCCCGCGCGCTCGGGCGACTACCTGGCGGGCATCGGCGCCGCCACGGCGCAACAGCGCATGGCCGCGCGCCACGTGCTGGCCGAGACGCCGCTCGGGCAGTTCCTCACCGAGGCGCTGGTGCCCTACGAGAGCGACAACATCACGCGACTCGTGATCGACACGCACGATGCGCCGGCCTTCGCGCCGGTGGCGCACCTCACGGTGGGCGACTTCCGCAACTGGCTGCTGTCCGAGCGCGCGACGCCCGCTGTGCTGGCGGCGCTGGCACCGGGCCTCACGCCCGAGATGGCGGCGGCAGTGTCGAAGCTGATGCGCAATCAGGACCTGATCGCGGTGGCGAAGAAGTGCCACGTGGTCTCGCGCTTTCGTGACACGCTGGGCCTGCCGGGGCATCTGGCGGTGCGGCTGCAGCCCAACCACCCGACGGACGACCTGCGCGGCATCGCCGCCTCGACCCTCGACGGCCTGCTGTACGGCGCCGGCGACGCGGTGATCGGCATCAACCCCGCCTCCGACAGCCTGCCCGTCCTGGACAAGCTGCTGCGGATGCTCGACGAACTGATCGCGCGCTTCGAGATCCCCACCCAGAGCTGCGTGCTGACGCACGTCACCAACACGCTGCGGCTCGCGAACGACGGCGCGCCGGTCGACCTGGTGTTCCAGTCCATCGGCGGGACCGAGAAGACCAACCTGTCGTTCGGCGTCACGCCCGAACTGCTGGACGAGGCCCATGCCGCGGCGCAGGCACTTCGGCGCGGCACCGTGGGCGACAACTGCATGTACTTCGAGACCGGTCAGGGCAGCGCGCTGTCGGCCGATGCGAACTTCGGCGTCGACCAGCAGACCTGCGAGGCGCGGGCCTATGGCCTAGCGCGACGCTACCGCCCGCTGCTGGTCAACACCGTGGTCGGCTTCATCGGGCCCGAATACCTGTTCGACGGCAAGCAGATCATCCGCGCCGGCCTGGAAGACCATTTCTGCGGCAAGCTGCTGGGCCTGCCGATGGGCTGCGACGTCTGCTACACCAACCACGCCGAGGCCGACCAGGACGACATGGACACGCTGCTGGTGCTGCTGGGCACCGCGGGCCTGAACTTCATCATGGGCGTGCCCGGCGCCGACGACGTGATGCTCAACTACCAGAGCACCTCGTTTCACGACGCGCTCTTCGTGCGCGAGACGCTGGGACTGAAACGCGCGCCCGAGTTCGAGGCCTGGCTGCAGCGCATGCGGATCACCGGCAACGAAGGCCGGCTGCTGCCGCCCGCAGCGAACCGGCTGCTGACCGACATGCGCGGCCTGTCGGCCCTGGCTGCCCCATGAGCGACGCCGACCCGCCCCTGATAACGCCCAACCCCTGGCAGGACTGGCGCCAGGCCACGCCCGCGCGATTGGCCCTGGGTCGTGCCGGCGCCGGCATGCCCACCGAAGAGACACTGCGCTTCGGCTGGGCGCACGCACTGGCACGCGATGCGATCCACGCGGCAATCGACGTCGACGCGCTGGCGGCACAACTCGGCGAAGACGGCTGGACCGTGGCGCGCGCCCGCAGCCGGGCGACCGACCGCACCACCTACCTGCGCCGCCCGGACCTCGGCCGGCAGCTCGATCCGCAGGACGCCGAGGCCCTGCGCGCGGTGCCGCGCGCAGCCGCCTGCGATCTCGCCGTGGTGGTGGGCGACGGGCTGTCCTCGCTGGCCGTGGAGCGGCAGGCGCGGCCACTGCTTCGGGCGCTCAAGCCCCTGCTGCCCGCGAACCTGGTGCTGGCGCCGCTCGTCATCGCCACACAGGCCCGCGTGGCGCTGGCCGACGAGGTGGGCGAGCTCTTCGGCGCGCGCCTGGCGGTGATCCTCATCGGCGAGCGGCCGGGCCTGAGCTCGCCCGACAGCCTGGGCCTCTACCTCACGCACGCACCCCGGCGGGGCCGGAACGATGCCGAGCGCAATTGCATCTCCAACGTGCGGCCCGAGGGCCTCGCGCCCGCGTTCGCCGCCGCCAAGCTGGCCTGGCTGGTGCGCGAGGCCTTGCGGCGCGGGCTGACCGGCGTGGAGCTCAAGGACGAGAGCGACCTGGCCGTGCTGGAGGGAGCACCCGCGAGCACGCCACTGCCTTCATCCTGAGCACGCCGGGCGCCGCACCCGTGGCGGCGAAGGGACCATCGGCATGCAGCGACGCGGGCAGCACGCGGGAACGCAGGTGCACACCGGTGGGTCTGCGACGGGCTGACGCGGGGGGTCGCCCTGCTTCTTCAGGAGGTCGAGCGATAGCGCCTCCAATTGCGCAATACGGTCCTTTTACGCCCCCAACGCCGCCCCCTGGGCCTGGAGGAAGGCAGCCTCGCGCTGCTGGACCTTGTCCAGCTGCCCGATCCAACCGCTGTACGCCACCCAGCAGACGGCAAGCGCAAGCAGCATCGGCACCAGCCAGGGAACACGCAAGGCCTGGGTCAGCACGCCGCTCCATGCGGCCGGCTTGGCGTCACTGGTCCGCGGCGCGGCATCTGCAGCCTCCATCCCTCGGCGGGCGTGCAACCAAGCCCGCATCTCAGCTGACAGCACGACCTCGGGTTCACCCGCGCTGGCCCCAGTGGCTTCCGCAAAGGCCTCGGCGCCACAAGTTTGGATCAGCTCCGTCAGTAAGCCGGGGCCCCATGAGGCCAACAGTCCGGCCAGCGTCTGAAGGTTGCTCGACCCGATCAGCAGCTCGAGGCTGCCGTAGCGAAAACCCAGAAGGCGCAGGTCCAGCGAAGCCGCCTTCTTTTCTTCCCCCGCGCGGGCCGCCAGCACGTGGTCCAGCCGTTTGCGAAAGTTGCCGATGAAATTGGCATCGAGCAGGCGCTCTCCATCGACTGGGGCCAGCGCAGGATCTTCGCCCTGCCTGCGTATCGATCGCCAGAAATCACTTGCGCGGTCAGCGGAGACGAGGCCGTCGCTCCGGAAGACGAGCATGAAAGCCAGCCGGACGGCCGGCCGTTCGGATTCCGAGTTCGAGTCCTGGGCCACGACCTTCTCCTTCGCGCCGCGCCGCAGCGGCGTGGAGCCGGAATCATCGGCCGCGGCGCCGGGGGCCGCATCCATCCAACGGGGCACACCGGCGCGAAGACGCGCGAACTCAGTACTTGATCTTCACCCCGGCCTTCACGCCGTGCTTGTCCTTCCCGTCGGACTCGGCACCGGCCGAAAAGGACACATCGCCGCCCGTGCTGCCGCCGACCGAATAGGTCGGTCGCGTGGTGGACGTGTCCATGCCGCCGTAGAGGCTGCTGCCGTCCTTGCGCTCCACGCCGACCGTCGCGCCATGCGCCTCCACCGAGGTTTCAGTGGGCGACACCTTGGGAGCGATGTAGACGGAGCCCTTGTCGTCGGTGTCGATCGGGAGCTTGGGCTCGTCGGCGTGGGCGAACACCGGCGCCAGTGCAAGCGCCAGCAGGCAAAGGGTGCAAGAAGAGGATGGAAAAGCTGCCATGGGGATGGTGCCGGCAGGCTCGCGCCCGCGCAGCCGTGCATCGATGCGCTCGACTGTTGCAGAGCGTGCGCGGCCCGGCTGTCGGACGGCATCCTGTCCGGCCGGCGATGCCAGGGGCGCGGGGTCTGCCTATGATGGGCCGATCGATCGATTCCAGGAGACAAACCCATGGCCGCCCGCTACCCGCTCGCCGCGCTCGACAACCTGCCCGAAGACATCCGCGCCAAGGTGCTGGAGGTCCAGGAGAAGGCCGGCTTCGTGCCCAACGTGTTCCTCGCCCTGGCGCGCCGTCCGGCGGAATGGCGTGCCTTCTTCGCCTATCACGATGCGCTGATGGAGCCCGAGAGCGTGGGCCGCACGAGCTCGCTCACCAAGGGCGACCGCGAGATGATCGTCACCACCACCAGCGCCGCCAACCAGTGCCTGTACTGCGTGGTGGCACACGGCGCGCTGCTGCGCATCTACGAGAAGAAGCCGCTGGTGGCCGACCAGGTGGCCGTGAACTGGCGCAAGGCCGACATCACGGCGCGCCAGCGCGCGATGCTGGCCTTTGCAATGAAGGTCTGCGAACGTTCGCACGAGGTCGACGAGGCCGACTTCGAGGCCCTGCACGCCCACGGCTTCGACGACGAGGACATCTGGGACATCGCCGCCATCACCGCCTTCTTCGGCCTGTCCAACCGCATGGCCAGCTTCAGCGGCATGCAGCCCAACCCCGAGTTCTTCCTCACGGGCCGCGTGCCGCGCGAAAAGAAGTGATCACCGTCGGCCCGTTGCTATCTTTTCGATAGCTGTTCGCGCAGGCGCAGTGGGCGCTACGGGCCGATTTGGCTTGTAAAAGCCTCAGCCCATCGCCGCCGTGCGGCAGCGGGCGAAGGCATCCAGCGCCGGCTTGTAGGTCGGCGTCTTCACGTCCATCAGGCCGAGCACCGTCGGGTACAGGTTGTCGTGCGTCAGCTCGGCGTCCTTGCCGCTGCGCAGGCATGCGTCGGCGATGCCCTCGCGTTGGCCCAGTCCGCCGTCCAGCCACGCCACGAAGGGCACATGCTTCTGCACCTCCGGCGCCAGGTTGTAGGGCATGCCGTGCAGGTACAGCCCGTACTCGCCCAGCGATTCGCCGTGGTCGCTCATGTAGACCAGGCCGGTCTGGTAGCGGTCGGACTGCGACTTCAGCCAGTCGATGGTGCCTGCCAGGAAATGGTCGGTGTAGGCGATGGTGTTGTCGAAGGCATTCATCAGCTCGGCGTGGCTGCATTCCGACAGGGTGTTGGTGCGGCACTCGGGCTGGAAGCGCTTGAACGCCTCGCTCGAGCGCTTGTAGTAGGCCGGGCCGTGGCTGCCGAGCTGGTGCATGACGAGCACCACGCCCTTGGCGGTGCGTTCGGGCGGCAAGGCGGCGATGCGCGCATCCAGGCCCTTGAGCATGACCTCGTCGAGGCACTCGTCGTCGCTGCACAGCGACGGGTAGGCCGCCTGCTGCTTCGCGTCGTTGGCCTGCACGTTGGGCACGCGCACGCACACGCCCTTGCAGCCGGCCTGGTTGTCGATCCACAGCACGGCCAGGCCCGAGGCCTGCAGCACGTCCAGCAGGTTCTCGTAGTCGTTCTTGCGCGATTCGTAGCCCTGCTTGCCCAGGTGCGAGAACATGCACGGCACCGAGGCCAGCGTGTTGGTGCCGCACGAATGCACGTTGCCGAAACTCACCACCTGGCGCGCTGCCAGCTCGGGATTGGTGTCGCGCGCATAGCCGTTGAGCGAGAAGTGGTCGGCGCGGGCCGTTTCGCCAACGACCACGACGAGCATCGGCGGTTTGGACTGGCCGGCATAGCTCGCACCCAGCGCCGTTCCGGCGGTGATGGGCACCAGCTTGCGGCTGCGCTGGAACATCGGCCGCGCCAGCGCGGCGCCGGCCGAATACACGCTGGCCAGCGGATTCATCATGTAGCGCACGTGCGGCTCGTTGCGCATCAGCGGCGCGAGGGTACGTGACATCGCCATCCCGCCGGCCACCACGGCCGCGATGGCGACAACGAACAGCACGGCATTGCGCCACAGCCGCGACCACCAGCGCTCGGCCACGACCGGCACGCGCCACAGCCATACCACCGCGGGCAGGGACACGAGCAGCACGCTCCCGAGCATCGACAGGCTCACCAGATCGCGCGCCTCGGCCGGGTCGGTCTGCATGACGTTGGCCGCCATCGACGGGTCCATGACCATGCGGTAGGCGAACATGTAGTACTGGACCAGGGCGGCCACCACCACGAGCGCCATCCACAGCGGCTTCATCCAGCGCGACCAGGCCGTGAGCGCCAGCAGTGCGACGGTGCCGGCCAGCAGCAGCCAGGCCATCCCGACGATGGAGACCAGATACACACTGGGCGCGCGCCCGATGCGCGCCAGGTCGAACCACAGCGGCCAATTGGCAGCGAGCAGCAGGTACAGCGACAGGGCGAGCACGATCGCGCGAATCGAGCGCGGGCGCGTCACCCAGGCGTCGAGGGAAGCGAGGACGGAGCGGAAATTCGGGGAGGAGGCACCTCGGTCGCCGCGCGATGGCGACAGGTGCACGGGAGGCAGGGCAGACATGCAACGAGCGTAGGCAGAGGCACTGAAACCTCCCTGAACACCTGCCTCAGGATTCGTTCAGGCTGACACGCGGGTGCGTGTCCATCGCTTCGGTGCGCGCCGTGCGCCGGGCCTTCCAGGCCTGGACCAGTGCGTCGATGGCGCCACCGACGACCCAGCAGATCCACGCCGTCCACAGGGTGTGGCTGAGGTAGTGCGCACCGCGCATCTGCTGCCCCAGGCCGAAGACCGCACCCGCCAGCAGCGTGATCGTGAGCCACACCGTGGCGGCGCGTGGTGCCCGTCTGCGCAGCACGAACCAGCCGCCCAGGAAGGCGAAGGCCGCCGAGGCGTGGCCGGCCGGGAAGCACCCGCCCGGGCCGCCGTCGCGTGCCGTCCAGTCCCAGTGCGACACGTACGCAGCGACACCGCCGAAGGCCTGGACGTCCCACGGGCAGCTGGTGTGGTTGGCGTGCTTGAGCAGCGTGATGGCACCCACCGAGGCCAGCGTGGCGAGCACGATCTGCCAGCGCTCGCCACGCGAGAGTCGGCGCAGCACGCCCACCGGCCACCACACGGCCAGCAGCAAGGCGATGACCAGCATCCAGCTGAGGTTCTTGCCGCCCTGGTGCACGACGGCCGTGAGCCACCAGTTCTGGCGCAGCGGAAAGCCGAAAGGTGTGCCGAAGAGACCCGCCAGCCAGAGGTCGCCACCCGTCGCATCCCAGGCGAGCAGCAACACCAGCGCGACAAGCGCGACGGGAAGGAAGGGTCGGAAAAGGGAGTGGCGAGAGCGCATCGAGGGCAGGAAGAGCGCGCGACGCGCCGCAGCCGGGGCGCAGTGCGGCCCCGGCGCGCACGATAGGCCCAGGCCATGAACACAGCCTGAAAAAGCGCTGCCGCGCCGACGTAGACTCGCGCCCAATCCCCTCTCGCCAAGGAATCCGACCGTGCGCATCCTTCTTGTCGAAGACGACACCACGCTGTCCGACGCCGTGTGCAGCTACCTGCGCGCCAAGGCATTCGTGGTCGACGCGGTCCCCAGCCTGGCACTGGCCCGCGCCTCGCTGCTGTCGGCGCAATACGCCGCCATCCTGCTCGACCTGCACCTGGGCGACGGCGACGGCCTGCAACTGCTGCCCGAGATCCGCGCGCTGCGCGAAAGGCCGATCGTCATCGTACTCACCGCGCGCGACCAGGTCACCGACCGCATCCGCGGCCTGGACGCCGGCGCCGACGACTACCTCATCAAGCCCTACGACCCGGCCGAGTTGCTGGCGCGGCTGCGCGCGGTGGAGCGCAGGCGCAGCACCAGCCAGTCGGCCGTGGTGAAGCTCGGCGCGCTGGAGATCGACCTGAGCAACGACCTGGTGCGCAGGCGTGGCGCGTCGGTGCCCCTGACGCAGAAGGAATGGGCGCTGCTGCGCGTGATGGCGACGCGACCCGAGCGCATCCACACCCGCGAGGCGCTGCAGGACGCGCTCTACGGCTACGACGACGAGACCGACAGCAACACGCTGGAGGTCTTCATCAGCCGCCTGCGCCGCAAGCTTGGCCGCGCCCACATCCAGACTCTGCGCGGTCTGGGCTACCGGCTCGCATTCTCGGAAGTCGACGAGGAATGAGCTGCGCCCCTGTCCATGGAGCCGCACGCTGATGGGTCTGCTGTCGCATGCGCGTGCGCTGCCGGCCGCGGTCGACTCGCTGGCCGGGCGCCTCGCACGCACGCTGATTGTTTCGGTCGGCGGCGTCTGGCTGGTCTGCGTGCTGGGCGTGGTGTGGTACATCGACCGCGAGATCAACTACAACTTCGACAACGAACTGGTGGAGGTGGCGCACCGCATGTTCGACATCGCGATCGAGCAGTACGACGCCATGTCCAAGGGCCACGAGCCGACGCAACCGCTGACAGCGCCACCGCCGCTGTTCATCGAGGACGAGGTGATCTACCAGATCGTGAATGGCGGCACGCGGGTGCTGCAGCGCTCCTCGAACGCACGGCCCGAGATCTTCGACGTGCCGCTGGCGCCGGGCTTCGCGAACAACCGGCCCGACTGGCGCATCTACACCGTGCGACATCCCACGCGCGACCTGTACATGCAGGTCGCCGATCCGATCGAGGAACGCCGCCATGCCGTGAACCGCACGCTGCTCGGCCTGATCGTGGCCATGGGGGCGGTGCTGCCGCTCCTGGCGCTGGTGCTTCGCCAGATCGCCCGGCGCGAGCTGCGCGTGCTGCAGCGCCTGGCCGGCGAAATCAGCGTGCGCAGCAGCGCCGATCTGCGGCCCATCGCCCTGCCCGGCCTGCCGCACGAGCTGCGCTCGGTGGCCGACGACGTGAACCGCCTGCTCGAGCGGCTTTCGCATGCGCTCGACGTGGAGCGTGCACTGGCGGCCAACGCGGCGCACGAACTGCGCACGCCGCTGGCGGCCGCGCGCCTGCGGCTGCAGACCGCGCTGGAACACGACCTGGCGCGCAATGACGTCGAAGCCGCGCTGCACGCGCTGCAGACGCTGAGCCACCGCACCGAGAAGCTGCT
>JAFEEH010000247.1 GCA_018241185.1 Pseudomonadota bacterium | reverse complement strand
CTGCACGGCGCCGCGAATGGCGCCTGCGCCCGCAGGCCCACGACCACCGCCCTGAACCGCTGCGCCTCATCCCCTCCGGCTCCCTCTCCCTCCCCCGCTGGGGGAGGGTCGGGGTGGGGGCTTGCAGCGATTGAGGAGGCGTGCCTCATCCAACGCCGGGGTGCCCCTCACCCCACCTCTCCCCAGCGGGGAGAGGAGTCAAACCGGACGCGCCCGCGCCATGCCGGCCGGGTTCAGGCCCGCAGCGCTCGTACCGACCGGCCGACCCACCGACCCACCGACCCACCGACCAGCCGAAGAGCCCAAGCGATCCGATCAACAGCACAAAAACCCGAAAGTGCAATCACCCGCCAGCGCAAGCCAGCCGGACGTCACAGCCAAACTCGTCACAAACGTGACGATCCCGCGCACCGCAGCCCCCAACCAAAATCGTCCGTTCCGACGACAGCCGCGCCGGAAGCCCCGACCCACAATCCGGCAACGCCCAGGGCACAGGAGACACACACCATGGCAGAAGCATTCATCGTCGCCGCCACCCGCACGGCGGCCGGCAGACGCAAGGGGAAACTCTCGGGCTGGCACCCGGTCGACCTGGCGGCACAGGTCATCGACGAGTTGCTGCGGCGAGCCGACGCCGACCCGGCCCTCGTCGAAGACGTGATCATGGGCTGCGTGAGCCAGACCGCGGAGCAGGGCATCAACGTTGCACGCAATGCGGTGCTGGCCTCGTCGCTGCCCGAATCGGTGCCCGGCACCTCGGTCGACCGGCAGTGCGGCTCCTCGCAGCAGGCCCTGCACTTCGCGGCCCAGGCCGTGATGAGTGGCAGCATGGACGTCGTCATCGCTGCCGGTGTGGAAAGCATGACCCGCGTGCCCATGTTCAGCACCAGCGAGATGCCGCGCCAGGCCGGCATGGGCTACTACATGAGCCCGGCCATGCAGAAACGCTACCCCGGCATCGAGTTCAGCCAGTTCATGGGTGCCGAGATGATGGCAAAGAAATACGGGCTGTCGAAGGACCAGCTCGACGCGTTCGCGCTGCAGAGCCACCTGCGCGCCGCAGCAGCCACGAAGGAGGGACGCTTCACGAAGGAGATCGTGCCGGTGGCCGTGCGCAGCGCCGACGGCGGTGCCGAGAGCGAGGGCCAGCCGCACACCGTCGACGAAGGCATCCGCTTCAACGCGACGCTCGATGCCATCGCCGGCGTCAAGCTCATCCAGGAAGGTGGACGCTGCACAGCCGCCACCGCCAGCCAGATCGCCGACGGTGCCACCGGCGTGATGGTGGTCAACGAGCGCGGGCTGAAGGCGCTGGGCGTGAAGCCGCTCGCGCGCATCCACCACATGACCATGATCGGCCACGACCCGGTGATCATGCTCGAGGCCCCCATTCCCGCCACGCAGGCGGCACTCAAGAAGGCCGGGTTGAAGGTCGACGACATCGACCTGTTCGAAGTCAACGAGGCCTTCGCGCCCGTGCCGCTGGCGTGGCTGCAGGTGACGGGCGCCGACCCGTCCCGCCTGAACGTCAACGGCGGCGCCATCGCGCTGGGGCACCCGCTCGGCGCCTCGGGCACCAAGCTGATGACCACGCTGGTCCACGCGCTGCACGACCGCCGCGGGCGCTACGGCCTGCAGACCATGTGCGAAGGCGGCGGCATGGCGAACGTCACCATCGTCGAAAGGCTGTGATGCGCGGGCACCTCGCCGCCGCCTGAGGCGAGGTCCAAGAGAAGAAAGACGGGACACAAGGAGACGACCCATGCCCCTGTACGGCCTCATGCAGGACCGGCCGCTGCTCATCTCCTCGCTGATCGAGCATGCGGCGCGATTCCATCCCGACGTCGAGATCGTCTCGCGCCTGCCCGAGGGCAGCATGCATCGCACGAACTGGGCCGGCATCCGCCGCGATGCCTGCCGCATCGCCAACGCCTTGCGGCAGCTCGGCGTTGGCGAGGGCGAGCGCGTCGGCACGCTGGCCTGGAACAGCCACCGCCACCTGTCGATGTACTTCGGCGTGTCGGGCGCGGGCACGGTGCTGCACACCGTCAACCCGCGGCTCTTTCCGGAACAGATCGAGTACATCGTCAACCATGCCGAAGACCAGGTGCTGTTCTTCGACGTCACCTTCGCACCGCTGGTCGAGAAGCTGGCGCCGAAGCTCAGGACCGTCCGCAGCTACGTGGCGATGACGTCGCGCGAGAACATGCCGCGCATCGAGGTGCCGCAGCTGCTGTGCTGGGACGAGCTGCTCGACGCCCAGCCCGAGGACTTCACCTGGCCCCAGTTCGACGAGCGCCTCGCATCATCGCTGTGCTACACCTCGGGCACCACGGGCAACCCCAAGGGCGTGCTGTACTCGCACCGCTCCACCGTGCTGCACAGCCTCATGGAACTGTCGCCCGACACCTTCGGCCTGAACGCGTCCGAGACGGTGATGCTGATCGTGCCGATGTTCCATGCCAACGCCTGGGGCACGCCCTATGCGGCGGCGATGGTCGGCACGCGGCTCGTGCTGCCCGGGCCGCACCTGGACGGAAAGAGCGTGTACGAGCTGATGGCGCAGGAGAAAGTCACCTTCTCGCAGGGCGTGCCCACGGTGTGGCTGATGCTCTTCCAGTACCTCGACGCCCATCCCGAACTCGATCCGAAGGCGCTCGGGCTCAGGCGCGTGGGCATCGGGGGGGCGGCGGTGTCGCGCGCGATGCTTGAGCGCTTCGAGCGCCAGTTCGGCGCCGAGGTGGTGCAGGGCTGGGGCATGACCGAGACCAGCCCCATCGGCGTCGTGAGCAAGCTGCTGCCGCGGCACGAGGGCCTGGACGACGAGGCGCTCACGCGCATCAAGCTCAAGCAGGGCCGTGGCGTGTGGGGCGTGGACCTGAAGCTGGTCGACGATGCGGGCGAGGTGCAGCCCTGGGATGGCACATCGCGCGGCCACCTGCGCGTGCGCGGCCCGTGGATCGCGTCGGGGTATTTCAAGGGAGAGGGAGGCTCGCCCATCGACGAAGACGGCTTCTTCAGCACCGGCGACGTGGCCACCATCGACGCCGACGGGTACCTGCAGCTTGTCGATCGGGCCAAGGACGTCATCAAGTCGGGCGGCGAGTGGATCTCGTCCATCGACGTCGAGAACGCCGCCATGGGCCACCCCGCCGTGGCCGAGGCGGCCATCATCGGCGTGGCGCATCCGAAGTGGCAGGAGCGGCCGCTGCTGATCGTCGTGCCGCGCGCCGGCCATGTGGTGGACCGGGCGTCGATCCTCGACTTCCTCGCCGCCCGCATCGCCAAATGGTGGCTGCCCGACGACGTGGTCTTCGTCAACGAGTTGCCGCACACGGCCACCGGCAAGCTGCTCAAGACGAAGCTGCGCGAGCAGTTCCGCCATCACGTGCTGCCGACGGCCTGAAGGCCTCTCTGGAGTCACGACATGGCAGGTCCGCTCGAAGGTATCCGCGTGATCGAGTTCGCCGGGCTCGGGCCCGGACCTTTCTGCGCCATGGTGCTGGCCGATCTGGGCGCCGAGGTGCTGCGCATCGCGCGGCCAGGGACGCCGGTCGAAACGCGAGACATCACCACACGCAGCCGTGCACAGGTCGACATCGATCTCCGGTCGGCCGAGGGCCGGGCGGCGGCGCTGGCGCTGGCCGCGCGCGCCGACCTGCTGATCGAAGGCTTTCGCCCGGGCGTCATGGAGCGGCTGGGCCTCGGCCCCGAAGACTGCCTGGCCATCAACCCGCGCCTGGTCTACGGCCGCATGACGGGCTGGGGGCAGCACGGCCCGCTGGCCCAGGCCGCCGGCCACGACATCAACTACATCGCCATCAGCGGCGCGCTGCACGCCATCGGCCGCGCCGGCGAGGCGCCGGTGCCCCCCCTCAACTACGTGGGCGACTTCGGCGGCGGCGGCATGCTGCTGGCCGTCGGCCTGCTGGCCGCCCTGCACGCGGCGCAGCGCAGTGGACAGGGCCAGGTGGTCGATGCCGCCATGACCGACGGGAGCGCGCTGCTGTCGGCTTTCATGTACGGCTTCAAGGCACAAGGGCAGTGGAGCAACCAGCGCGGCGAGAACCTGCTCGACGGCGGCGCGCACTTCTACGACACGTACGCCTGCGCCGACGGAAAGTACGTCGCTGTGGGCGCGATCGAGCCGCAGTTCTATGCCGAACTCCGCCAGCGCTGCGGCATCGAGCACCCGTTCTTCGACGGGCAGATGGACCCGGCCCGCTGGCCGCTGCTCAAGCTGCGGCTGGCCGACATTTTTCGCACCCGCACGCGCGACGAGTGGTGTGCGCTGCTGGAAGGCAGCGACGCCTGCTTCGCCCCCGTGCTCGACTGGGACGAGGCGCCGGCCCATGCGCACAACCGCGCGCGGCGCACCTTCGTCGAAGCCGGTGGCGTGATGCAGCCGGCGCCCGCGCCTCGCTTCTCGCAGACCGTGCCGGCCGAGCCGGTGCCACCGCATGCGATGGCGCTGCACGAGGCGCTCACCGCCTGGGGCGCGCAGCCCTGACATTCACGAGGACCTTCATGCCATTGCAGTTCAAGCGCTCCTGGACCAACGGGGAGCTCGACAGCCTGCGCGACACCGCGGCGCGATTCATCGATGCCGAGATGGCACCGCAGGACGAGGAAGCGCGGCGCCGCGGCCACGTGGGCCATGCGCTCTGGCGACGTGCCGGCGAACTGGGCCTGCTGTGCACCGACATCCCTGAGGCCTATGGCGGTGCCGGGGGCGACTTCCGCCACGAGGCCGTCATCCACGAGGAGATGGCGCGTCGCGGGCTCACCGGCATGAGCAACTCGGTGCACTCGATCGTGGCGCACTACTTCCTCAACCACGGCACCGAGGCGCAGAAGCAGAAATACCTGCCGGCCATGGCGCGCGGAGAACTCGTCGGTGCGATCGCGATGACCGAGCCCGGCGCCGGGTCCGACCTGCAGGGCATCCGCACGCGCGCCGTCCTCGACGGTGATGCCTATGTGATCGACGGCAGCAAGACCTTCATCACCAACGGCTACCTGGCGGGCGTGATCCTCGTGGTGTGCAAGACGGACCCGGCGCAGGGCGCGCGCGGAACGTCGATCCTGGTCGTGGAGACCGAGGGATGCCGCGGCTTCAAGGTCGGCCGCGTGCTCGACAAGATGGGCATGAAGGCGCAGGACACCTCGGAGCTTTTCTTCGACGGCGTGCGCGTCCCACGGGACCACCTGCTCGGCGGCCAGGAAGGCCAGGGCTTCTTCCAGCTCATGAGCGACCTGCCCTACGAGCGGCTCATCATCGGCCTCAGTGCGCTGGCCTGCATGGAGGGCGCCTACGAGGCCACGCTGGCCTACGTGCGGGAGCGCAAGGCCTTCGGCAAACCGATCGCCGAGATGCAGAACACCCGCTTCAAGCTGGCCGAGGTGGCCACGCAGATCATGGTCGGCCGCGCCTTCATCGACCGCTGCGTGGAGCAACTCGTGGCCGGCACGCTGGACACCGCCACGGCGTCGATGGCCAAGCTGTGGGGCTCGGAGGCGCAGGGCCGCGTGCTCGACGAGCTGGTGCAGCTGCACGGCGGCTACGGCTTCATGAACGAATACATGGTCACGCGCATGTATGCGGATGCGCGGGTGCAGCGCATCTACGGCGGCACCAGCGAGATCATGAAGGAAGTGATCGCGCGGGCGCTGTAGGCGCGGCGCCGTGCGCGTTCAGTGCCAGAACTGCCACCAGGCGCGGGGCGCGGCCCGAGCGGGCATCAGCGCACCGAAGCCGCTGGCGTAGATCGCGTCGCGGCGGCGCAGCTCCCTGTCGAGTTCGCGTGCGGCACGCAGCGCATGGCGGTTGCCATGCAGCGCTTCACGCCGTCTTTCCCATGCCATCCGAGCCAGCGCGCTGTCGCTCAGCGCGTCGACATCCATGCCCTTTGCCATGTCCGATCCCTTTCGAGGGACGGAGTGTGCTACGAAATACTTCGTTCCGGTGCGCCAGCGCCATGCTGCAGGCCCGTTGCTTCCACAGGGCGGAGGAGAACCGGCCGAACGGTGCACAAGACCGTACCGACCGAGGCACCAGGGCTTGGCAAGGGCGGGCGGCGGTGCATGATGGGGCCGGCGCGGCTTTCCGACCGCGCGAGTGCCCCCTGGCTGTTTCCCTGCCCTCCGATGGACCCCATCCTCCGCACCTGGACCTTCTGGATCCGCGCCGCCCTGCGCGAGGAGTGCCGCCTGCACCTCGAAGCGACCAAGCTGCCGCAGCTGGCCGCGCAGCCCGGCAACCTGCGGGCGAGCGCGTTGTTCCGCGACACGGGCGATGGCACGACCGAGGTGGTCGTCATGTCGGTGTGGGAATCGATGGCCAGCATCGAGGCTTTCGCCGGAGCCACGCCCGCCACCCCGACCATCGACCCGGCAGACCGTCCCAAGCTCTTCGACCATGAGCCGCAGGTGCGGCACTACCTCCTGCGCGACCTGGACGACGCGCCGCCCTGGCTCTCGCGCGAACTCGACCTCTAAAGCGGTTCAGAGCGCGCCGCACAGCGCCATGGCGTAGGCCGCGTCGCCGGAGTTGTCGAAGCCCGCCTGCGCCGGCAGCCGCAGTTCCGCCGCGCCGAGGCTGGGCACGCGCTCCGGCGTGGTGGAGAAGCGGCGGTAGACGCCCGATCTGCCGGCGTCGATGGCCTCGTGGGACCCACGCTGGCGCACCACGATGTCTTCGATGCGCGTGCGGTCGTGGCGCACCAGGGCCTGGCGATCGCCCTCGACGATGCACAGGGTGCCCTGCTCGGTCTCGAGAACCTCGCGAAAACGCTCCCATACGGCAGCGACCGAGGGCTTGATGCCTTCGAGCTCGCATCCGCACGCAGCGGCGAATCCTTCAAGCTCGGCATGCAGCGTGGCCGAGATGCAGGACACCAGCTGTTCGCCGTCCGGAGAGGGATCGGCGAAGCAGAAGGACGCGGCCTCGGCCTGCCGGCCGTAGAGTTGCTCGTAGCGGGCACGCGCGTAGGCGTCGCGCGTGCGGGGGTCCACCCACTCGGGCGACCACGGCAGCACGAAATACTGGGCCTCGGTCGGGCCGACGACCCAGACCAGGCTGCGGCGTGCGGGCCCTTCCTCGATCCAGCGGCGCAGCGCCTGCATGGCCGCCGGCCGCTCGCCGGGAAAGCACTGGAAACTGGCCTTGCGGGTGACACGCGGCCTCCCCCATGTACGGCGGACCTCGCAGGCGAGCAGGGCTCCGGGCGCCAGGTGGACGCGGATTTCGGCACTGTTCATGAGCATGGACATTCCCATGTCCTCGATTGAATCGAAATTCCGCGCGGGTGGGAGCTCCCAGAATTGATAGGTTCCTGCGGTCGGTGCGCAAGGCAAGCTTGAGGCTGCGGCCGCGGCCGAACGCCGTCCGGTGGGCGATGGGCTGTGGAAGGGCCCGCCCGAGCCTCAGTTGAGCAGGCCCGACATCAGGGCCTGGACCACGGCCGCGGTCTTGTTGGGAGCCTTCAATTTCTGCACCACGTTCTTGATGTGAAAGTTCACCGTAGGCACCGAAATGCCCAGGATGTCGCCGATGTCGGGTGCCGTCTTGCCGTCTGCCGTCCACTTGAGCACCTCGAGCTCGCGGGGCGTGAGCGGCGTCTCCGGCTGGACCGCGTAGCGCGGCTTCATGAGCCGCGACAGCGACAGGTGGGCCGCCTGTACCAGCCATCGCATGGCGCTTTCCTTGTCGAGCAGCTCGCGCTCGGTCAGGGGCTCGTGCGAACGCGACAGGGTGAGCATGCCGCCGACGCCGAAGCCGTCGAGGCTGGATTGCGCCCAGCCCACGCGCAGGCCGTGGTCTCGCGCCTCGTCCCACATCTGCCGTGCGGAAGCGAACATCGCGTCCGTCCAGACGAGCGGGCTCTGGCTCTGCCGGCCATGCCGCACGCTGGGATCGATGTGCAAATAGCCCGCCTCGAGGTAGCGCGCCTGCCACGACATCGGGTAGTCGTTGAGGGTGATGACCTTGGGGTTGGACACCGGCACCGCCAGCCGCAGGCCGTACGCGCAGTGTTCAAAACCCAGCCGCCGCGTTTCGGCGCGCAGGGCGTCGAACACCGCCTGCTCGCTCGTGGCGCGGTCCAGCATGCTGAGCAGGTGGTCAGTGGAGGGCGGCACGTAGCACCCACTCGCAAGAAAACATGGCCGAGGCCTGAAGGCAGGGCATGAATCGATCCGGATGGTGCGCCGCGACAGCGGCAGCGGATGGCCCCCTGAAACAACCAATTTACATGAAATGGCACGGGTGTTCTGTCGGAGATCGGAGCATGAAGCCGACGTTGCGGCATCTTCATGTGCGTTTTGCCGCGCTTGCGCCGAATGATGCATGCGATCGATTGATTCGCGCCACCGCACCCTTCAAGCTGGCGTGGACGTCAGCTCCTGGCTTTGTCGAACCCTTTTGCAAGGAGTCCTCCATGCCCGTCTTCTCTTCCGATGGCTATCTGCACCTGCCCCGGCGCAGGCTTGCCCGCATTCCCCTGCAGCACCTGGTGTCGGGCATGGATGACGAGCCGGTCCACGCCGATGCGCACTGCGGCAGCGCCGCTGCACTGTCCGGCTACACCGAGTGGGTCAGCCCGGCCGAACCGGCGCTGAGCATCGGTTGGGACTGGGCCTGGCAGAGCACGCCGGCGGGCGGCGCCATCGTGCGCCAGGGGCTGCCGCGCACCAACTTGCTGCTGGTCTCGGACGCGCAGGAGCCGCTGCCGATGGAAGAGAGCCTCGAAGCCCTTGCCAAATTCATCGATGCCATCGACTGGCAGCGACCCGCCTGGCGTGCGGCGTGCAACGCGCCCATGGTGGCATGACCTACAAGAACTGATAGTTCCGCTGCGCTCGGCCGGGCGCTGAAATGGCCCGATACAACCTCGGGATTAATCACATGGAAGTACTTTCCGGCCGCCCCCATCAACTCAGTGCCCAGTTGCTCCACAGCGTCGAGCAATACCGCTACAAGGTCTTCGTCGAGATGCTGGGTTGGGAACTCGACACGCCCCCGGGTCGCGAGCGCGACCAGTTCGACCACGCCGGCACTCTGTATCTCGCCGCGCGCGACGCGAAGCAGGAGATCGTGGGCACGGCACGCCTGCTGCCGACCACCAGTCCCTACCTCCTGAGCGAGGTCTTTCCGCAACTCCTCGGGGGCGCGATGCCGCCCTGCGATCCCCTGGTGTGGGAGCTGTCGCGCTTCGCGGCCGTCGACTTCACCGCCACCGGCCAGGGCGCGATGGGGCAGTTCTCCTCCCCCGTGGCGGTGGGGCTGCTCGAAGAGGCCATCGCGGTGGCGCGCGCCCACGGGGTGCAGCGCATGATCACCGTGTCGCCGCTGGGCATCGAACGCCTCCTGCGCCGCGAGGGCTTCCGCGCCCACCGCGCGGCGCCACCGGTGATCGTGGATGGCCACCCGCTGTTCGCGTGCTGGATCGAGGTGACGGACCGCATCCCGCCGCCGCCGCGCCGGCCCGCCGTCCACTGACTGGGAGCAGGCCGCGCCGCGCGGCGGGCGTTCACTTGGCCAGGTGCTTGCCCAGCAGGCCGGCCAGTTCGAACATGGTCGCGCTGGGCTTGCCGAACACCGCCTGCAGCTTGGCGTCGGCGCGGATGCTGCGCTTGTCCGCCGGGTCCTGCAGCCCCTGGGCCTTGATGTAGTCCCACAGCTTCTTGGTCGCCTCGGTGCGCAGCACCGGCTCGGTGCCGATCACGGCCGCCAGTTCGGCGCTGGGCGTGAGGCCCGTGCCGGCTGCGGCTTTGCGGGGTGCCTTGGGCGCAGCTGCCTTCTTGGCCGCCGGTGCCTTCTTGGCCGCCGCGGTCTTCTTCGCCGGCGCCGCCTTGGCCGCGAAGGTCTTGCGCGGGGGGAACTTGCTGGTGCGCGGCTCGAACTCGAAGGTCACCTTGCCTTCCTCGGCGTTCCACACCAAAAAAGCCTTGAAAGTGCGCCGCGTGCGCATGCTGACGAACTTGTCGAGCAGGTCGGTCTTGCCTTCGGCCAGCAGCTTGCGCACCTGCTCGGGCTCCACCGGCTGCTGCAGGATGACCTTGCCGGTCTTGAAGTCGCAACTGGGCACCGCCTGCTGTGGCGTCGGCACCGAGTGCTCGCAGATGTAGTTGGCGCCGAACTCGAACACGCGGCCCTTGCACTTGGGGCATGCCCCCAGGCTCTCCTGACCGCTGAAGTCGATGATCTCGCCGGTCTCGGCCGGGTCCTTGCCGTCGTCGCCGAAGTCGAACTCGAGCTTCCAGTTGCTGTCCTCGTCGCTGTAGGCGAGCCGGATCTCGGCCACGAAGGGCCAACCGGCCTTGGAGCGGAAGCCTTCCAGCGGGCCGATGTGCTTGTCGCGCACCAGCTGCTCGGCCTCGGCGATCTCGAAGGTGCGGCCTGCCGGGGACTTGGTGAAGGAAAAGCCGCAGGCGTCGCTGCCGTTGCCCGATTTGCCGGTGCAGGCATAACGGCGGTAATTCTCGCGCACGATGCCGCCGCAGTTGGGGCAGGGCGCTTCGAGCGTCGCGTAGTCGCCCGGCACCGTGTCGCGGTCGTACTCCTTGGCCTTCTTGACGATGTGCTCGGTCATGGCCGCGATCTCGCGCATGAAGGCGTCGCGGCTGAGCTGGCCCTTCTCCATCTGCGCGAGCTTGTATTCCCACTCGCCCGTCAGTTCGGCCTTGGAGAGCTCCTCCACGCCCAGGCCGCGCAGCAGCGTCATGAGCTGGAAGGCCTTGGCGGTCGGGATCAGTTCGCGGCCCTCGCGCAGCATGTACTTCTCGTTGAGCAGCCCTTCGATGATGGCCGCACGCGTGGCCGGCGTGCCCAGGCCCTTCTCCTGCATGGCTTCGCGCAGTTCGTCGTCGTCGATGGTCTTGCCGGCGCCTTCCATGGCGCCCAGCAGCGTCGCTTCGGAATAGCGGGCCGGCGGGCGCGTCTTCAGGCCCTTGGGCTCCACCGAATCGACCTTCACCCGCTCGCCCGGCTTCACGGCCACCAGGTTCTTGCCGTCCTTCTCGTCGTCTTCGGTCACGGCTTCCTTGCCGTAGATGGCCATCCAGCCCGGCTTGACCAGCACCTTGCCGTCGGAGCGGAAGGCGTACTTCTTCGCATCGCGCTCGACCGTCGAGATGCGGGTCGTGACCTGGAATTCGGCGCTGGGAAAGAACACCGACAGGAAGCGCCGCACCACGAAGTCGTACAGGCGCTGCTCCGCATCCGACAGGCCGCTGGGTGCCTGCAGGGTGGGGATGATCGCGAAGTGGTCCGACACCTTGGCGTTGTCGAAGATGCGCTTGCTCGGCTTGACGTAGTTGCCGTCGATGGCCTGCTGCGCGAAGGGCGCCAGGTGCTTCATGCCGCTGGTGGCCAGCATGCCCATCGTCTGCTTGACCACGGGCAGGTAGTCCTCGGGCAGGGCGCGCGAGTCGGTCCGGGGGTAGGTCAGGGCCTTGTGGCGCTCGTACAGCGACTGCGCGAGCGCCAGCGTGGTCTTGGCCGAGAAGCCGAAGCGGCTGTTGGCCTCACGCTGCAGCGAGGTGAGGTCGAACAGCAGCGGCGAAGCCTGCGTCGTCGGCTTGCTTTCCTCCGTCACGGTCGCATGCTGGCCGCGGGCGGCATCAGCGATGGCGCGCGCCTCGGCTTCGCTCCACACCCGGTCGGCGCGCTGCTCGGGGTCGGCTTCGCCGTTCGGGAGCAGCGGCGCGCTGGCCTTCTTCCAGGCCGGGTCGAAATACTTGCCGGGGTATTGGCCGGCCTCGGCGCCGAAGATGCCGTGGATTTCCCAGTAGTCGCGGCTCACGAACTTGCGGATCTGTTCCTCGCGCTCCACCACCACCGACAGGGTGGGCGTCTGCACCCGGCCCACCGTGGTGAGGAAGAAGCCACCGTCGCGCGAGTTGAAGGCCGTCATCGCCCGCGTGCCGTTGATGCCCACCAGCCAGTCGGCCTCGGAGCGCGAGCGCGCGGCGTCGGCCAGGCCCTGCATCTGCTGCTCGCTGCGCAGCGAGTCGAAGCCGTCGCGGATCGCCTGCGGCGTCATCGACTGCAGCCACAGGCGCCGGACCGGCTTGCCCAGCGGCTTGTTGCCGCCGGCGTACTGCTCGATCAGTCGGAAGATCAGCTCGCCCTCGCGGCCCGCGTCGCAGGCGTTGACCAGCTGCGTCACGTCCTTGCGCTTGGCCTGCTTGACGACGGCATTCAGGCGCGTCTTGGTCTTGTCCACCGGCTTGAGGTCGAAGTGCGGCGGGATGACCGGGAGGTGCGCGAAGCTCCACTTGCCGCGTTTCACGTCGTACTGCTCGGGGGCCTGGATCTCCACCAGGTGGCCCACGGCACTGGTCACCACGTACTGCTCGTTCTCGAAATGGTCGTCGTGCTTGTCGAACTTGCCGGCCACCGGCGTGAGCGCGCGCACGATGTCCTGTGCCACCGAGGGCTTCTCCGCAATCACCAAAGTCTTCGTCATCTGGGGTCTCTCAACAGTTCGCCCCGGCCTGCGCGGGCCGGCCCCTCGTGGGGGCGGGCATCGCCGGCAGGACGCCGGGGGGCTCTCTATACTCTGCGCCTCTCGCGCGTGCACACGCACGTACGTACGTGTGTACACGCGCGCATGTGTGCATATTCAAACTATCAGAACTCGGCGATGCCCTCCAAATCCCCTTCCTCGCCATCGACTTCGCCGCCCGCGGGGGGGCGCCGCATCCAGACGCGGCGCTCGGGGGTCCACGGCAACGGGGTGTTCGCCGTGCAGGACATCCCCAAGGACGAGCGGCTGATCGAATACAAGGGCGAGGTGATCGACTGGGAAGAGGCGCTGCGCCGCCACCCGCACGACCCGGCCCAGCCCAACCACACCTTCTACTTCCACATCGATGACGAGCGCGTGATCGATGGCGGCGTGAAGGGCAACGCCGCGCGGTGGATCAACCATTCCTGCGACCCGAACTGCGAGGCCGACGAAGAGGGCGGCCGCATCTTCATCAAGGCGCTGCGAGACATCGCGGCCGGCGAGGAACTGAACTACGACTACGGCCTCGTGATCGACGAGCCCTACACGCCGGAACTGCTGGCGGACTTTCCCTGCTGGTGCGGCTCGGCCAACTGCCGCGGCACACTGCTTTCGCCCAAGGACGACGACGTGCCGGGCAAGAAGAACAAAAAGAAGAAGAGCAAGGACAAGGACAAGGACAAGGGCAAGGCCGCGAAGCCGAAGAAGGACAAGAACAAGAAGAAAAAGAAGTCCGGGAAACGCAAGGGTGGTTGATTGAGCGCCTGGACCGCGGCCACCGTCGATGCGCTGCGCCGTGCGCTGGCGGTGCACGAGCCAGCGATCGCCGTGGAAGCCGTCGAGGCCATCGATTCCACCAACACCGAGCTCATGCGCCGTGCCCGCGCGGGTGACGCCCGTCCCGTGCTGCTGGTGGCCGAGCGCCAGACAGCGGGGCGCGGTCGACTCGGCCGGGACTGGCAGAGCGCCCAGGCTGCGGCCGACCCGGCCGCGTCGCTGACCTTCTCGCTCGGGCTGCCGCTGGCACCGCAGGACTGGTCGGGCCTGTCGCTGGCCGTCGGCGTGAGCGTGGCCGAGTCGCTCGACCCCGATGGCGCCGCCGGCGTGAAGCTCAAGTGGCCCAACGACCTGTGGGTGGCGGACCGCAAGCTGGCCGGCATCCTGATCGAGACCGCTTCGTCGCCGGGCACCGCGGCCCGCCAGGTGGTCATCGGCATCGGGGTGAACGTCGGTGCGCGCGCAGGCGACGACATGCGCACGCCACCGGCCTGGCTGCGGCAGTGGCAGCCCGACGCGACGCCGCCGCAGGCATTGGCGGCGCTGGCACCGCCGCTGCTGGCCGAGGTGCTGCGCTTCGCGGCGCAGGGCTTCGCACCGGTGCTGCCGCGCTTCGACGCGCGGGATGCGCTGCGCGGGCGTGAAGTGGTACTCAGCGATGGCCAAGCCGGCCTGTGCGAGGGCGTGGGCCCGGGCGGCGAGCTGCGCGTGCAAACGCCGGCCGGGCTGCAGGCGATCACCAGTTCGGAGGTCAGCGTCCGGCCCCGCGGCATGACGCCGCCCTGAACCGACGGCTGCACAATCCCCGCCATGGTCCTGCGCCTGCTGCTCGCCGCCCTCGTCGTTGCCAACATCGGCTACTTCCTGTGGTCGCGCGGCGCATCAACCGAATCGGCCGACCGCGAACCCCAGCGCCTGGGCCAGCAGATCCGGCCCGAGCTGCTGGAAGTGCGGCGCGCGCCTGCCGCACCCACGTCGCCCGCCTCCGGCGCTGCCGCCGACGCACCCAGCTCGGGCACGCCGCCCGCCACGACGCCCTGAGCCTCAGTCCGGCGCCGTGTCGAAGCGCACCGTGACGCGCGTGCCCGGTGGGTGTTGCCCCGGGTGCGCATCCTCCAGCTCGACCCGCGCACGGTGCTGGCCCGCGATCTCGCGCACGATCGGCAGGCCCAGGCCGGAGCCGTCGGCCTCGTTGCCCAGCACCCGGTAGAAGGGCTCGAAGACCAGCTCGCGGTCGGCTTCGGCGATGCCCGGGCCGGAGTCCTCCACCTGCAACAGCAGCACATGGCCGAAGGGGTCGGCCAGCACGTGGACGGTGATCACGCCCGGCCGCTCGGGCGATGAAGGGGTGTAGTTGATCGCGTTGTCCAGCAGGTTGCGGATCAGCTCGCGCAGCAGCGTGGCGTTGCCCAGCAGTTCCACGCCGCGGGCGCCCGGCTGCGCGCCGTCGTAGCCCAGATCCAGCGAACGTTCCATCGCGCGCGGCAGCATCTCGCGCACCACTTCGATGGTCAGGCGCGCCAGGTCGCAGGGCTGGCGTGTGAGGGTGCCGACGCCGCCCTCGGCCCGCGCCAGGGCCAACAGCTGGTTCACGGTGTGGGTGGCGCGGATGCTCGCGCGTCCGATCTGCTTGAGCGACTTCTTCAGCTCCTCGGCGTCGGCGTTGTCGCGTTGTGCCAGGTCGGCCTGCATGCGCAGTCCTGCCAGCGGCGTCTTGAGCTGATGGGCCGCGTCGGCCAGGAAGCGCTTTTGCGTGGCCATCGAGTCGTTCAGCTTGCCCAGCAGCTCGTTGACCGAGGACACCAGCGGCACCACCTCCAGCGGCACCGCCGATTCCTCCAGCGGGCTCAGGTCGTCGGGGCGGCGCTCCCGGATGCGCGCCTCCACGGCCGACAGCGGCTTGATGCCGCGCACCAGCGCCAGCCAGATCAGCAGCACCGCCAGCGGCAAGATGGCGAACTGCGGCAGCAGCACGCCCTTGATGATCTCGGTGGCCAGCACTGACTGTTTCTCGCGCGTCTCGGCCACCTGCACCAGCACCAGCCCACGCGGCCGGGGTGCCGCGCCTGCCAGGTCGGCCAGCGCGCCGGTGGCGTCGCTGTCGACCTGTTGCAGGGCGAAGGCGGCGCCCGCGCCCGGGCCGGCGGCAGGCGTGCGCGCCGCATCGGACACGTGGTCGCCCAACTCGAGCCACAGGTAGGCCACGCGCACTGGCTGGCCGCGCATGTGGGCATCGCGCAGGTAGGCCACGCCCGGCGCCGGACGCTCTTCGGTGCTCGGGCCGGGCAGGTCGCTGTCGCCCGCGATGGCATCGCCTGCGCTGTCCAGGATCTGGAAATAGACGTGGTCGGCGTCGTCGCCGCGCAGCAGTTCGCGCAGCGCGACCGGGGGCACGAAAGGCGTGCCCGCCGGCTCGCGCTGCAGCAGGCGGGCCAGCGTGCGGACGTTGTGCTCCAGCGCGCGGTCGTAGGGCGAGTTGGCGATGCCCTGCGCCACCAGCCAGGTCACGCCGATGCTCACCGGCACCAGCAGCAGCAGCGGCGTGAGCATCCAGTCCAGGATTTCCCCGAACAGCGAACGCTGGGCGCGCTGGAAGATTTTCATGGGTCAAATCGGGCTGCAGCGCCCGTGGGATGTGCGGTAGAAGCTATGAAAGTTGTAGCAATTCGGCAGTTCTTTGAACACGGACTTCCGGACGCAGAGGACGCAAAGGTTTCGCAGAGGACGCAAAAGGAATTCAAGAAAATTCTGCTTCTGAATCTTTTGCGTTCTCTGCGCGACTTCTGCGTCCTCTGCGTCCGGAAGTCCGCTTTCTTTTGCGTCAGCCAGGGATCTTTTCCAGGCAGTACCCCAGCCCCCGCACGGTGGCGATGCGGATCGGCCCCTTCTCGATCTTCTTGCGCAGGCGGTGGATGTAGACCTCGATGGCGTTGAGGCTCACTTCCTCGCCCCATTCGCACAGGCGCTCGACCAGCTGGTCCTTGCTCACGAGTCGCCCGGCGCGCTGCAGCAGCACTTCGAGCAGGCCCAGTTCGCGCGCCGACAGCTCGACCATCTTGCCGTCGATGGTCGCCACGCGCCCGGCCTGGTCGTACAGCAGCGGGCCATGCTTGATGGCGTTGCTGGTGGCGCCCATGCCGCGCCGCGTGAGGGCGCGCACGCGCGCCTCCAGCTCCTGCAGCGAGAAGGGCTTGGCCATGTAGTCGTCGGCGCCGTGGTCCAGGCCCTTGACGCGCTCTTCCACCGAGTCGGCGGCCGTCAGCACCAGCACCGGCATCTGCGAGCCGCGAGCGCGCAGGCGCTTGAGGATCTCCAGCCCGTGCAGCTGGGGCAGGCCGAGGTCGAGGATCAGCAGGTCGAACTCGGAATTCGTCATCAGCGCCGCATCGGCCTGCGAGCCGTTGGCCACGTGGTCCACTGCGGCCCCCGAGGTGCGCAGGCTGCGCAGCAGCGCGTCGGCCAGGACCTGGTCGTCTTCGGCAATGAGGATGCGCATGGGTGTCTCCGAGGGGTGCGGGATTCTAGGAAGGCGGATTTCCGAACGCAGAGGGCGCAAAGATGACGCAGAGAACGCAGAAAAGCCAGAAGAAATCTTTCGAATTTCTCTTTTGCGACTTCTGCGAAACCTTTGCGTCCTCTGCGTTCGGAAGTCTGTGTTCGTCAAGACCCCGCATACGCCTCCAGCCCCAACGCCACCACCGTCGCCACTTCATCGCCCACGCTGGCGCGGAACTCCGCCTCGGCCTGCGCGACCGAGCGGCGGAACGCATCCAGCCAGGCCAGCCCGTCGGCCGTGAAGACGACGCGGCGGGCGCGCGCGTCGTGCGGATCGGGCTCGCGCGTGACCAGGCCCCAGGCGGCGCACTGGTCGACCAGTGCGGCCATGGCCTGCTTGCTCATGCCGGCGCTCTCGGCCAGGTCGGTGAGGCGCGAGCCGCCGCGCGCCAGGTGGCGCGTGATGTGGATGTGCGCCGCCGTCACCTGCTGGCGCGCCGCCAGGTTCGACAGCGCCAGCGGCACTTCGACGTCGTGCGCCATCAGTTCGAACACGCGGGCGTCGAAGCGGCGCATCGCATGGCCGAGCAGGCGGCCCAGGTGGGTCTGGCGCCAGGCGTCGTCGGGGAGTGCGGCCATGGGCCATTTTAGTCAGGCAAACTGACCAAAAAGAGGCTTCCAAGAAAAGTATGAGCCGCTACATTACTGGTCATGCATCCAGCCTGTCGTTAATCGCAGCCGGATTCGATTCAAGCCCAACCCGTTGTTTTTCAAGGAGTTTCGAGATGGACGCAGTCGTCAAGGGAGCGAAGGTGGCCGGTGCCAACGCAGGTGCCGATTCCGAAAAGGCCAAGGCGCTGCAAGCCGCGCTGGCCCAGATCGAGAAGCAGTTCGGCAAGGGCACGATCATGCGCCTGGGCGAGGGCGAGGCCATCGCGGACATCCAGGTCGTCTCCACCGGCTCGCTCGGCCTGGACGTGGCGCTGGGCGTCGGTGGTCTGCCGCGCGGCCGCGTGGTCGAGATCTACGGCCCGGAATCGTCCGGCAAGACCACGCTCACGCTGCAAGTGATCGCCAACATGCAGAAGCAGGGCGGTACCTGCGCCTTCGTCGACGCCGAACACGCGCTGGACACGCAGTACGCCCAGAAGCTCGGCGTGAATCTGCAGGATCTGCTCATCAGCCAGCCCGACACCGGCGAGCAGGCGCTGGAAATCACCGATTCGCTGGTGCGTTCGGGCGCGGTGGACCTGATCGTGATCGACTCGGTCGCCGCGCTCACGCCCAAGGCCGAAATCGAGGGCGAGATGGGCGATTCGCTGCCCGGCCTGCAGGCCCGCCTGATGAGCCAGGCGCTGCGCAAGCTCACGGCCACGATCAAGAAGACCAACTGCATGGTCATCTTCATCAACCAGATCCGCATGAAGATCGGCGTGATGTTCGGCTCGCCCGAAACCACCACCGGCGGCAATGCGCTGAAGTTCTACGCCTCGGTGCGCCTGGACATCCGCCGCATCGGCACCATCAAGAAGGGCGACGAGGCGATCGGCAACGAGACCAAGGTCAAGGTGGTCAAGAACAAGGTCAGCCCGCCGTTCAAGACCGCCGAGTTCGACATCCTCTTCGGCGAGGGCATCAGCCGCGAGGGTGAGATCATCGACATGGGCGTCAACGCCCGCATCGTCGAGAAGTCCGGCGCCTGGTACGCCTACGGCGGCGAGAAGATCGGCCAGGGCCGCGACAACGCCCGCGAGTTCCTGCGCGAGAACCCCGACCTGGCCATCGAGATCGAGAACAAGGTGCGCGAGTCGCTCGGTATCTCGCTGCTGCCCACCGGGGCGGCGGGCGAGGCCGACTGAAAACGGGATCGGACAGCCGAACGCAGAGGGCACGGAGATTCGCAGAGGGCGCAGAAAAAAAGAAATCACAGCACCTCCTGCGTTTCTTCCGCGCTCTTCGCGACGCCTCGCGCCTTCGGCGTCCCAAGTCCATGATTCCAAGCCAAATTGCCCTGCAGCGCCCATCCCGCGGGCGCGAGCAGCTATCGAATTCATAGCAAATGGCGTTTTCCGCTCCTTCGCTCAAGGGCCGCGCGCTGCGCCTGCTGAGCCAGCGCGAGCATTCGCGCGCCGAACTGGAGCGCAAGCTCGCGCGGCACGAGGAAGAGCCCGGCACGCTGGCGCGGGCGCTGGACGAGCTCGCCGCCAAGGACTTCATCAGCGAAGCGCGGGTGGTGCAGTCGGTGCTGCACCAGCGCGCCTCGCGGCTGGGCGCCGCCCGGGTGCGGCAGGAGCTGCAGGCCAAGGGCATCGCGGCCGATGCCGTGGCCGACGCGGTGTCCAGCCTGCAGACCACCGAGGTGGAGCGCGCCCGCGCGCTGTGGCAGCGCCGCTTCGACGGGCCGCCTGCCGACGCGAAGGAGCGCGCACGCCAGAGCCGTTTCCTGATGGCGCGGGGCTTCTCGGGCGCCACGGTGGCGAAAGTCCTGCGCGCGCAGGACGACGCCGACGCGGCCTCAACGGTTCGGTCGGGGGCGGGCGCGGCCCGCGCCTGGGGCCTTGCCGGAGGCGACGATGAATGAAGCGCTAGCGACCATCACCCGCGTGATCACCCAACGCGTGGCCTGCGACTGGCGTCGCGCCTGGACGCTGGCGGCCGACCCGCTGCGCATGCCCGAATGGGCGAGCGGCCTGTCGAGCGGCCATTTCACGCGCGACGGCGCGCACTGGCGTTTCGAGACCGCCGAGGGCAGTCGCGCGCGCATCCGCTTCGCGCCGGCGAACGACTTCGGCGTGCTCGACCACTGGGTCACGCCCGAGGAGTCGCCCGGCGCAGCCGAGATCTACCTGCCCTTTCGCGTCATCGGCCTGGCTGAAGGCCTCTGCGAGTTCCAGTTCACGCTGATCCGGCAGCCTACGATGGACGACGCGGCGTTCGAGCGCGATGCGCGCTGGATCGCAAACGATCTGCGCGCGCTGCGCGACCTGCTCGAGATGCCAGCCACGGCCTGAGCGCCGTGTCCGATGCGGGGCAGCGTGTCGTCGAAGGGTCGGCGGTGCGGGCCTCTTCGACCTGGGTGCGTGGGGTGGATGCGCTTGCGTCAGGTCGGCGGTCCTGCTTTCGTTGAACACGAAAAGCAGTGCTATCGCCCGCCCATAGTGCGCCAGGCGCTATGAAATCAGTAGCAAATTCGTAGGCGATGAGATGCTCCACGGTTGTCGCCCAATGGCATGGTCCGGACGCCGCGCGGCCCGCAGAGGCCGCCGCCCCACATCGTGTTCAGCAGGAGAGGAGTCCCCATCACGTCTTCGCCCTCGCCGCCTTCCGTGGCGCGCATCGGCGTCGGCTTCTGGCTCACGGGCTGATCGGCGCCGCAGCTGCGCAGCCGCCGGCGCCAGCCGGGCGTGTTTGGCTGTCGCTCGAGCGCTCGGTACAGGTCGCCCGAAGCGACGCTCCGGCCAGAGGCGGCTTCCGGCCTAGCGGCGAGGGGCAGATTCGACCGGCGCCTCGGTCGCGCCACTGCGCCCCAGCAGCAGCGCAATCAAGGATTCGACGATGCGCTGTTCCTGCGCCCCCAGCCGCAGATAGTCGGCCGCCAGCTTGGCGGCTTGCCCTGACAGGTAGGGTGCGGGCGGCGATTCCGCGGCCTGCGGGGGCAGGGCCGGGTCGCCGAAACGCAGCCAGGGGGCGGGTACTTCGAGCCAACTGGCCAAGTCCTGCAGGTTGCCCTGGGCCGGGATCGCCTCGCCCTGCAGCCATTTGCGTGTGGCGTGCGGGGTGATGGCAGGCCCGGAATTGCGGCGATTGAATTCGCGGGCCAGGAGTGTGGCGCCCATGGCTTTCCAGCCGGCCTGATCGAGTGCCGTACGCAACCGCTGGCTGAAAGCCTCTCGTTCCTCGGCGCCTGTCATGCGCCCGATGGTTCCGATTGTCCGCCTGAAAGTCAGTCGGCAAAAATTGACTGTTGGGCGCGCCCTTGTCAGAATTTCCGCCGCTTCGCATCGGGCCTCGCCAGAAGGCAGCGGAGCAAACAGGGAGCCAACATGTTCGATTCGACGCAGGTCCTGCCCGGGCGCGGGGTGGGCGGAGCGGCAGAGTGACCGCGTGGCAATGGGGCGCGAGTGTCGTCGCTCGGGCCTACGACGTGCTGTGCGCCCAGGGCAGCCTGGGCTGTTACGCGATGGTGATCGCTGCCATGCGGCTGGCAGCCTGGGGTGTCCAGCTCACGGATGGCCGAAGGCCGCCCGGTGTCCTGGAGAGCCGTGAAACGCAGATGCCGATGTGGCTGCGAAAGGCAGTGAGCAGACGCTACGAGCGCGCCACCGGCTACGCCTTGCAGGTGGGTGGCGCCGTCCTTGTCGCGCTGGCTGCGGTCGCATTGGCGCGCGTCCTCGCGGAAGGTTGAGCGCCTTCCGCGTTGCCCTGGGGCTCAGAGCCCCAGCATCAGCGACAGGTTCTGCACGGCAGCCCCGCTGGCACCCTTGCCCAGGTTGTCCAGCCGCGCGATGGCGACGGCATGGCGGTGGTCCTCGTTCGGGAACACGCGTATTTCCAGCACGTTCGTGTCGTTGAGCGCCAGCGCGTCGAGCTTGCCGTCCTCGGTGGGCGGCAGCACTTTCACGAACTGCTCGGGCGTGTTGCTCTTCGCATAGTGGGCGGCGTAGGCGGCCTGCAGGTCGCCTGCCTTGGGCTTGCCAGGCAACTGGTCCAGATGCAGCGGCAACTGCACCAGCATCCCCTGCTTGAAGTTGCCCACCGACGGGATGAAGACGGGCCGCATCGTGAGGCCGGTGTATTTCATGATCTCGGGAATGTGCTTGTGCTTCAGGCCCAGCGCATAGGTCTCGAACAGCGGCGCGGTGCCGGCCTCGTAGGCCTCGATCATGGTGCGGCCGCCGCCGGAGTAGCCGCTCACCGAAGGCAGTGCGATCGGGAAATCGGCGGGCAGCAACCCGGCGTCGACCAGCGGGCGCACCAGCGCGATCGCGCCGGTGGCGTAGCAGCCGGGGTTGGCGACGCGCTCGGCCTTGGCCACCGCACCGGCCTGGCCGGGCGCCAGTTCGGGAAAGCCATAGGCCCAGCCCGGTGCCACACGGTGCGCGGTCGAGGCGTCGACGATGCGCGGCTTGCGGCTGCCCAGGCCATCGATCAGCGCAACGGATTCACGCGCGGCGTCGTCGTGCAGGCACAGGATGACCAGGTCGACGCCGGCCATGAGATCGCGCTTGGCAGCGGTGTCCTTGCGCAGTTCGGGGGCGATGCTGACGAGCTCGACCTGGGGCATGCGGGCGAGCCGATCGCGGATCTGCAGGCCGGTGGTGCCGGCCTCGCCATCGATGAAGATCCTGGGCATGAGGTGCCTCCTCTGACTCGAACTGCGGAGCGCTTCCGTTGACGCGGAAACTACGTATTGACCACATGAACGGCCCGCGCCTGTGGTGCAACGCACCATGATACAGTCGACGGCTGCTCCGCCGCCCCCGCCTGCCCAGCCAGCCGGCGCCCGTGGCCCGCGGACAACAGCACCATCCAACTCCGTTCCGAGAGACTCCTCATGAAGATTCACGAGTACCAGGGCAAGGAAATTCTTGCCAAGTTCGGCGTGCC
This sequence comes from Pseudomonadota bacterium, assembly GCA_018241185.1. GTDB lineage: Bacteria > Pseudomonadota > Gammaproteobacteria > Burkholderiales > Burkholderiaceae_C > Xenophilus. The sequence goes on along the minus strand of JAFEEH010000247.1, from coordinate 10,382 downwards.
TGTGCCCCGCGGCATCCCGGCGTTCACGGTCCAAGAGGCGGTCGAGGCCGCGCAGAAGCTCGGCGGCCCGGTGTGGGTGGTCAAGGCGCAGATCCACGCCGGCGGCCGCGGCAAGGGCGGCGGCGTCAAGGTCGCGAAGACCATCGACGACGTGAAGAAGCTGGCCGGCGAGATCCTCGGCATGCAGCTCAAGACGCACCAGACCGGTCCCGAAGGCCAGAAGGTCCGCCGCCTGTACATCGAGGACGGCGCCGACATCAAGAACGAGCTGTACGTGTCGCTGGTGACCGACCGCGCCACGCAGAAGGTCGCGTTCATCGCCTCGAGCGAAGGCGGCATGGACATCGAGGAAGTGGCGCATGCCACGCCCGAGAAGATCGTCACCGAGTACATCGACCCGCTGACCGGCATCACCGCCGAGCAGAGCAAGAAGATCGCCGCGGCCATCGGCCTCACGGGCGGCTCGGTCGACCAGGCCGTCGACCTGTTCGCCAAGCTCTACCAGTGCTACATGGACACCGACGCGTCGCTGGTGGAAATCAACCCGCTGAACTGCGACTCCAAGGGCAACCTGGTCGCGCTGGACGCCAAGTTCAACTTCGACTCGAACGCCCTGTTCCGCCATCCCGAGATCGTCGCCCTGCGCGACCTCGACGAGGAAGACCCGGCCGAGATCGAGGCGAGCAAGTTCGACCTCGCCTACATCAGCCTGGACGGCAACATCGGCTGCCTGGTGAACGGTGCCGGCCTGGCCATGGCCACCATGGACACCATCAAGCTCTTCGGTGCCGAGCCGGCGAACTTCCTCGACGTGGGCGGCGGTGCGACCCCCGAGAAGGTGACCGAGGCCTTCAAGATCATGCTCAAGAACCCCAAGGTCAAGGCCATCCTGGTCAACATCTTCGGCGGCATCATGAAGTGCGACACCATCGCCACCGGCGTGATCACCGCCTGCAAGGCCGTGAACCTGCAGGTCCCGCTGGTCGTGCGCATGAAGGGCACGAACGAAGAACTGGGCAAGAAGATGCTGGCCGAATCGGGCCTGCCCATCATCAGCGCCGACACGATGGCCGAAGCGGCCCAAAAAGTGGTTGCAGCCGTCAAGTAAGGAACACACGCCATGTCGATCTACATCAACAAGGACACCAAGGTCATCACCCAGGGCATCACGGGCAAGACCGGACAGTTCCACACCGAGAAGTGCCAGGAATACGCGAACGGCAAGAACTGCTTTGTGGCTGGCGTGAACCCGAAGAAGGCCGGCGAGTCGATCTTCAACATCCCGATTTACGCCTCGGTTAAGGAAGCCGCTACGCAGACCGGCGCCACCGTGTCGGTGATCTACGTGCCGCCCGCCGGCGCCGCCGCCGCGATCTGGGAGGCCGTCGAGGCCGACCTGGACCTGGCCATCTGCATCACCGAAGGCATCCCGGTCAAGGACATGCTGGAAGTGCGCAACAAGATGAAGGCCAAGGAAGCCAAGGGCGGCAAGAAGACGCTGCTGCTGGGCCCCAACTGCCCTGGCCTGATCACGCCCGACGAAATCAAGATCGGCATCATGCCGGGCCATATCCACAAGAAGGGCCGCGTCGGTGTGGTCAGCCGTTCCGGCACGCTGACCTATGAAGCCGTGGCTCAGCTCACCGAGCTGGGCATCGGCCAGTCCACCGCCGTGGGCATCGGCGGCGACCCGATCAACGGCCTGAAGCACATCGACGTGATGAAGGCCTTCAACGACGACCCCGACACGGACGCCGTGATCATGATCGGCGAGATCGGTGGCCCTGACGAGGCAGAAGCCGCGCGCTGGTGCAAGGACCACATGAGGAAGCCGATCGTCGGCTTCATCGCCGGCGTCACGGCGCCTCCCGGCAAGCGCATGGGCCATGCCGGCGCGCTGATCTCCGGTGGCGCCGACACGGCCGATGCAAAACTCGCGATCATGGAAGAGTGCGGATTCACCATCACCCGCAACCCTTCCGAAATGGGCAAGCTGCTCAAGGGCCTGCTCTGATCCTGCCGTCGCGGCAGATCGCTTTCGCGCCACATAAAGGACGGGGCGCTCGCAATCCAGGTTGCGAGCGCCCTTTCCACACATAACATCGTGGAGACGTCATCAATGGAATTCCTGCAAAGCGCTGACTTCTGGATCGGTCTGGTCAAGATCATCTGGATCAACATCATCCTCTCGGGCGACAACGCGGTCGTGATCGCGCTGGCGGCGCGCTCCCTGCCGCCTGAACAACAGAAGAAGGCGATCCTCTTCGGCTCAGGCGCCGCTGTCGTGCTGCGTATCGTGCTGACTGTGGTTGCCGCCAAACTGCTGGCGTTGCCTTACCTGCAGATCGTCGGTGGACTGCTTCTTCTGTGGATCGGCGTGCAATTGCTTGGCGACGAGGACGAAGGCGAAGAAGACGGCAAGGAGTACGGCAGCATGATGGCCGCCGTGCGCACCATCCTTATCGCCGACTTGGTCATGAGCCTGGACAACGTGATCGCCGTGGCGGCGGCCGCGCAGGGCAGCATGGTGCTGCTGGTGCTGGGCCTAGCCATCAGCATTCCGCTGGTGATCTTCGGGAGCACGCTGATGATCAAGCTCATGGAACGCTTCCCGATCATCGTCATGCTGGGCGCTGCACTGATCGGCTGGGTGGGTGGGGAAACCATCGCCAGCGACGTATCGCTGCGCGGGGTGATGGCTGCCAACCCGTGGCTGCTGCATGCGGCCGCTGCGGCGGGCGCCGTGGTGGTCATTGCCCTCGGCAAGTGGCTGAGCCGGCGCCATGCAGCGCCGGCAACCTGAGACTTGACACGCCCCCCCATGCCCAGCGCCGCACCTGCCTCAGTCACGACGTCGGTGTCCCCGATGTCCTGGGAGTTTGCGGCGCTGACCGATGCGGGCAGGGTGCGGGGCAACAACGAGGATGCGATCGCGTTCGACCCCAGCTTGGGCGTGGCCGTGCTGGCCGACGGCATGGGCGGCTACAACGGCGGGGAAGTGGCGAGCGGTATGGCCATCGCGCTCGTACAAGCGAGTTTCGGCCGCTGGCTGGCGCATGCGGGCTCCACCGCACCGTCGCGGGCCATGCGACGGGCCATGCAGAGCAGCACGGACGAGGCCAACCGAGCGATCTTCGAGGCCAGCTCTGCCAACGCGCAGTTGCGTGGCATGGGCACGACCTTGGTGGTTGCAGCCTTCGGCGGCCCTCGCGTGCTGGTCGGGCACATCGGCGATTCGCGCTGCTACCGTCTGCGGCGAGGCACGGAGTTCGAGTTGCTGACGCGCGACCACTCGCTGCTGCAGGAGCAACTCGACGCAGGCGCCATCACGCCGGAAGAGGCTGCGGTGTCGCCCCATCGCAACCTCGTCACACGTGCGCTCGGTATCGAGCGGCAGGTGGAACTCGAGGTCAACGAGCACATGGCCGAATCCGGCGACCTTTTCCTGTTGTGTTCCGACGGGCTGAGCGAGATGGTGAGCGACGGGCAGATTTTCACACTTTTGTTACAAGATAACAGTCTTCCAGAAAAAGCAACACTTTTGGTTGCAGCTGCGAACGAGAATGGTGGCCGGGACAACATCTCGGTGGTGCTCGCGTTGGCTGGATCGGCCTCCGCTTCCTCCCGGGAAGACAGTTCCGCAGGGGCCTGCTGACAACATATATCGCGTTCAGGAGAGTCGGCCATGCCGAAGTTGGTGGTTGCTATTGATGGGGTCGTCCTCAAGGAGGTGTCGCTCGCCAAGGAGCGCACCACGCTGGGCCGCCGCCCCTACAACGACATCGTGATCGACAATCTCGCCGTCAGCGGCGAGCATGCCGTGTTGCACATGATCGGCTCCGATGTCTACCTTGAAGACCTCAACAGCACCAACGGCACCTACGTCAACGCGCGTGCCATCCGCAAGCAGGCGCTCGAGCACAACGACGTCATCGAGGTCGGGAAGTACAAGATCCGCTACCTTGCGCTCAACGGTGCAACCATTGACATGCCGGCCCCCCGGCCCGCGGCTGCAGGACTCGCCCCCGCATCCGCCCCAGTGCCCTTGTCCGCCGGCGTTACCGCGCCTGTCCCGTTGGGCGGCAGCGCATCGGCGGTCATTCGCGTCCTCAGCGGCAGTGGTGCTGGTCGCGAAGTCTCGCTGCAGAAAGTGGTCACCACCATCGGCAAACCCGGTGTGGCCGTGGCGGCCGTCACTCGCCGTCTGCAAGGCTATGTGGTCGCGCCGATCGATGGGGGCACCACACTCAACGGCGAGCCCCTCGGCGCGGAGGCGGTCGCACTGCAGGATGGCGACGTGCTCGAACTCGGTGGCACGCGCATGCAGTTCGTCAACGGCTGACCGGCCCGCGCCGCAGTGCAGCGGCTGATACGGTCGCTGCGCAGGCACTGGCCGCGTGTCGCCATCACGCTGCTGCCCGTGCTTCTGGCGCTGGTGCATTCGGCGGGCATTGCTCGTCTGCCCTTCCTCGACCGTTTCGACGCTCTCATCTACGACGCCCGGTTGCGCGCCACGATGCCGGGCACCCTGGATCCTCGCATCGTCATCGTCGACATCGACGACGCCAGCCTGCAGGAGGTCGGTCAGTGGCCCTGGAGCCGGGATTGGCTGGCACGGCTGACGAGCGAACTTGTGGGTCGGCAGCAGGCGGCGGTCCTGGGCTTCGACGTGATGTTCGCCGAAGCCGACCGCAGTTCGGGCAAGGAAGCGCTGCAGGCGCTGCTGGCCGAGCGCCCGCGAACGGACCCGGCGGTCGAGGCAGCGATCGGACGACTCGCCATGACGCTGGACCATGACGCGGCGTTCGCCCGCTCCTTGGCGGGGCGGAATGTTGTGCTCGGCTTCTACTTCACGCAAAGCCCCCAGCCGCGTGTCAAAGGTGGGTTGCCACCCCCCGTGCTTCCGCTCGACGCCTTTCCTGGCACGCGCCGCTACGCCACCGCGTGGAACAGCTACGGTGCCAGCATTCCCGCACTGGCCGCCGTGGCGCCGGCGGGATTTCTCAATGTGCTCATCGACCCGCATACCGATGGCGTGGTGCGGGCGGCGCCGCTCATCGCCCGCTACGAGCCGGGCGAGGGGGGCATCTCAGCTTCGGCGGGCTACTACGAGTCCCTGGGCCTGGCTGTCTACCGCCGGGCGGCAGGTGCCTCCTCACCCTATCCACGACTGACGACCGCCACGGGCGGCGCAGGGCCCATGTTGGAGGCCCTGGTGATGGGCCGACCCGAAGGCCCGCTGGCGGTGCCGGTCGACCAGCAGGGCAGCGCGCTCGTGCCCTTTCGCGGGCCAGGCGGAGCGCAGGGCGGATCGTTTCGCTACATCTCGGCGGTCAACGTGCTGCACGGCCGACTGGCTGCCGGCGAACTGGCCGGGAAGATCGTGCTCGTCGGCGCAAGTGCACCCGGCCTGCAGGACCTGCGCGCCACCCCCGTGAGCGCCCTCTATCCGGGCGTTGAAGTCCACGCGAGCGTGATCTCGAGCCTCCTCGACCGGCGCTTTCTGGCCGTGCCGGACTACGCCGCAGGCTACGACTTCACCATGATCCTGCTGCTCGGCACCGTGCTGGCGGTCGGCCTGACGCTGCTCGGTCCGGTGCGCGCCGCACTGCTGGCGCTGGCTTGCGTGCTGGCGCCACTGGGCATCAATCACCTGCTTTTCCAGCGCGCCGGCTTGGTGATGCCACAGGCCGCATGCGTGCTGATGGCCGTGGCAGCCTTCGCGCTCAACATGGGTTGGGGCTATTTCATCGAGGCGCGCACGCGGCGTGGACTCGCCCGGCTCTTCGGTACCTACGTGCCGCCGCAACTGGTCAGCGAGATGGTCCGAGACCCGAACCGCTACACCATGCGGGCGGAAAGCAAGGAACTGACCGTGATGTTCTGCGACATGCGCGGCTTCACCCGACTGTCGGAGCAGATGGCACCCGCGGACCTGCAGACCTTCCTCAACGAGGTATTCAGCCGCCTCACCGACATCATCAGCAAGCACCGCGGGACGGTCGACAAATACATGGGCGATTGCGTCATGGCCTTCTGGGGCGCGCCGGTGGACACGCCCGAGCACGCGCGCCTTGCCGTCCAGGCCGCGCTGGAGATGAGCGCCGCAGTGGATGAAATCAATGCCGCCCATCGCCTCCGCGGCCTGCCGGCCCTCAGTGTCGGCATCGGCTTGAACACCGGCACCATGAGCGTGGGCGACATGGGCTCCGCGCACCGGCGCAGCTACACCGTCATCGGCGACGCCGTCAACCTGGCCGCGCGGCTCGAAGGCCTGGGTGAACACTACGGCATCGGCATCGTGGCGAGTGAAGCGACACGCCGGCAGTGCGATACCTGCCTCTGGCAAGAAGTGGACCGCGTCCGCGTCAAGGGCAAGCTGCAGGAGGTCACCATCTTCACCCCCTGTGGTTTGCGTACAAACGCCAGCCCGGAACAGCTGGAAGAGCTATCACAATGGCACGAGGTGCTCGAGGCCTACCGCGCCCGCCATTGGCACGCCACGGAACAGCTTCTCGCGGCCTTGCAGTCCCGCCACGAGAAAAAAGTCCTTTACCGGGTTTACGCCCAGCGCTTAGCCTCCATCCGCATGCAGCCTCCCGACACCGATTGGGATGGCGCCATTCAATTCGAGCGCAAGTGATTGCTTTCTGGAAGGACTGATCCGATGCAGGTGCGTGTGCTGGGTTGTTCGGGCGCGATCGCCAGGGACTGCCGCACCACGTCTTTCCTGGTCGACGACGACCTGCTGGTCGACGCCGGGACGGGCGTCGGCGACCTGACGCTGGAAGAGATGGCCGGCATCGACGATGTCGTTCTCACCCATTCGCATCTCGACCACGTCGCCGCGCTGCCCCTCATGATCGATGCGGTGGCGAGCCGGCGCAGCGCGCCGCTGCGGGTGCACGCGCTGCGCGCCACCATCGAGGCGCTCAGGGCGCATGTGTTCAACAACGTCATCTGGCCCGATTTCGCAAACATTCCCAGCCAGGATGCGCCCTTCGTCAGCTTTCACGACTTTGCCGTGGGCGAGACGCTGCGCATCGGCACGCGCACGTCCAAGGTCGTCGAAGTCCTGCCAGCCGTCCATACGGTGCCGGCCTGCGGCTTTGCGATCCGGTCGGCGAGCGGGGGCCCGCACTGGGTCTTCAGCGGCGACACCGAGCGCAACAAGCCCTTCTGGGACCGCGTCAACGCTCTGGAAGTGGCCGCCCTGGTCATCGAGACGGCCTTCAGCAACCGCGAGCTGGCATTGGCCGCGCGCAGCCTGCACCTGGCACCGGACTCGCTCGCGGCGGAGCTCGGCCAGATCGCCGCCGGGCGCAACTATCCGATCTACATCACCCACACCAAGCCGGCGGAGACCGAGGAGATCATGGCCGAGATCGGCGTTCTGGCCGCGGATTCGGACAGCGCGCTGTCGCGGCTCGTGCGGAGCCAGGACATCCGGTGGCTGCGGATGTCTGGTGTGCTTTATATCTGACGGGCAGAGTCGCTCGGTGATCTAAGCCCGATCGAGTCGCCGCTGGACGATAGCGCCGAGCGCAATATCTCCTCGCCGAACAGGCGGAGAGACGCCAGGCTAGCGTCTACTTCCAGCACTGCGCCACTGTTCCTGGCGTGCCCGAGGCCAAGTCTTTCTTGCCTGTGGAATCCAAGGTGAAGTCGCCGCACTTCTTATCGGCTTGCTGGGCTAGAGCTCTTGTGGCCGTGAGCGTGTAGCTGCTGCCGTCGCTTACGTGACTGAGCGTGTAGTACCCGTTTTCCGATTTGTTCTCGCTAGGCAGCTTCAGTTTCTTGATGTCCTCAGCGGTCTTCAGGTACTCCCCGTTCTGCGCGCGCCAACGCTCCATACGCGCAGCCGCATCATTGAGGAGTGCTTGACCTTCCACTCGTCGCGAACGCAACACATATTCTTGGTACGACGGGTAGGCAATGGCAGCAAGGATAGCGATGACGGCAACCACGATCATTAGTTCGATGAGCGTGAAGCCTTTGACAGTGGGGCGCATGGAAAATCCCTTCCGGATCAGGCGGTGCAAGCGATCATTGCCGCTTGCGGGGGCGTTTCTGCACGATGTGAACATTTGCCGCCTCAATTCGGAGGCTGTCGACGCCAACTCTGCCGCCCGAATTCGATGCCTGAATTGACGCGCTTCTCTGCATTCGCGTTTGGATCGAACACCCGTGCCGCGCGGATGGTCTGCTTACCGGCTCCGGTCTGCGTGCCACTGACCATGGCACCGCCAACCGCATCCGACGCGTTGAAGATGCCGTCGCCGTTCATGTCGAAGACCACGTAGTTGGTCTGCCCGCCGGTGTTGGGGTCGATCGCGTAGAGCGTGCCGCTGAGCCCGGCCGAGCACGGGTCTTCCGACGTACGTATGGTCGAAAGGAACAGGCCCTTGCCATACAGCGTCATGTCGTAAGTCATCTTCTCGCCGTTACGTGGCAGATCGACATACCATCCCCATTTTTCGACGTCCGTATCCGCCGTGCCGGTGGCCGAAGTCTTGTACCACTGCACCGTGTTCTTGGAGATCCCATAGCTTCCGGAGTCCGCGACGAGTTCCGTGAAAGTTTGCGCTGTCAGGTTGGCGCGCGCCTTGTTGCCGGTTGGAAGCGGCGAGGGCGCCGCTGCGCTGAATTCCGTATAGCGATCCCAGATGCCATAGATCGACTGCTTCTGCGCGCTGCTCTTGTCCGTCGCAGTCAGCAGGCGGCCGGTCCCGAACATGATGAGATCGCCCTTGCCTAAGGGATGGCTGGTGACGTAAGGCGCCGCTGTGATCGGCTGTCGGGCGCCATTCGCATCCTTGGCCGTGTAGAGCTTCTGCACGGTCCATGCGGTGATGTCACCACTGCGCATGTCGAAACGCCACAGATTCCCCATGAGGTCACCCGCGTAGGCGAGGTCTGCCTTGCCGTCACCGTTGCCGTCAACCGCCGAGATGCGTGACAGGCCATTGCCTAGTGTGCCGAGCTCCGCGGTCGTTGCACCTGCGTCGACGTCTATGCGACGCAGCACGCTCCCGTTGGAAATGTCCAGAACGAACAGGCTTGCCCCCCCCGTGCCTGCCAGGCTGTTGCCGCCTTGGTATCCATTGGGCACCAGCGCCACCCATTTGCCTTTGCCAGTGCTCGGATCGTTCATGCGCGCAATGGTCGGCTGGGCCATGGAGTTGCCCATGTTGTTGTCCTGGCCGGAACCGAACTCCCATAGCAGCTTCGGATCGGTGGGATCGGTGATGTCCATCGCGAACACCGCCTTGCCGCCGGCGCCGAGGCTACCCACCAACACCTTGTGCCATGCGTTGCCGAAGTACACATCGGCCACGGTCGGCGTGCCATCAACGTAGTAGCGATGCTCGATGCCGTCCTTGACCCCGTAGTTGGACGCGGTCAGCAAGTTGAGGTTGCCGCGCACCGCCGTGGGAACGAAGGCAAACTCTTCCACGCCGTTCTCGGCGCGGAACGCATGCAACATGCCGTCGTTCGCGCCCACGTAGATCATCTCCGGCTTGGCTGCCTGTCCGGTAGCGAAGGTGCTGTAGTTGCTGCCGGTGCCTTCGAGCTTGTCGGCTGCACTGGCACGGTAGAGCGCGCCGTTCACGCGCACGGGCGAGGAGTTGACGATGTCGCCCAGGATGTTGGACTTGCCGCTGGTCAGCTTCTTGCGAACCCGCAGCGTATCGTTCTCGCCGCGCAGGAACGCAATGCGCTGCTCCGCCTTGCCGTCCGCCGTACCGTTCGCTGGATTGATGTTCAGCGCCGTCTTCCACGCCGCATCGGACGTCTGCGCATTGATGACGGCGTAAGTGAACTCCCGCAGGGTCGGCGTCGACACACCGGCACCCGAGTAGAGGATCTTGCGAGCAGCGGCGCGGGTCGACAGCACCTCCGCGGCGCTCCACTTCCGCACATAGTTCAGGCCTGTGGAGCTCTCGGTGAGCCTTTCGCGGATGACGTCGCCCACCCAACCTTCTGCCTCGAACCGGGTGCGATACAGATCCGCACCAGCAGCAATCGTTCCCTCGGGCACATCCACCGACACGGCCGTCACCGAGTTCGTGTTCTGCACGATGTCGTTGAAGGCTTTGGTCATCTGGGCCTTCAGGGTGGTGGCGTTCGTGACCAGGAAGTAGTTGTCGGGATCACCCTTCACTGTCGCGGGATCGCGGCCGGGCATGCCGTACTTGGCCGCGTACCACAACGGGTCCTTGAGGAAGGTGCCGGAGCTACTGGTCGCGCTCGGTGTGAAGACGCGGCTGGAGGTCAGGCCTAGGTTGATGCACTCCGAATCGTTGGAGCGGCCCATGCAATAGCCGGGATCGCGTCCCTGCGGCGTGTTGAGGGCATAGAAGACCGAGGCGGTGTCTTTG
>JAFEEH010000246.1 GCA_018241185.1 Pseudomonadota bacterium | reverse complement strand
CCGAACTTGGCCGACAGCACCGTGGCGATCGCCGCCGTCAGCGTCGTCTTGCCATGGTCCACGTGACCGATCGTGCCCACGTTCACGTGCGGCTTGGTGCGCTCGAACTTGCCTTTTGCCATTTCTCAATCCTTGAAAAAGAACACGCCCGTGTGTTGGTTTTACGTCTGCATCGGGTTGCTGGGTCCCTCGCCACGGGCAACGAGGGGCACCTGATCGCAGACGACTTTGCTATCGAACTGATAGCTGCTTGCGCCCACTACATGCGGGCCGCAGGCCGATTCGCTTGAAATCCTGCTTACTTCGAACGCGCCGCGACGATGGCCTCGGCCACGTTGCGCGGTGCTTCGGCGTAGTGCTTGAATTCCATCGTGTACGTGGCACGGCCCTGCGACATCGAGCGCAGCGTGGTCGAGTAGCCGAACATTTCCGACAGCGGGACTTCCGCCTTGATGGCCTTGCCGCCACCGACCATGTCGTCCATGCCCTGCACCATGCCGCGGCGGGAGGACAGGTCGCCCATCACGTTGCCGGCGTAGTCCTCGGGCGTCTCGACTTCCACGGCCATCATCGGCTCCAGGATGACGGGCGATGCCTTTTTGCAGCCTTCCTTGAAACCGAAGATGGCGGCCATCTTGAACGCCTGTTCCGACGAGTCCACGTCGTGGTACGAACCGAAGGTCAGCGTGACCTTCACGTCGACCACCGGGTAGCCGGCCAGCACGCCGGTGTTCAGGGCTTCGATCACGCCCTTTTCCACCGCCGGGATGTATTCGCGCGGCACCACGCCGCCCTTGATCGCGTCGACGAACTCGAAGCCCTTGCCGGCCTCCTGCGGGTCGATGCTGAACACCACGTGGCCGTACTGGCCCTTGCCGCCCGACTGGCGAACGAACTTGCCTTCGACGTCCGACACCGACTTGCGGATCGTTTCGCGGTAGGCCACCTGGGGCTTGCCCACGTTGGCTTCCACGCCGAACTCGCGCTTCATGCGGTCCACGATGATTTCCAGGTGGAGCTCGCCCATGCCGGAAATGATGGTCTGGCCGGATTCCTCGTCGGTGCGCACGCGGAACGACGGGTCTTCCTGGGCCAGGCGCTGCAGCGCGATGCCCATCTTTTCCTGGTCGGCCTTGGTCTTGGGTTCGACGGCCTGCGCGATCACGGGCTCGGGGAACTCCATGCGCTCCAGCGTGATGATGGCGTCGGGATCGCACAGGGTCTCGCCCGTGGTCACGTCTTTCAGGCCCACGCAGGCGGCGATGTCGCCGGCGCGGATTTCATCGACTTCCAGGCGCTCGTTGGCGTGCATCTGCACGATCCGGCCGATGCGTTCCTTCTTGCCCTTGACCGGGTTGTAGACGCTGTCACCCTTGGACAGCACGCCCGAGTACACGCGCACGAAGGTCAGTTGGCCGACGTAGGGGTCGGTCATCAGCTTGAACGCGAGGGCCGAGAACTTCTCGTTGTCGTCGGCCTTGCGGCTGGCTTCCTTCTCGTCGTCGTCCGTGCCTTGCACCGGCGGAATGTCCAGCGGCGAGGGCATGAGTTCGATCACGGCGTCGAGCATGCGCTGCACACCCTTGTTCTTGAAGGCCGAACCGCACAGCATCGGCTGGATCTCGCCGGCGATGGTGCGCGTGCGCAGGCCGAGCGTGATCTCTTCCTCGGTGAGGTCACCCTCCTCGAGGTACTTGTTCATCAGCTCTTCGCTGGCTTCGGCGGCCGACTCGACCATCTTCTCGCGCCATTCCTTGGCCGTGGCCTGCAGGTCGGCGGGGATGTCCTCGAAGGTGAACTTCATGCCCTGGGAAGCGTCGTCCCAGAGGATGGCCTTCATCTTGCGCAGGTCGACCACGCCCTTGAACTGGTCCTCGGCACCGATCGGGATGACGATCGGCACGGGGTTGGCCTTCAGGCGATCCACCATCATCTGGCGCACGCGGAAGAAGTTGGCGCCGATGCGGTCCATCTTGTTGACGAACGCGAGGCGGGGCACCTTGTACTTGTTGGCCTGGCGCCAGACCGTTTCGGACTGGGGCTGCACGCCGCCGACCGAGTCGTAGACCATCACGGCGCCGTCGAGCACGCGCATGGAACGCTCCACCTCGATGGTGAAGTCCACGTGGCCGGGGGTGTCGATGATGTTGATGCGGTGCTCGGGGAAGGACATGTCCATGCCCTTCCAGAAGCAGGTGGTGGCAGCCGAGGTGATCGTGATGCCGCGCTCCTGCTCCTGCTCCATCCAGTCCATCGTGGCGGCGCCGTCGTGCACCTCACCGATCTTGTGGTTCACGCCGGTGTAGAACAGGATGCGCTCGGTCGTGGTGGTCTTGCCGGCGTCGATGTGAGCCGAAATACCGATGTTGCGGTAGCGCTCGATGGGCGTTTTGCGTGCCATGGAATTACTCCGTTAACGGATGAAAGCCCGCCCACCACGCGGTGGGTCGGGCTTCCAGCCTGATGTATTGAAAGAGAGGGACTTAGAAGCGGAAGTGGCTGAAGGCCTTGTTGGCTTCGGCCATGCGGTGCACTTCGTCGCGCTTCTTCATCGCGCCGCCACGGCCTTCCGTGGCTTCCATCAGTTCGTTGGCCAGACGCAGGGCCATCGACTTCTCGCCGCGCTTGCGGGCGGCTTCCTTGATCCAGCGCATCGACAGCGCCAGGCGGCGCACGGGACGCACTTCAACCGGCACCTGGTAGTTCGCACCGCCCACGCGGCGCGACTTCACTTCGACCATCGGCTTCACGTTGTTGATGGCGATGACGAAGGCTTCCAGCGGGTCTTTGCCGGGATTCTTCTTCTCGATGAAGTCGAGCGCGCCATAGATGATGCGCTCGGCAACAGCCTTCTTGCCGCCTTCCATGATCACGTTCATGAACTTGGACAGCTCGACATTGCCGAACTTCGGGTCCGGCAGGATTTCACGTTTGGGGACTTCGCGACGACGTGGCATTTTTCTGAACCTCTTTGCTTCAGTTGGCACCGCCTTCCGGCGACACCGCGAGAGCCATCAGGACCCTCACTTACTCGACCCACGCCGACATGGCGCTTCGGGTCACTTCGTTCGCACCGCCTGCCAGGGCAGCCGAACACCGATTGAATCGAACGGGAAAAAGCCGATCAGGCCTTCTTCGGACGCTTCGCGCCGTACTTGGAGCGCGACTGCTTGCGATCCTTCACGCCCTGCAGGTCCAGCGAACCGCGAACGATGTGGTAACGCACGCCGGGAAGATCCTTCACGCGACCGCCGCGGACCAGCACGACGCTGTGTTCCTGGAGGTTGTGGCCTTCACCGCCGATGTAGGAAATGACTTCGAAGCCGTTGGTCAGGCGGACCTTGGCGACTTTACGAAGCGCCGAGTTCGGCTTCTTGGGGGTCGTGGTGTAGACCCGGGTGCAGACGCCGCGGCGTTGCGGCGAGTTCTGCATGGCAGGGCTCTTCGACTTGGTCGTTTCGACCTCGCGACCCTGGCGCACCAGTTGATTGATCGTTGGCATGAATGAATTGGTCCCAAAACTCCCGCAGCCCACCCAAGACGTGAAGGCGAAGCACGGGAAATGACGAAAACGTGAAACCCTTCGGAAATTTCCGAAAAGCCCGCGATTCTAGCCCGGCGGCCAGTGGCTGGCAAATCCGGGCGGTTTTGGCGGCGGCGAGCTCGTCGGCACCCGGCGCTCACAAGAAAAACGCCGGGCCGCCGCGAGTTTTCTTGCCCCCTCGGGGGCCGGCTGGGCGGAGCCCGGCCGTGGGGGCGCTTACTTGATCCAGAGGCGCACGGCGTCCCAGGCGCGGCCCAGGACGCCGGCCTGCTCCACGGCCTCGAGCGCCACCAGCGGCACCTCGGCCAGCGGCTGATCGTCCAGGGAGATCTTGAGGCTGCCCAGCGGCTGATTCCTGGCGAAGGGCGCCACCAGCGGGTCGGGGCGCGCCACCTGTGTCTTGACCTTCGCCGCCTGGCCCGAGGGCACCGAGACGACGATCGCCTCGGGCCGGCCCAGCTTGATGGTGCTGGTCTTGCCCTTCCAGACCTGCGGCGTGGCCACGGCCTGGCCAGCATCGAACAGGCGCACGTCGTCGAAGGCGGTGTAGCCCCAGTTGAGCAGCTTCTGCGACTCGTTGGCGCGAGCGTTGTCGCTGGCGGCACCCAGCACGATGGACAGCAGACGGCGGCCGCCCGGCAGGTTGGGGAAATCGCGCTTGGCGGTGGCGATCAGGCAGTAGCCGGCGGCGTCGGTGTGCCCGGTCTTCAGGCCATCGACGGTCGGGTCGCGGAACAGCAGCAGGTTGCGGTTGGTGTCGTTGGACGCCGGCGTGCCCGGGTACCGGTACTTCTTGATCGCGTAGTAATGCAGGTACTCGGGGAACTCGCGCATCAGCCGTGCGGCCAGGACGCTCAGGTCGCGCGCGGTGGTGGTGTGGCCCGGCGCAGTGAGCCCCTCGGGGTTCTTGTAGCTGGTGTTCTTCATGCCCAGGGCCTTGGCCTGGTCGTTCATGAGCTGCACGAAATGCTCGGCCGTCCCGCCCACGCCTTCGGCCAAGGCCATGGTGGCGTCGTTGCCCGACTGGACGATCATGCCCTTGATGAGGTCGTCGACCGGCACCTGCATCTTGGGGTCGATGAACATGCGCGAGCCAGGCATCTTCCAGGCGCGCTCGCTCACCGGCAGGGTCTGGGTGAGCGTGATCTTCCTGGCGCGCAAGGCGTCGAAGACCAGGTATTGGGTCATGAGCTTGGTCAGCGAGGCCGGCTCGACGGGCGAATCGGCGTCCTTCTGCGCCAACAGCTGGCCGGAAGTGATGTCCAGCAGCAGATAACTGCGCGCCGCCATTTCAGGTGGCACGGGCGCCTGCGCGCCGGCAACGGAGGCGACCAGGGCGGCCGCGACGAACACGAACGCGCGGAGCACGTCAGGGAAACGGGTCATGGGAATGCGAGGGAAACGGATGAGAAGAGGAAGGGCCTGCGGCAGCGGCACGCCGGGTAGCTCTTCTACTCACCTGCGAGCAGGTGGCGCGTCACGAGCGACTTGAGCAGCGGCAGTTGGCCGTGAAAGAAATGGCCGCCGCCGGGGATCACGGTGACAGGAAGTGACTGCGGCCGCGCCCAGTCCATCACCGCCGAGAGGGCCACGGTGTCGTCGGCCTCGCCGTGCACGACCAGCGTGCGCAGATGCGACTCGGCCGGCAGCGATGGCGGCACCACGCGCGCCACGCTTGGACCGACCAGCGCGATCTGCCGCACCTCGCGCGCCGGCCACAGGGTCTGCAGGGCGTTGATGGCCACGAAGGCGCCGAAGGAGAAGCCCGCCACCGCGATCGGTCCGCTGCCGGCAGCCTGCTCGACCACGCGCAGGTAGTCCTCGGCCTCGCCGCGCCCCTCGTCGTGCGTGCCGGCGGTGCCGCCCACGCCGCGGAAGTTGAAGCGGACGGCGGTCCAGCCGGTGGCGACGAAGGCGCGCGCCAGGGTCTGCACCACCTTGTTGTCCATCGTGCCGCCGAAGAGCGGATGGGGATGGGCGATCACCGCCGTGCCCACGGGCGCGACGCCCTCGGCCGGCCGGTCACGCGCCGCCTCGATGGCGCCGGCGGGGCCTTCGAACTGCAGCTTCTCGGTCTGTGCGTTCATGGATTTGCTACGAATTCAATAGCTGCTCACGCAGGAGCGACGGGCGCTGGAGCCCCAAAAGGCTTGAAAAGTTCCAGGCGCCGCAGGGCGACGGCCTCAGCGGCCGACGTCGGGCGGCAGCAACAGGCGTTCGACCACCTGCCCGTTCTTGAGGTGCGAATCGACGATCTCGTCGATGTCAGCCGTGTCGACGAAGCTGTACCAGACCGCCTCGGGGTACACCACCGCCACCGGCCCGCCGGCGCAGCGGTCCAGGCAGCCGGCCTTGTTGACGCGCACCTGGCCGACGCCGGCGAGCCCCTCCTTCTTGACCCGTGACTTGCAGTGGTCGAAGCCCGCCTGGGCGTTGTGCCGGGCGCAGGAGTCCTCGCCGTTGGTGCGCTCGTTCAGGCAGAAGAAGATGTGGCGGGCGTAGTAGCCGCCCGGTGCGCTGGGGGATGAACTGGCCATCCGGCGGATTCTAGGAGCCGCCCTGGCGCGCGGGGCGCCGCGCCAGCGCCGCCAGGGCGTAGGCGATGGTGGCGAAGGGCCACAGCCAGCCCAGCCACTGCGCGAGCCCGTGGAAGCGGATGAAGCGCCCCTGCTCCCAGGTGGCCAGCGTCTGCGCGAAGTACGCGCTTTCGGGCGCCTGGTTGAGCAGGCTGAGGTGCAGCACCAGCGCCAGCAGCAGCAGCGCCATGCACAGGCGGCGCGACAGCGGTGTGAACAGCAGCGCCACGACCACGGCCGCCAGCGTGCCCACCCGCACCGGCAGGCCGAACCAGGCCCAGGCGTGCTCGGGCCCGTAGCTCAGCGCCGCCGACAACGCGCTCGCTCCCAGGCCCAGCCCGAGCATCAGCACCAGCAGGGCCAGCCGCCGGCCCGGCGAACGCGCGACCGTGAAGGCCAGCAGGCAAGGCACGAGCGCGCCCAGCATCACGCACAACAACTCGACCGCAGGCACCAGCGGCTCCAGCTCGAACTGGCGCACGGGCAGCCAGTCCAGGAAAGGGGTGTCGGCCAGCCATTCGGCGATGGCCGTCTCCAGCCGCTCGAAGACCTGGCCGAGCCCGAAAGGCACGGCCGGCGGGAAGAGCAGCGCCACCGGCCAGAGCGCGAGCAGGCCCAGCGCACCCCGCGCCTCGTCCACGAACCAGCTGGCGCGTGCGCGGCTCCAGCGGGCGACCACGCCCGTACGCTCGGCCGACGCCGCCAGCGCGGCGCCCAGCAGCGTGCCGAGGCTGTTCAGCCCCAGGTCCACATTGGACGGGATGCGCGACGGCAGGTAGCTCTGCAGCGTTTCCATGCCGAAGGCCAGGGCCGCGCCGGCGGCGGTGGCCTGCGCCACGGCCCGCAGCACCCCCGCGCCGGGCCAGGTGCGCAGCACCACGAGTGCGATCAGAAAGCCCAGCGGCGTGTAGCCGGCCACGTTCACGCCGAAGTCGAAGCCCGTCCAGTACTTCGGCCAGGGCGCCGCCAGGTAGGCCCAGGGCACGATGCCCTGGTCGCGCCATTCCGAGAACGGATACAGGCTCGCGTAGACGATCAGCGCCGTGTACGCGAGCGCCAGCGGCAGGGCGGTGGTCTTGTGGCGGGTGGGACCGGGCGGCGGGGTCACGTCGTCAGAACGGCTTGACGACCACCAGGATGACGATGGCCAACAGCAAGACGACGGGCACCTCGTTGAAGAAACGGTACCAGCGGTGGCTGCGGCGGTTCTGGCCGGCCTCGAAGCGGCGCAGCAGCACGCCGCAGCCGTGGTGGTAGCCCAACACCACGGCCACCAGCGCCAGCTTGGCATGCATCCAGCCGTTGCCTGCGCCGCGGCCGATGCCGTAGCCCAGCCACAGCCAGAGGCCGAAGACGACGGCCGGCACGGCCAGGAAGGTGGTGAAGCGCATCAGCTTGCGCGCCATCAGCAGCAGCCGGGCGCGCTCGGCCACCGACTCGGGCGGCACCATCGCCAGGTTCACGAAGATGCGCGGCAGGTAGAACAGGCCCGCGAACCAGCTCGCGATGAAGACGATGTGAAAGGACTTGACCCAGAGCATGGCCGGCAGTGTACGGAGCCCCCCCGCCCGCATCCCGCGGGCAAAAAAAAGCCCGGCGTTATGAAACGCCGGGCCACGAAGCCCTTTTGCTGTCACACATCAAGGCACCCGCTCAGGGAGGAAAAGCGGGAGACGGCGAACCGTCCGAGATGAAATTTAACAAAGCCATCCCGCCCTATCAAGCGTGCGGGTAACTTTTTTTTGACGATCCTGGGGTCTCGAATAGTTCTTTTCCATTACGAAACTGCTTATTTGCCTGTACGAACGGTCGTGCGGTGCCCGAGGCCCCGGCCGGCCGTGGCCTTGGGGCACAATTTTCGGCATGACCCTGCACGCCCCCTTCCCAGCCGGCCGGCCGCGCCGTCTGCGCCGCGACGCTTTCACCCGAAATCTCGTGCGCGAGCACACACTCACGGCGCATGACCTGATCTATCCGGTGTTCGTGCAGGAAGGCGTGGGCCAACGGCAGGCCGTGCCGTCCATGCCGGGCGTCGAGCGCCTGAGCCTGGACCTGCTGCTGCCGGTGGCCGAGCAGTGTGTGGCCTTCGGGGTCCCGGTGATGGCCCTGTTCCCGGTGATCGATCCGGCGCTCAAGACGCCCGATGGCGACGAGGCCTTCAACCCCGACGGCCTGATCCCGCGCGTGGTGGCGGCGCTGAAGAAAGAGTTTCCGGACCTCGGCATCATGACCGACGTCGCGCTCGACCCGTACACCAGCCACGGCCAGGACGGCCTGCTCGACGAGAGCGGCTACATCCTCAACGACCCGACGGTCGAGGTGCTGGTCAAGCAGGCGCTGGCGCAATCGGCCGCCGGTGTCGACATCGTGGCGCCCAGCGACATGATGGACGGGCGCATCGGTGCCGTGCGGCAGGCGCTGGAAGCGCGCGGCGACGTGCACACGCGCATCATGGCCTACAGCGCCAAGTACGCCAGCGTGTTCTACGGCCCCTTTCGCGACGCCGTGGGCTCGGCCGCCAACCTGGGCAAGAGCAACAAGAAGGTCTACCAGATGGACCCGGCCAACACCGACGAGGCGCTGCGCGAGGTGGCGATCGACATCGCCGAAGGCGCCGACATGGTGATGGTCAAGCCCGGCATGCCCTACCTGGACGTGGTGCGCCGCGTGAAGGACGAGTTCCGCGTGCCCACGTTCGCCTACCAGGTGAGCGGCGAGTACGCGATGCTCAAGGCTGCCGCGCAGAACGGCTGGCTCGACCACGACGGGGTGGTCCTCGAGTCGCTGCTGGCCTTCAAGCGCGCGGGGGCCGATGGCGTGTTGACCTACTTCGCCCTCGACGCCGCGCGGCTGCTACAAAAACAGTAGCTGCTGGCGCCCACCAGACGGGCGTTGCAGCCCGATTCGGCTTGAAATCCGGCGTATAAATCGGCCCCATGCGCATCTTCGAGATCAGCGCCAGCCAGGCGCACGAACACGCCTCGCTCGCGCGCTTCATGCATCCGGGCGCCTGCGACGCAAGCTTCCTGTGGCTGTCGCTCACCCGCACCGAACTGCAGGCCACGCTCCATCAGGTCCAGGAGCTGCTGCAGACACTGTGTGGCACGCAGCTGGTCGACCTGCACGTGAGCGACCTGCTCAACGACCAGCTGCCCTCGCACTACGACTACACCTCACAGTACGACCTGCTGGTGGTGCGCCGCCTTGCCGCCGGCCAGGCCGACACCCCGGCGCCCTCCCCGTCGGGCGATGCCACGCCGCAGCGCCACGCCGGGCCACCTGCGCTGCGACGCATCGACACGCGGCCGGTGGGCTTCGCGGTGTTCGACCGCGTGCTGCTGTCGGTGCATCCCGAAGACGGCGCGGTCCGCGACGTCGTGGCCGCCAAGCTCAGCGCTGCCAGCACGCCCGCCAGCGCGCCGGCCATCGACGTGCGCGCCACCTCGGCGCGCCTGCCCACCAGCCCGGCCGACCTGATGCTGCGCGTGGTGAACCAGATCGTCGACAGCTATCTCGCGCTGCGGCGCGACCTGACGAAGCAGCTCGACCACTGGCAGGAAGAGCTGATCGACCCGAAGACGCGCTTCTCGAACTGGGCGGCGCTGATGCAGTCGCGCCAGTCGCTGCACCATCTGGACGAGATCTGCGAGGACCAGCGCGCCGCGATCCAGGACTGGATCGATGCGCTCGAGGCCCTGCCCGCGCCCGGCACGCCGGCCGCCGCGCGCGAACGCGAACTGCTGCTGGTGCGCAGCCGCGACGTGCTCGAGCACATCGAGCGCGTGGTGCACCACGTCCGCCGCCTGGAGCAGAACGCCGAGACCGCGGTGCAACTGCACTTCAACGTGCAGAGCCACCGCACCAACGACATCATGCGGGTGCTGACGGTGCTCACCGCCATCTTCCTGCCGCTGAACCTGATCGCAGGCATCTTCGGCATGAACTTCGAGTTCATCCCGCTGGTGCACAAGGCCGACGGCTTCTGGATTGCCATGGGCTCGATGGTCCTGATCGCCATCGGCCTGGTGCTGGTCTTCTGGCGAAAGCGCTACCTGGCACGCACCGCGCGCTAGAACCGCGCACGAAAAAAAGCCCGCCGGTGGGACCTCCGGCGGGCTTTTTGTGTCGCAGTGCGGACGAAGCGATTACAGCTTGGTGGCGCCACTGGCGGCGCGCGCACGCACGTCGACCGGGTTTTCCATCGTCGAGATCACGCGGCTGTTGACGCGCGAACCACCGGTGACGTTCTGGTCGGGTGCGGCGGCGGCGCGCACGGCCTCGGCCTGCACCAGCACGCGGTCCTTCGATACGGCGACGGTTTCCGGGCCGCGCGAGCCGCGGGTCACGTTCTGGTTGGGCGCCGAGGCGGCCTTGACGGCTTCGGCGTTCACGGCATCGCGGCTCAGGGCCGAAACGGGGGCTTGCACGCCTTGGTAGCTTTCGGCATGCGCGCCGGCGGCGGCCAGCAGGGACAGGGCAGCGGCGGCGATGAGTCGTTGGGTGTTCATGCGGGTCTCCAGAAGATGGACGGGGTCAGGAAGAGGGCCGCCGGTGGGCGGCCCGGGGATTGGAATCAGAGTGCAGCGCTGCGGGTGGCGGCGCGACGCACGGCCAGGCTGCCCTGGGTGTACTGCGAGGGGATCGTGCTGTTCACGAAGGCCTTGCGGTCCAGGTTCCAGGTCGGGTCGTGGGCGGCGGCAACGGCACCGGCACGCACGGCGTTGCGGTCGGCCTGGGCCACCAGCGGAGCCGGCACGCCGGCGTTGGCGCCTTCGGCGTACGGGTTGGCCGAGTGCGCGGCCACGACGGCCTGGCTGTTCACTTCGGCGCGGCTGGCCACCGAGTTGACGGTGGTCACGCCTTGGTATTCCTCGGCCTGGGCGACGCCGACAGCGGCGACGAGGGACAGGGCGGCAACGGCGAGAATCTTCGAGGTCTTCATTTCTTACTCCTTGGCAATACGGTCGACGACAGAACGGGGTCGGGGGTGGGAGGCTGGCTCCGCCTTGTGGATCGGAGTGCCGCCGCGCTCGGGGCCTGGTTCAACCCGGGTCCGCTTCATGTCGCTGGCCCGTGGGATGAATTGTGGGGAGATTCGTTAGGTAGAAACCCGCACAATTCGAACCACCGTGTTCGCGATCGAGAAACAATCGCGCGCCTTCCAAACGACCACACGCCATGGACAGCCTCGACCTGATCCGCACCTTCCGCGAAGTGGCTGCCCAAGGCAGCTTCTCCAAGGCCGCCAAGCGGCTCGACATGTCCAAGGCCACGGTCAGCAAGTACGTGGCCGAGCTGGAGACGCGCTTCGGCGTGCGCCTGCTCAACCGCTCCACACGCTCGGTGAGCCTCACCGATGCCGGGCAATTGCTGCTCGACCGCAGCCAGCCGGTGCTGGAGATGGTGGAGCTCACGCAGGCCGAGCTGCAGGAGCGCGCCAACGAGCCGCGCGGCCGCCTGCGCATCGCCGCGCCCTACGGCATGGCCAGCGGCGACCTGCCGAACCTGCTGGCCGAGTTCATGGGCTACTACCCCGACGTGACGATCACGTTGCAGCTGAGCAACCACACCGACCTGGCCGAGGACGGCATCGACGTGGAACTGCGCTTCGGCCCGATCGAGAACGAGAACCTCATCGTGCGCAAGCTGCTGCAGATGCACATGGTGGTGTGCGCCTCGCCCGTGTACTGGAAGAAGCACGGCACGCCCGAGCACCCCGACGACCTGGCCGGGCACGACGCGCTGACGCTGCTGCGCCAGGGCGCGCACCCCGTGTGGCGTTTCGAGGACGGCGGCCAGGTGATCGATGTGCCGGTGAAGAGCCGCATGGAAGCGACCGAGGGTGCGCCCCTGATCCAGGTGGCGATGCGCGGCTTCGGCGTGATCTACGTGCCGGCCCTGGTGGTGCAGCCGCACATCGACCACGGCGAGCTGGTGCCGGTGCTGCAGGACTATGCGCGCAAGGACATGTGGCTGTCGGCCGCCTACCTGCAGCGCAAGCACAACAGTGCGGCGCTGCGTGCGCTGCTGGACTTCCTGCAGACGCGCATCAGCGCGCGCGGCAAGTACGGCGAGGCCAGCGCCCAGCGCGCACGGGCTGGGCGCAAGGGCGAGCAGGCGGACTGAACCAGAAGGTCAGCGGACGCCGAAGACCTGCGCCGCGTTGTCCCAGGCCACGCGCTGCGCCAGCGCCGGCGGCAGGTCGCCCAGCCACGTGCGGTAGCCCCGCATGATCTCGTCGTAGGAACTCCAGCGCTGGTTGATCCAGGTGTCGGAGCCGACGAGGAAGCGATCGGGGAAGGCCTCGATCAGCGCGCGCCATTCGGGGCACAGCTTTCCACCGTCGCACGTCAGCCCCGGTCGATACGACAGCTCGCCCATCAGCTTGGGGTAGCGCTCCATCATCTGCCGAACCCGCGCCACGGGCGCCCCGCCGATGCCGGTGTGCGCCCAGATGAGTCGGGTGTCGCGACCCTTCGACGGCGTGTTCGCCATCAGCAGGTCCACGGCTTCGTCGTCCACGTGCGCGAGCACGGCCAGCTGCCGCTGCTCGGCCAGCACCATCAGCTTCTTCGCGACCGGCCCGTTGGCGTTCGCGCTCTCGTACAGGTGGAATTCGCCGATGCCGCGGTAGGGGCCGCTGGCCGTGCCGCGCGCCAGCTCGGCCAGCACCATCTCGTGGATGCTCTCGTCGCGGAACCAGTTCGTGTAGTCGGCCCGGTTGCGGTACAGGCGCACGAAGGGCACGACGGTGACGCCGGCCTCGCGCGTCTCGCGCAGCGCCGCCAGCGTGCGCGTGCCTTCGTTGGGCCGCGAGTTGCCGACGATGGCGCGCACGTCGTTGCGCTGCATGCGGGCCAGCGCCTCGGTGGGCGGGAACGGGCCGGCGTCGCCGTTCCAGGCCTCCTCGTTGTAGTGCAGATGCGTGTCGAAGATCGGGCCGGTGTAGTCGGCCGCCTGCGCTGCAGCGCTCACTGATGCTATCAAAACCATAGCTGCTCGCGCCCGCCAGACGGGCGCTGCGGGCCAATTTGGCTTGAAAAGCCCGTGCATCGCAGGCGGCCCGATGTCAGCCGACGTACTTGCCGAACAGGTACAGCGTGCGCTCCTTGGCAGTCGCCGCCGCGCCGGCGTCGTAGGAGCCGCGCTGGTCGCAGTTGAAGCCGTGGCCGCAGGCGTAGACATGCACCTCGACGTCCGGGTGCGCCTTCTCGAAGGACTCGATGGTGTCCAGCGGAATCCAGTGGTCCTTGTTGCCGAAGTGCGCCATGACCGGCACCTTGGGCTTGCGCGCGCTTTCCTCGGGCGAGGTCATGCCGCCGCCGTAGTACGGCGCCGCGGCGGCCAGGCCCTCGAGTTCGCAGGCCGCGCGCCAGGTCAGCAGGCCGCCCCAGCAGTAGCCCACGATGCCGACCTTGCCGGCCTTGCCGGCGTAATCGATGGCGGCCTGGATGTCCTGCAGCACGCCGGGCGCGGGCAGCGCCTCGACGGCTGTCTTGAGCTCGAAGCCGGCCTTCATGTCGGCCTCGGTGTAGCCCAGCTCCACGCCGGGCTTGACGCGGTGGAAGGTGGCCGGCGCCACGGCCAGGTAGCCGGCCGCCGCATAACCGTCGGCGACCTCGCGGATGTGCGAGTTGACGCCGAAGATTTCCTGCACCACCACGACGCCGCCCTTGGGCGTGCCCGCGGGTTCGGCCACGTAGGCGGGGAAGGTGAAGCCGTCCTTGGCAGTGAGATCGATGAACTGGCCCATGCAATGCTCCTTGTGTGGATGAGTGGTAAGAAAAGAGAAGGTGAAAGCGCGCTCAGCGGGCAAGCGCGCGTTCGACGAAGTCGAGCCGGTCCTGGCCCCAGAACATCTCGCCGTCGACCACGTAGGTGGGCGAACCGAAGACGCTGGTGTCGATGGCTTCCTGGGTGAAGGCCTGGTAGCGCTCCTGCACCGGTGGCGTGCGTGCAGCGTCCAGGCGCGAGGCAGGCAGGCCCAGCGCGAGCAGCAGGTCGGCCAGCACGTCGGCATCGGCGATGTCGCGTTCGTCGGCCCAGACAGCGGCCATCACGCGGCCGGCGAGCTGCAGCGCGGCGAGCGTGCCGTCGGCCCCCTCGACGGCGAGGATCAGGCGCGCCGCCTCGTTGCCGTCGACCGGGAAGAAGCGCGGCTGCAGGTTCAGCGGCAGCTGCAGGTGCTTGGCGAAGCGCGCCAGTTCCACCAGCCGATACGCCTGGCGCTGCGGCGCACGCTTGGCCAGCGGCAGCCCGCCCGAAACGGGGAAGACCTGCGCCAGGTCCATCGGCTTGAGACGCACCGTCGCGCCTGCCGCATCGGCCATCGCCATGAAGCGGGCGTGTCCGAGATAGGTCCAGGGGCTGTGCGGCGCGAAGAAGTAGTCGACGGTCGAGGGCAAGAGGGTCTCCGGTGCGTCGGATGGCGCGGCATGCGCGGGGGGCCGATGGTTTAATGCCGGCCCAGGAGGTGGGCGGCGGCGGGAGCAGGCATCCCGCGCCGGCACCGGTTGTACCCCAGGCGCCGCATTCATGCAGGAGAAACCGCGTTGGACCCCCAAGTGCTCTTGATCACCGGCGGCAGCCGCGGCATCGGCGCCGCCACCGCCCTCCTGGCGGCGCAACGCGGCTTCTCGGTCGCCGTCAACTACGCTGCCAACTCCCTCGCCGCCGACGAAGTCGTGCGCCGCATCCGCGCCGGGGGCGGCAGCGCGATCACGGTGCAGGGCGACGTCGGCGACGAAGCCCAGGTCGTGGCCATGTTCGAAAAGGTCGACGCCAAGCTCGGCCGCCTCACCGCGCTGGTCAACAACGCCGGCGTCGTGGACCGGCGTGCGCGAGTCGACCAGATGAGCGTGCAGCGGCTCGAACGCATGTTCCGCATCAACATCACGGGCAGCTTCGTTTGCGCCCGCGAGGCCGTGC
>JAFEEH010000245.1 GCA_018241185.1 Pseudomonadota bacterium | reverse complement strand
GGGAATGATCTTCACCGGCTCAGCCTAGTTGCCTCGCAGCAACGCCTTCACCGACCCAATCCCCAGCCGCCGGAACGCCCGGTACTGATGAGTCCGCACGGTACTCAGCGCCACGCCGAGCTCCCGTGCCGCCTCCTTGGCGGTGCGGCCTGCCATCAACTGCCCGATGACTTCGCGCTCGCGCACGCTCAGGGTGAGCAGCCGCGACGCGAACGCGGGCTCGGCGCCGTGGCCGGCGGCCAGCGCGATGCGGCCGTGCGCCGCGGTGGCGTCGGCCAGCAGGGCCGCGTGCACCTCGAGCAGCGCGAAGTCGGCGCCGTCGAACTCGCGCTGCGCCAGGCTGCGGTAGAAGCTCACGGCCGCACGCTGGCCGGTGGGCAGCAGGAGCAGCACCGAGGCGCGCTCGCGGATGCCGACCTCGCCGTAGCAGGCGGCGCGGTAGTCGGCGTCGGCCAGCTCGTCGCCGCGGTGGTGGCCCAGCCAGAGCTGCGCACCGCGCCGCGGCCGCGGGCGGCCGGCCAGCCACACCATGTGCGGATCGAGCAGATCGAAGCGCTGCGCGACGTAGCGCTCGGCCGTGCGTTCGGCCGTGCTGCCGTAGCTGCTGGCGGCCGACACGGTCTCGATGCGGCCGGTGGCGCCGACGGCGAACACGGTGCAGAAGGTGACGGGCAGCACGCCATGCATGGCGGCCAGGTAGTGCGCGGCGAGCTGCGGCGTGCCGACGCCGGCCAGCACGCCGCTGACGACGGCCGGTGCCAGCGGCTCGGCGGAAGGGCGGATGCGCCAACGCTTCATGCGGGGCGACCTGCAGGATTCAGGGTAAACACTTCGTGAGAAGTTAGGACAGTGGCGCGCATGGCGCATCGGGACAATTCCTGCTGCCGCCACGACTGCGCCGCATCGCCACCGGCGCAATTCTTCAAGCAAAAAATGCCTGCGACGCCCGCTGGGCGGGCGCGAGCCGCTATCAAAAGAAGAGCAACGAGACACCTCCATCGCCTTCACCCAGGACCGCCCGATGAACAGCCCCGCCGCCCCCCGTCTGCCGACCGCTGCGCCGTCCGCCCGAGCGGGCGATGCCGCGGGCGGCCCCGTCCCGCCGCCCGCCACGGACGCGCTGCCGCCCTCGGTCGGCGCCTTCCACTACACCCGCTTCGCGCCGCGGCTGCCCGTGCTGGCCGATGGCGTCGAGGTGCAGCGCCATCCCGTCGTGATCGCCGGCGGCGGCCCGGTCGGCATGGCGCTCGCGCTGGGCCTGGCCAACCACGGCGTGCGCAGCGTGATCCTCGAAGCCGACGACACGGTGTGCGTGGGCAGCCGCGCCGCCTGCATCTCGCGCCGCAGCCTGGAGATCGTCGAGCGCCTGGGCGCGCTGCCCGCCTTCCTGGCCAAGGGCCTGCCCTGGAGCGCGGGCACCAGCTACTACCAGACCACCGAGGTCTTCCGCTTCGAGATGCCCGTGCATGCGCAGCAGAAGCTGCCGCCGATGATCAACCTGGAGCAGTACTACATCGAGCAGTACCTGCTGGACGAGATCACGCGGCGCAACGCGGCGCAGCCGGGGCTCGTCGACATCCGCTGGGGCACCGAACTCACCGGCTTCACGCAGGACGACGACGGCACGACGCTGCAGGTGCGCAATGCACTGGGCACGTACACGCTGCAGGCCGACTGGCTGGCGGCCTGCGACGGCGGCCAGAGCTTCGTGCGCAAGTCGCTGAACCTCGCGCTCGAAGGCACGGCGTACGAGGGCCGCTACGTGATCATCGACATCGAGTTGCCGAGCAGTTACCCGACCGAGCGCCGCGCCTGGTTCGACCCGCCGTGGAACCGCGGCTCCACGGTGCTGATGCACCGCCAGCCCGACGACATCTGGCGCATCGACTACCAGCTGCGCCCCGGCCAGAGCACCGAGGCCGCCCTCACACCCGAAGCCGTGACCGAGTTCGTGCAGCGCCACCTCGACGCCATCGGCGAGGGGCACCTGCCGTGGAAGACGGTGTGGACCTCGGTCTACCGCGCCGGCGCCATGACGCTGGCCGACTACCGCCACGGCCGCATCGTCTTTGCCGGCAACGCGGCGCATGCGATGCCGATCTTCGGCGTGCGCGGGCTCAACTCGGGCTTCGACGACGCCGACAACCTGGCGTGGAAGCTCGCCGCGGTGGCACGCGGCGAATCCGATGCGGCGCTGCTCGACAGCTACTCGCAGGAGCGCATCGCCGCCTTCCACATCAACGCCGAGGCCGCGATGCGCAGCACCGAATTCATGTCGCCGCCCTCGCGCGGCTTCGACCTGCTGCGCGAGGCGGCGCTGTCGCTGTCGGAGAAGCACCGCGGCATCGCGCAGCTCATCAACCCGCGTCAGACGCAGGCGGTGCGTTACGACGAATCGTCGCTGTCGAGCCCCAGCGACGACCTCGGCGCCGGCCCGCGGCCGGGGGAGGTGATGGGTGAGCAGCCGCTGCGGGCCGGACACCTCACCGACCACATCGGACCGCGCTTCACGCTGCTGGTGCTGCAGCCGGGCGAGGAAGTCTTGCCACTGCCGGCCGACCTGCCGGTGCACGTCGTGACCCTGGGCGACGCGCAGTGCCCGGCCGCCACCTTCGAGGCGCTCGGCGCGGCGGCCGGCGCCGTGTACCTGCTGCGCCCCGACGGCCATGTGGCCGCACGCTGGCGACGGCCCAACGCACAGCAGATCCGTGCCGCGCTGCTACGCGCCTCGGCGCAGAAGGTGAACGCATGACCCCGCACACGCTCGCCCCCGACGCCCGCGACCGCCTCTACGCCGCCTGCGCCAACGCCATCAGCGAGGCCGGGCCCGGGCGCGAATCGCTGTTCCTCGCGCGCCTGGCGCTGCTGTTGTTCGAGCAGCTCGGTGACGAAGCCCAAGGGCATCGTGCGCTGGCCGACGCGCTCGAAGCGCTGCCCGTACCATCCCTGTCCGCATCCGAATCCCAAGGAGACTGAATCCATGCAACGCAGACACCTGCTGGCCACCCTGGCCTCCGGCGCCGCCCTCGTCGCCTCGCCCTTCGCCCGCGCGCAAGCCAACTACCCCGACCAGATCATCAAATGGGTCGTGCCCTACCCGGCCGGCGGCGGCACCGACGTGATCGCACGCTCGCTGGCCGAGGCCATGCGCCAGACGCTGGGCCAGCAGATCGTGATCGACAACCGCCCCGGCGCGTCGACCAATATCGGCGCCGACCTGGTGGCCAAGGCCAAGCCCGACGGCTACACCATCATGTCGGCCGACAACGCCGTGCTGGCCTTCAACGAGCACCTGTTCGGCAAGCTGCCCTTCAACCCCGAGCGCGACTTCAGCTACATCGGCGCGATCGGCAAGTTCCCGCTGGCGCTGGTCGTCAACCCCGACTTCCCGGCCAAGGACTTCAAGGAGTTCCTCGCCTACGTGAAGGCCAACCCCGGCAAGGTGAACTACGCCTCGCCCGGCAACGGTTCGCCGCACCACCTGGCGATGGAGCTGTTCAAGAACCGCACCGGCACCTTCATCACGCACATCCCCTACCGCGGCGCGGCGCCGGCCATGGCCGACGTGATGGGCGGCCAGGTGCCGTGCATGTTCCTGGACCTGGCCTCGGGCCTGCCGATCATGCAGGGCAAGAAGGTCCGCGTGCTGGCCATCGGCTCGGGTGCGCGCAACAAGCTGCTGCCCGACGTGCCGACGCTGGCCGAGGTGGGCGTGCGCGATGCCGAGGTGTTCGCCTTCCAGGGCGTGCTGGGCCCGGCCGGACTGCCGGCGAACGTGGTGAGCCGGCTCAACGGCGACCTGAACAAGGCCATGTCGACGCCCGCCGTGCTCAAGCGTTTTGCCGACTTCGGCATGGAAGCCATGCCCGGCTCGCCGCAGCAGTTCCAGCAACTGGCCCGCGCGGAATCGAAGCGCTGGGGCCCGGTGATCAAGGCAGCCGGCATTAAATTGGACTAGCACCCCCCATGCCGCTTCGCGGCTCCCCCCTCTCTGACGCCTTCGGCTTGGAGGGGGGCGCACCCAGCGGCCTGGCCCTTCGACAAGCTCAGGACAGGCCAAGGCCAGTTCCGCGTGTGCCCTGGGGGCTTCGCTGCGCTCGCCGGCCGCGCACACCGCGCATGCCCGATCAGTGCGCGGGGCCGCCGCTGTGCACTAAGCTCGCCGCATGAGCACCCCTTCCTTCACCCCCAAGAACTACACCGCCACGCCGCCGCGCCGCGTGGCTTTTCTCGGCCTCGGCGTCATGGGCTATCCCATGGCCGCGCACCTGGCGAAGGCCGGCCACACGGTCACGGTCTACAACCGCACGCCGGCCAAGTCGGCCGCGTGGGTGCAGGAGATCGGCGGCGCGCCGCATGCGGCCGCGGCCACGCCGCGTGAAGCCGCGACCGAGGCCGAGATCGTGTTCTGCTGCGTGGGCAACGACGACGACCTGCGCTCGGTGGTGCTCGGGGCAGACGGTGCCTTCGCCGGCATGCAGCCCGGCGCGGTGTTCGTCGACCACACCACCGCCTCGGCCGACGTGGCGCGCGAGCTGGCCAAGGCGGCGCTCGATCAAGGCCTGCAATTCATCGACGCGCCCGTGTCCGGCGGCCAGGCCGGTGCGCAGAACGGCGTGCTGACGGTGATGTGCGGCGGCGATGCGGCCGCCTTCGCCAACGTCCAGCCGGTGATCGATGCCTTCGCGCGCGCCGTGACCCTGCTGGGCGGGAGCGGTGCCGGCCAGCTGGCCAAGATGGTCAACCAGATCTGCATCGCGGGCCTCGTGCAGGGCCTGTCGGAAGCCATCGCCTTCGGCCAGCGCGCCGGGCTGGACATGGAGCAGGTGCTGGGTGTGATCAGCAAGGGCGCCGCCCAGAGCTGGCAGATGGAGAACCGCGGCAAGACCATGATCACCGGCAAGTTCGACTACGGCTTCGCGGTCGACTGGATGCGCAAGGACCTGGGCCTGGTGCTGGACGAGGCCAAGCGCAATGGCGCACGCCTGCCGGTGACGGCGCTGGTGGACCAGTTCTACGCCGACGTGCAGCAGGCCGGCGGCAAGCGCTGGGACACGTCGAGCCTGATCACGCGGTTGAAGTAGGCCGCAGCGCTATCGAATCGATAGCTGCTCGCGCCCGCTGGACGGGCGCTGCGGGCACTTTTGGCTTGGAAGACTCGCCTCAGCGCACCGGCGTGGTCACCACGCCCGGCTGCGGCTGCGGCGACACCTGCACCGGCGCGCCGGGCTGCGACTGGCCGGGCAGCGGCTGCATGGGCGGCAGCGGCACGCGCGAGCCGCTGGCGTTGCTGCCATCGACGGCCGAGGGCTGCAGGCCGGTGCCGCCCTCGACGGCGCCCTGGCCGAGCTGCTGCTCGCTGATGATTTCCACCGCGCGCACCACCTTCTGCACGCCCGACACGCTGCGCGCGATGTCGGTGGCACGGTCGAGCTCGCGGCGCGTGGCCAGGCCCATGAGGTAGACCACGCCGCCCTCGGTCACGACCTTGAAGGAGTTGGCGAAGATGTCCTTGGCGTCGAGCAGCGAGGCCTTCACCTTGCCGGTGATGTAGGTGTCGTTGGAGCGCTGCGCGATGCCCAGCGCGGGGCCGACCACCACCTCGTCGACCACCGAGCGCACGTTCGGCGTGCCGCGCACCACCTCTTCGGCACGGCGCTTGTCGGCGTCGCTGCCGACGGTGCCGATCATCAGCACCTGGCGGTTGTAGCTCACGGTGGTGATGTTCATGTTGTCGTTGGCGATGTCGCGGATGCGCGCCGCCGAGCGCAGCTCGATCGACTGGTCGTCCAGTTGCGCACCCGAGGTGCGGCGGTCGGTCGCGACCATGCCGGCACCGGCCACCGCCGCGCCGCCGACCACCAGCGGCACGCAGCCCGACAGCGAGGCGACGAGCGTCGCGCCGGCGAGTGCTGCGGCAAGTGGGCGGAAGGAAGCGTGGATGCGGGTCATGAGGGGGTTCCTGGGCTGGATGCAGTGGATGCGGATGGGACGTGCAGCGAAGGGCGCAGGGCGCGGCTGACGCGGGGCGCAGGGGCCGCGGAAAGTTTAGCCCAGCGACTGCGGCGCTCCTGTGTCAATGGGTGCCGGCGCGAAAGGGTTGACTCACTCGACCGCCAGCACGTCGCCGTCGGGGTCGCCGAGCAGTTGCGCATCGACGCCATCGCACAGGCAGTGCAACGCCGTCAGGTGCACCTCGTGCACGCGCAGGGGGCGTTCGTGCGGCACGCAGATCTGCACGTCGGTCTCGCGCAGGGCGCGGCCCACGGCACCGCCAGCGCCGCTGCCGACGCCGCCGGTCAAGGCGATCACGGTCATGTCGCGCTCGTGCGCGGCCAGCACGGCCGACAGCACCGCCGCCGATTCGCCGCTGGGACTGAGCACCAGCAGCACGTCGCCGGCCTCGCCCAGCGCGCGCAGCTGGCGCGCGAAGGCCTGCGGGTCGGCGGCGGCGCGCGTGTCGGCGGCCGGGTCGTCGGCAATGCCGGGCAAGGCCAGGGCCGCCAGCGCGGGACGCTCACGCTCGAAGCGGCCGACGAACTGGGCCGCGAACTGCGCCGCCAGCAGGCCGGACACGCCCGCACCGCAGGCCAGCACCTTGCCGCCGCTGGTCACGCAGGCCAGCAGCGCCTGCACGGCCTGCGAGAGCGGTTTGCTGAGGGACGGGCCGCCCTGGTATTTGAGGTCGGCGCTGTCGATGAAATGCTGCTGAATGCGTTGCTCGAGCATGAGGATCTAGGGTGGCATCCCCCATGCCGCTTCGCGGCTCCCCCTTCTCCCGCACGCGGGAAGGGGGCGCACCCAGTGGCCTGGCGAAGCCAGTTCCACGGGTGCCCTGGGGGCTTCGCTGCGCTCGCCGTTCGGGCTTTGCGTTATGGGCGGCGGCGCACGGCGCCGAACAAAGCCGGAATGATAGATCGCCCTCACCCTCCATCGGCGTCGAACGCGGCCCGCAGCCAGGTGATGCGTTCCTCGACCAGCACGACGTCGAAGCGGCAGGGCGGCGGCGACGCGAGCCGCATCAGGTAATGCCGCGCCGCGAACACGATGCGCCGCTGCTTGGTGGCCGTGATGCTGGCGGCCGCGCCCCCGTGCGAGGCGCTGCCGCGGCGGCGCACCTCCACGAAGACCAGCGTGCCGTCGCGCTCGCGCAGGACCAGATCGACCTCGCCGCCACCACGGCCCGGCGTCCGATAATTGCGCGCCACCAGCCGCAGGCCTGCCGCCTGCAGGTGTGCGAGCGCGGCGTCCTCCGCCGCGTCGCCCACGGCCTTGGTGGTGCGGCTGCGGCCGAACAGAAAACCCATGGTGAATGCCCTCCCCTCTTCCGCCGGCTTCGGCGCCGCTCTGCAGGCCGCGCGCGATGCCGCGGGTGCGCAGCATTATCCGGAGGGCACGCTCTATGTCGTCGCCACGCCCATCGGCAACCTGGCCGACATCACGCTGCGCGCGCTGCACGTGCTGGCCCATGTGGCCGATGCCATCGCCTGCGAGGACACGCGCCACACCCAGCAGCTGCTGCGCGCCTACGGCATCGACCGGCCGGGCACGCAGATGCTGGCCGTGCACCAGCACAACGAGGCCGAGGCCGCGCAGGCGGTGGTCGCGCGGCTGCAGCAGGGCCAGCGCATCGCCTACGTCAGCGACGCCGGCACGCCCGGCGTGAGCGACCCCGGCGCACGGCTGGTGGCCGCCGTGCGCGCCGCGCGGCTGCGCGTGCTGCCGCTGCCGGGCGCCAGCAGCGTGACCACGCTGGTCGGCGCGGCCGGCCTGGTGGGCGGCGAAGCCGAAGGCACGGGCTTCGTCTTTGCCGGCTTCCTGCCGAACAAGGCGGCCGAGCGCGAGCGGGCGATCCAGGCGCTGGCCGCCGAGGCGCGCCCCGTGGTGCTGCTGGAGGCGCCGCATCGCATCGAGGCCCTGGCGCGCGCACTCGCGGTGCTGGGCGCACGCGGCGTGACGGTCGGGCGCGAGCTGACCAAGCAGTTCGAGGAGGTCGACACCGTGCCGGCCGAGGCCCTGGCGGATTGGCTGGCGGCCTCGCCGCAGCGCACGCGGGGCGAATTCGCGCTGGTGCTGCACCCGCTGGCCGAGGCGGCCGATGGCACCGGCCCCGACGCCGAGGCCCAGCGCGTGCTGCGGCTGCTGCTGGCCGAGCTGCCGACCAAGGCGGCGGTCAAGCTGGCCGCCGACATCACGAAAGCACCGCGCAACGCGCTCTACGCGCTGGCGCTGCAATGGAAAGGCGAAGGCGACGCCGCCTGAAAGCCCGTTTGCTACGTTTTCGATAGCTGCTGGCGTCCGTTCCACGGGCGCTGCAAGCCTTTTTGATCCAAAATTCAGCCGTCCAGCTCGGGGTAGTGGCGGAAGATGCCTTCCTCGTTGAACGCGATGCGGCGCGGGCTCTCGAGGTAGGCCTTCACGCGCTGCCGTCGCGCCACGTTCGTGTGCAGGCGCGCGACCGCAGGCGTGTCGGCCAGCACGCGGGCCGTCGCCTTGGGGAAGGCGTAACGCAGCCCGGCCACGAGCTGGAACAGCGACAGGTCGGCATAGCTCAGCGCATCGCCCACCAGGTGCGCGTCGCCCGCCGGGTTGCGCTGCAGGACGCGTTCGAACCAACGGAGGAACTTCGGGATGCGCTCCTCGCGGAAGGCCCGGCTGCGTTCGAGGGCCGCCTCGCGCTGGTCCTCGTAGTAGGCGCTGGTGGCCAGCGGGTGGTGCGTGTCGTGCGCCTCGGCCACGGCGTCGGCGATGGTGAGCTGAAGCTGGTGCGTCCAAACGCGGTCGGCCTCGCCCTCGCCCACCAGGCCGAGCCGCGGGCCGAGGTACAGCAGGATGGCCGCGGTCTGGGCCACCACGACGTCGCCGTCGACCAGGAAGGGCGGCGCGAACGCGGGTCGCGGGTTGTGCGGATCGTCGAGCGCCGCCATCAACGCGGCGGCGCCGCCGCCGCTGGACGGCGCGCCGCGCGCGACGTCCACATAGGGTGCACCGGCGGCCTCCAGCGCCAGGCGCACGAACTCGCCACGCCCCTGGATGGTGGGCCAGTAGTGCAGGCGATAGAGCGTGGAAGTGTCGGAGGAGGAGGCGGTGGGCGGGGTCATGCCGAGAGGATGCCGCGACAAGCCACGAGCGCAAGTCGGCCGTCCGGCGATTTACCTTTGGACACCAGAGCGCGTCGGCATTGGCAATCGTTGCCGCGTTGTGAGGGCCTGGGCGGTCCCTCGCACCGCCGCATGCAGGAGCCTTCCATGTCTTCCCGTGTTTCGAAATTCGTCGCTGCCGCCCTCGCGGCGGCAGGCCTGCTGGCCGTGGGCGCGGCCCAGGCCCATGTGTCATGGTCGATCGGTGTGGGCCTGCCCGGCGTCGCCGTCGGTGTGGCGCAACCGTACTACGCACCGGCGCCGGTCTACACGGCACCGCCTGCCTACTACGCGCCGCCCCCGGCGTACTACCGCCCCGCCGCACCGGTGTACTACCGGCCGCCCCCGCCGGTCTACTACCGGCCCGCGCCGGTGTACTACGGCCCGCCGCCGGGGTACTACCGCCCGTCGGGCGTGACGTTCTATGGACCCTGACGTACCAGCCGGCACGCGCCGGGGCTGGCCGCAACCGCCAGTGGGGAGCGCGGCGGATGGTCCGGCCGACCGCCGTTCGAAGGCCAACCCTGCCAGATAGGGCCCGGTGCCATGCATCGGGCGTCTGCGCTTCGGGCCGGTGCGCGGGCCTCGTCAGACCGGGCTGACCGGCCTCGGTCAGCGCAAGGCGCTCACCGATGTGTGAATTGGGGCTTGCGCTTGGACAGGAAGGCCGACATGCCTTCCTTCTGGTCCGCCGTCCCGAAGAGCGAATGGAAGAGCCTGCGCTCATAACGGACGCCTTCAGCCAGTGACGATTCGAACGCGCGGTTGATCGCCTCCTTGGCCATCATCACGCTGGGCATGCTCAGCCCGCAGACCGTCGCCGACACCGCCAACGCTTCCTCGATCAGCCGATCCAGCGGCACCACTCGCGAGACCAGCCCTGCACGCAATGCCTCGTCGGCGTTCAGCAGACGCGAGGTGAGCACCATGTCCATCGCCATCGCCTTGCCCACTGCGCGCGGCAGCCGCTGCGTGCCGCCGGCGCCGGGCATCACCCCCAGCTTGATCTCCGGCTGTCCGAAGCGCGCGTTGTCGGCAGCGATCACGATGTCGCACATCATCGCCAGCTCGCAGCCGCCTCCCAATGCAAAGCCGGCGACCGCCGCAATCACCGGTTTGCGAACGGTGGCAAGCACTTCCCAGTTGCGGGTGATGTAGTCGTCCTTGTAGACCTGCATGTGGTCGAAGGCCGCCATCGCCGAGATGTCGGCGCCGGCCGCGAAAGCGCGATCGCAGCCCGTGACGATGATGCAGCCAATGCCGTCGTCGGCGTCGTAGCCCTTGAGCGCGGCGCCCAGCTCGTCCATCAGTGCGTCGTTCAGCGCATTGAGCTGCTCGACACGATGGAGCGTGATGACGCCCGTTCGCAGCTCGCCTTCGCCCAGCTCGGCTGTCAGGATGGTTTCGTAGTTCATGTGTTCACTCGCTTCGTCGGGCCGGCCAGGTCGCACGCGGGCTTGATGAGCGCCCGGTTCACGCGATGGCCTTGCGCCTCAGGCACCGCGCGAGGTCGGCATCACGACCGCCTCGCCGTCGATCACCACCGTGTCTCCCACCCGGCAGACCGTGGTCAGCGTCGCCCGGCCCTTTTCCCGCATCAGCTCCTTGACCGTCACCGTGGCGTGCACGGTGTCGCCCGGGCGCACCGGCGCCTTGAAGCGCAGGCTCTGCCCCAGGTAGACGGTGCCGGGCCCCGGCAGGCGGCCGGCGATGGCGGCCGAGATCACGCTCGCAGTCAGCATGCCGTGTGCGATGCGGCCCTTGAACTGCGTCTGGCGGGCGAACTCCTCGTTGATGTGCATGGCGTTGTTGTCGCCCGACGCACCGGCGAAGAGGATGATGTCCGCCTCGGTGATGGTCTTGGCGAAGCTCGCGCTCATGCCGGGCTCGAGGTCCTCGATGTCGAAACCGTTCAGCTTGTTCATACGCCGTTCTCCAGGAAACGATCAGGCGACTTCTTCTTCGACCACCGCGGTCCGCGCTGCTGGCGCGCGGTCGTGCATCGCGGCCAGGAAGGCATTGCGGCGCTTTGTCCGCAGAACGCTGGCTTCGGCCACGCTCTTCTCCTTGACGTGGCCGTAGCCACGAATCTCGTCGGGCACCTGCGCGAGCGCGACTGCGTGCGCGTGGTTTGCCGCGCTCAGCTGACGCGAGATCTCGTCGAGCTCGCCGATGTACTCCTCGATGAGTTGGCGCTCCATGCGTCGCTCCTCCGTCTTGCCGAACATGTCGAGCATGCCCCCGCGCAGACCCTTGAAACGGGTGAGCCATTTGAAAGCCGTTCGCACCCAGGGGCCGAACTGCTGCTTGATCAGGTGGCCCGTTGCAGGATCGCGCTTGGAAATCGTCGGCGGAGCGAGGTTGTACTTGACGCTGTAGCCGTTCGGGAACATGGCATCGAGCTCGGCGAGGAAGGCCGGGTCCGTGTGCAACCGTGCCACTTCGTACTCGTCCTTGTAGGCCATGAGCTTGTAGAGGTAGCGCGCGGCTGCCTCCGACAGCTGGCTCGACTCGGGCATCACCCGGCGCTCGGCGGCCACCACCTTGGCGACGGTGCTCGCGTAGCGGCGGGCATAGGACTCGTCCTGGAACTCGATGAGTTCGGGCACCCGAACTTCCAGCAGGCGCCGCGTCTCCCCATGCGCGCCCGCGGCCTCGACGATCGCGCGCGCTTGCGCGGTGAGCTTCGGTGTGGCCTGGGCCCGCGCATGCTTGGCGATTTCCGCGAGCACGAATGCCCGGTCCACCACCGCCATGCGGCCCCAGCGGAAGGCCGCCAGGCTCTGCTCGACACCGACGCCCGAGGCTTCGATCGCGGCCTCGATCGATTCGGCCTTGAGCGGAATCGTCCCGGCCTGGAAGGCCACGCCGACCATGAAGTTGTTGGTCGCCATCGCGTCGCCGAACAGGCCTTCGGCCAGCGCCTGCCCATCGAGATAGACGTTGTGCTCCTTGCGGGTCACGCGGTCGATGCCGCCAGTCAAGTCCGGAACGATCGGGAAAGCCACCCTGCGATTGGCGATCATCTGGCCCGTGGGCGTGCGAGTGGTCGAGACCACGGCGATCGTGCGCTCGGGCAGGCACTTGTCCAGGTTCTTCGGATCCGTCGCATTCAGAATGTCGAACCCCAGGTACAGGTCGGTGCGGCCATCGGAGATCTTGTTGGACCCGCTGAACGGGTCGCGTGTGATCTTGATGTCGGAGATCACCGCCCCACCCTTCTGCGCGAGGCCCGTCTGGTCCAGCCCGACGACGTGCTTGCCCTCCAGCCGCGCGGCATTGGCGATGGTGGCCACCACGGTCACCGACCCCGTGCCGCCGATGCCCATCACATGGATACCGAATCCGAAGCTGTCGTCGACCTTGACGACCGGCTCGGGCAGGGCCCTGTCCAGCACGGGGATACGGCCCTTCTTCCGCTTCTTCTTCGCACCGTCGGCCGATGCCGGCTCGGCATGCGGCGTGATGGTCAGGAAAGAGGGGCAGAAGCCCTTGACGCACGAGAAGTCCTTGTTGCACGAGGACTGATGGATGCGCGTCTTGCGCCCGAATTCGGTCTCGACCGGCTCGACGCTCATGCAGTTGGACTTGACGCCGCAGTCGCCGCAGCCTTCGCACACGCGCTCGTTGATGACGGTGACCTCGGCGGGTTCCTCGGCCTTGCCTCGACTTCTGGCGCGACGGAGCTCGGCAGCGCATTCCTGATCGTGCACGAGCACCGTCGTGCCCGGGATTCCGGCCAGCGTACGTTGCGCTTCATCCAGGCGATCGCGGTGCCACACCTCGGTGGCGCCCGCCAAACTGATGCCCTGGTACGGGGTCAGGTCGTTGGTGGTGACGATGACCTTCTTCACACCGTTGGCCAGCAGGTCCGCCACCATGTTCGCCACCGGGTGCGCGCCCATGATCTCCTGCCCCCCCGTCATGGATGTGTGGGCGTTGCGCAGCAGCTTGAAAGTGATGTTGGCGTTGGTGGACGCCGCGTAGCGGATCGCGAGGCTGCCCGAATGGGCGTATGTGCCGTCGCCCATGTTCTGGAAGATGTGCTTCGTGTCGGTGAACGGCGCCATGCCGATCCACTGCGCACCCTCCGCGCCCATGTGGGTGCCCATCACGACGTTGCGATCCATCCACATCGCCATCGTGTGGCAGCCGATCCCGGCGGAGACGATGCTGCCATCCACAGCCTGGGTCGAGCTGTTGTGCGGACAGCCGGAACAGTACCAGGCGGTGCGCGTGGAGGTGGCGAGCTTTACGCGGGCGTGGATCTCGTCAAGGCGCTTGAGCCAGGCTTCGGCCGACTCGACGTTCGCCTTGCGCGAGAGACGCCTGGTCAACGCCCGGCCGATCACGTCCGATTCGAACTCGCCGTAGTGCGGCAGCAGTTCCTTCTCCTCTTCGTCGAACTTGCCGACGATGCGTGGCGCGTTGGCCATCCCGTAAAGAACGTTCTTCGCGAACATCTCCAGGAAGGGACGCTTCTCCTCGATGACGAAGATTTCTTCCAGGCCCTTGGCGAAATCGCGCACGACCGTGGGCTCCATCGGGAAGAGCATGCCCATCTTGAGAATGCGGATGCCGTAGCGACGCAGCGCTTCGTCATCCAGCCCCAACTCGAGGAAGGCCTGGCGCAGGTCGTTGTAGGTCTTCCCGGCGGTGATGATGCCGAGCCAGGCATCGCGGTTCTCGAACACGACGTTGTTGAGCCGGTTCTCCCGCGCATAGCGCTTGGCCACCTCGAGCCTGCGGGTGTAGAGCGACTGCTCCATCTCGAGCGCCTCGGAGCGCACGTTCATGCCGAGATTCATGTTCGGCGTGAAGATCTTGCCGTCGAAGCTCAGGTCGGGAGTGACGAAGTTCAGCCGCTCGGGCGAGACACTGGCAGTGCCACTGCCATCGGCCACGTTGGTGACGATCTTCAGGCCCACCCACAGGCCCGACAGGCGCGACATGTTGTAGCCGTGCAGGCCCAGATCGAGGATCTCCTGCACATTGCCCGGGTAGAGCGAGGGCATGCCCACGTGGAACAGCATCGGCTCGGACTGGCTGCACAGAGACGAGCTCTTGCAGCTGGGATCGTCGCCCACCACGGCAAGCACGCCACCGTTCTTTCCCGTGCCGGTGTAGTTGGCATGCTTGAGCGCATCGCCGCTGCGGTCAACACCCGGGGCCTTGCCGTACCACATGCCGGTCACGCCGTCGAACTTCTGCTGGCCGACGGTATGCATCATCTGCGTACCCCACACCGCCGTCGCGGCGAGGTCTTCGTTCAGGCCGTCGACGAAACGGATGTTGTGTTCTTCCAGCAGTTTCTGCTGCCTGATCAGCGATGCATCCAGCATGCCGACGGGCGAACCGCGGTAGCCACTGACGAACATGCCCGTCTTCAGCCCGCGCCGCGCGTCGGTGCGGATCTGGTCCAGCGTGAGGCGCACCAGTGCATCGATGCCACCGAGGTGGATTTCGCCTTCCTGCTGCGTGAAGTTGTTGGGTCTGTCTTTTTTGGTGGCCATGCGTGCTTCTCTGTGGGTGGCGCTGGTGCGGAGCGCCTTCGTGGGGTCGAGGCCGGCGGCCTCAGTTTCTTCCGTTGCGCGAAGGCGGCGCGAGCCGACGGCTCAGTTGCGCCGAGACGGCCGACGCATCCGGCACCGTCGAATCCGAAGGCGGCATCGCCTTGCCGCGGCCGCGCGACTTGGCCGACGTTCCGGCAATCCCCCAGTTCTCCGCCGGCACGTCATGGATCAGCACCCGCACACTTTCTTGCGGAGCCCCCACAGCGTCGATCAGGGCCTGTGTGACCTTTTCGATCACGGCCTGCTTCTGCGCCTCCGTGCGTCCTTCGATCAGATGGATCTGTGCGATGGGCATGGCAGGGACTCAGGCTCAGACGAAACGCATTGAAACGGTGCCCAGGTCCTGGAAGCGCACCGCCACGCTGTCGCCCGCCTCCACCGCAATGGCCTCGGTCACGCCGCCGGTCATGATGAAGGTCCCGGCCGGAATCTCCTGGCCGCGCTGGCCGAGGTGGTTGGCGAGCATTGCCACGGCCGCGAGCGGATGGCCTAGAACTGCCGCACCGGCCGCCATGCTCACCACCTCGCCGTTCTTTTCGAGCACCACGCCCAGGGTGCGCAGGTCGAGCTCGGACAGGTCGCACATCCGCCCACCGATCACGAACCGCGACGCCGAGGTGTTGTCGGCGATCACGCTCTTGAGGTCGAACTTGAAGTCACGGTAGCGCGAATCGATCACCTCGACGGCCGGAATCACGAAGTCGGTGGCAGCCATGACTGCGGCGACATGACATCCGGGGCCCTTGAGCGGCGCCTTGGTGACGATGCAGATCTCGGCCTCGACCTTGGGGTGGATGAGCTGCGAGGCTTCGATCTCGCCGCCGTCGGGCCGCGCCATGTAGTCGGCCACGAAACCGAACACGGGACTCGTCACGCCCATCTGCTTCATCTTGGCGAAGGAGGTCAACCCTGCCTTCAGGCCGACGATCTTGTGGCCACGCCCTTCCTTGAGGCCACGCAGGGCCTCCTGGATGGCGTAGGCGTCGTCCCAGTCCATGCCGGGATAGTCATCGGTGATCTTGGTCACGTCGCGCGCCTGGAGTTCGGCGGCTTCGAGGAGTTCGGCGAGTCGAACGACGTCGCTCTGATTCAGAGTGCTCATGCGAGATGTTCCTTGGCTTTCAGATGAATCGCACCGAGGTGCCGCCCAGACCACCGACGCTGCAGTGGAGGCTGTCGCCGGCCTTGACCGGCACGAGTGGCGACTGCGAGCCCGAGAGAATGATTTCGCCGGCCTTCAACCCGATGCCCAGTCGGCCGAGCGTGTTGGCCAGCCAGGCCACCGCATTGACGGGCGACCCCTGGACCGAGGCCCCGGTCGAGGTGCTGATGACTTCGCCGTTCTTCTCTAGGACCATGCCCGCCAGCGCAAGGTCGAGATCGCGCGGGCTGCGTCGTTGCCCGCCGAGTGTGAGCACGCCGCACGAGGCGTTGTCGGCCACGGTATCCTGGATCTTGATCTTCCAGTCCTTGACGCGCGAATCGACGATCTCGAAGCACGGCATCACGCATTCGGTGGCCCGCAGCACGTCCGCCGCCGTCACCCCGGGCCCGGTCAGGTCGCGCTTCAGCAGGAAGGCCACCTCGGCCTCCGCCTTGGGTGCGATGAGGCTGTCGACCAGGATTGGTTCCCCCTCGTTGAACACCATGCCGGAGAGCAACTGGCCAAAGTCCGGCTGATTCACACCCAGCATCTGCATCACGATCTTGCTGGTCACGCCGATCTTCTTGCCGACCACGGTCTCGCCGCCGTCGACGCGGCGCTGGATCATGCGCAGCTGGATCTGATAGGCCTCCTCGATCGACATGCCGGGCTCACGATCGGTCAGCGGCTCGACGGGTCTGCAGCTGACCAGGGCGTCGTACAGGGCATCGCCCCAGCCCTTGATCTTTTCCTTGTCCATGCTCGCTCCTCAGTACTTGACCATGACGTTGCGCAGCTCGGTGTAGAACTCCAGCGAGTGCAGACCCCCTTCGCGCCCGATGCCGGACTGCTTCGACCCGCCGAAGGGCGTCCGCAGATCGCGCAGGAACCAGCTGTTGATCCAGCACAGCCCGACCTCGATCGCCGCCGCCAGGCGCATGGCTCGGCTGATGTCCTGTGTGTGGATGGATGTGGCCAGCCCATAGCGGTTGGCGTTCACCATGTTCAGCACCTCGTCCTCGGTGTCGAAGGGCTGGATGTGACAGCAGGGCCCGAAGATCTCTTCGGTCACGACCGTGGCGGTCTCGGGCAAGCCAGTCCAGATCGTCGGCTGCACCCAGCAACCGTCCTTCAGGTCGGCCGGCATGTCGGGAATGCCACCTCCGGTGACGATGGTCGCGCCCTCGTCCTTGGCCTTCTGGTACATGCCCAGAACCTTCTTCTGATGCACCTTGCTGACGAGCGGGCCGATCTTCGTGGCCTTGTCGAAAGGACGGCCCGGCTTCATCGCTTCGGCCTGGCCCTTGAGTGCCTGCACGAACTTGTCGAAGATCGGCCGCTGCACATACACGCGCTCGGTGCCCAGACAGACCTGCCCGGCGTTCTCGAAGCACGAGCGGGTCACCGTGGCCACGGCGTTGTCGAAATCGCAGTCGGCGAACACCAGCGCAGCGTTCTTGCCACCCAGCTCAAGCGATACCGGACGGATGCCGTCGGCGCCTGCCTTCATGATCGCAGCCCCGGTCTTCGTCTCCCCGGTGAAGGTGATGCCGTTCACATGCGGATGGGCCGTCAGGAACGCGCCCGCCGAGTCCACGCCGAAGCCGTTGACCACGTTGTAGACGCCCTTCGGAACGCCGACCTTGTTCATCACCTCGCCCAGCAAGGTGGCCGTGCTCGGTGTGGCCTCGGAAGGCTTCACGACGACGGTGTTGCCGCATGCCAGTGCTGGCCCTGCCTTCCAGGTCATCAACAGCAGCGGCAGGTTCCAGGGGCAGATGATGGCGATCACGCCGCGCGGCACGCGCACGCCATAGCTGCGGGCCGTCTTGCCGTCGGGCGTTCGCATCTCGAACGATTCGGTGGAGGCGTTCTTGATCGTGTCGGTGAACACCTGGAAGTTGGCCGCACCGCGCGGGATATCCACATGCGAAGCCAGATGCGCCGGTTTGCCCGTGTCGGCGATTTCGGCTTGCAGGAAATCGTCGAACCTGTGGTTGATCTCGGCCACCAGCCCGTCCAGCATCGCGCAGCGCTCCGCGACGGAGAGCCTGCCCCACGGGCCGCGCAGCGCCGCGCGGGCCGCCGCGACGGCCGCGTCCACTTCCGGCTTGCCGGCCTCATGGACGAGGCCGACCAGAGAATCATCGACTGGGTTGCGCTTCTCGTAGGTCCTACCGCTCGCGTTCTTGACGTACTCGCCGTTGATGAAATTCAGAATGTCTTTGCTCACTTCACTTCCTTCGGGATTCAGGTCTTCATTGCGATGACGGACAGCCCCGCTCTGGCGCAGGCTTCGTCCTCCAGCTCCGATCCGCCGGAGACGCCGATGCCGCCGATTAGCCGCCCTTGGTATTCGATCGGCAATCCGCCGGCGAAGCACACCATGCGCGGGCGCATCGGGATACCTTCACGCACAGCGGGAGAGTGCTTGTCGAGTGCCTCAGCCCATGCGCCGGTCGGCATGCCGAAGCTGGCAGCGGTGTAGGCCTTGTCAATGGCGATATCGATCG
Organism: Pseudomonadota bacterium; assembly: GCA_018241185.1. Classification (GTDB taxonomy): domain Bacteria; phylum Pseudomonadota; class Gammaproteobacteria; order Burkholderiales; family Burkholderiaceae_C; genus Xenophilus. The sequence goes on along the minus strand of JAFEEH010000245.1, from coordinate 21,034 downwards.
AGTGCAGGAACGCGCCCGGCATGCGCAGAAACGACATCAAGTTGCCGCCAGCATCGACAACGGCGACATTGACCCTGATACCGGACTCCTCTGCCCAATGGGCGGCCGCCTGCACCATCGCCGCGGCAAATTCCCAGTGCGGCACACCAGAGGGAACGCTGATCCTCATCAGGTGAACACCGACAGGAAGGCGTCATTCAGCTGGCGGTCGTGATAGAAGATCGCCGGCCCCAGGGTCTCGTCGTACCAGGTGATTGCGGGCTTGTCGGGGTAGAAGATGTAGCCACCCGAAAACACTTCGTTGCGATTGCCGGACGGGTCGAAGAAGTAGATGGTCTCGCCTCGCGTGATGCCGTGTCGCGTCGGCCCCAGGTCGATCGAAGTCTTCGTGCGCGAGAGGATGTCCGCCGCGCGCAACACCTTCTCCCAACTGCCCAGTTCGAACGACGCGTGATGGAGCTTCCCCTTGACCGGCTGTCGGATGAAGGCCACGTCGTGCGCCTTGTTCGAGCAGCTCAGGAATGCAGCGATCATGAAGTTCTTGTCCGCCGCCGTCATCACCCGTTCGGCGATGCTGAATCCGAGCACTTCAGTGAAGAGCTTGACCGTCCCGTCGAGGTCGTCACCGTACAACAGACAGTGGTCGAACCGCGACGGTGCGATGCCTTTCAGCCCTTCAGGCCACGGGTCGGGGTTCACGTCCGGGCCGTCGGTTCCGCAGTTGTTGCCGACCTTGCCCTTGTCGGCGAACAGTTCCATCACATGACCCGTCGGCACCGTGAAGCGGAAACGCTCGCCCGTTTCCAGGTGCTCACCGGCCGCAATCCACGCCGTGTCGCCGCACAACCCCGAGGCTTCGACATCTGCAGCGAGCTTCTTCAGTGTCGCTGCCGAGTCCACCTTCCAGCCCATGTAGTCCATGCCCGCTTCGTCGGCTTCGCGCAGCACCAGACTGTGGTGGTCATGCTCGTCCCAGGCCTTGAGATACACACGGCCTTGATGGTCACGGCCGGTCTCCACCAACCCGAGAACATCGCGGTAGTGCTTGAGGGCGGGCTCCATCTCGAGCACGCGCAGCGCCACATGTCCGGGACGCAATACTCCATTCAACGCCATCTAGATCTCCTTGTTCGATTCACTCAATCCAGCTTCTACGGTGCGCGCCATCCTGCCGACCACATCGACCTGCAAATCGGTCAGTGGATAGACCCTGCAGGCGAGCGCGTAGCCCTCCTGCTCTTCTTCGGCGGCGATCACCGCTCGGCTCATCTTTCTGCGCTCGACCTGGCCCTCGACCACACGGACCTTGCAGACACCGCAACCTCCGTTGCGACATCCCACCGGGATGCCCTTGCGCCCGAGCTGCTCCATACCGGCCAGGAGATGACGGTCGTTGCTGCATCGGAAGGTTTCGCCGGTGTTGGTCAACCGGATCAGGCAGCCCCAGTCCGAATTCGGGGTCACTGCCGAGCCGCAGCGCGCTTCAGGCCCAAGCCCCCATCGACCACCGTTTGCGCGGCGTCCTGTTGGACAGACGCCGACCGACCGTGCTGGATCAGCGCGGTGGCCAACGCGGCAAGGACCGCCGGCACGGCGATGGCGAGGAAGTTGAGCTGCAGCGGCATCTCCATGCCGACCAGCACGCCGATCAGGATCGGCGCGAGGATGGCGCCCGCCCGGCCCACGCCGAGCATGACGCCCACGCCGGTCGAGCGCGCGGTCATGGGATAGAACTGGCTGGCATAGGCAGAGTTCACGATCTGCGTTCCGATGGTCGACGCCCCAGCCAACGCCACCACGACGTAGAGCCAGGCCGTATCCATCTTCTGGCCCAGCAGAACGATGGATACTGCCGCCATCAGGAACATCGATACCTGCACCCACTTGATGCTGAATCGGTCGGCGAGCCAGCCGCCTCCAATGGCCCCGACCACCGCACCGATGTTGAGCACGAGGACGAAGGTGAGCGCCGAGCCCAAGCTGTAGCCGGCCTGCGCCATGAGCTTGGTGAGCCAGGAGCTGAGCGCGTACACCATGAAGAGACACATGAAGCAAGCGACCCAGAACATCACCGTGCTGAAGCCCCGGCCATGGTGAAACAACTGCCGGATGGGGGCACCGTCCACCTTTTGTTGCTTGGGCAGGACGAATTGGTCGCCGCTCTGGGCCATGTGATCAGGCGCCATCCGGGCCACGATGCGCTGCAGGTCGTGCATGCGCCCCTTCTTGATCATGTAGGCCATCGAGTCGGGCATCGACTTCAGGATCAAAGGGATGAGCAGGATCGGCAGCCCAGCGGCGAAGAACACCGATTGCCAGCCCAGCGACTCGATCATCCCCTTGCCCAGCAACGCAGCGATCATGCCGCCGACCGAATAGCCGCTGAACATCATGGTGACCATCATGCTGCGGATCTTGCGGGGTGAGTACTCCGTCATCTGAGCAATGACATTGGGCATCACACCACCGATTCCCACGCCCGCGAGAAAGCGCGTCACGCTGAAGGAGATCGGATCCTTCGTCATGCCGGCGGCTGCCGTGAAGAGGCTGAACAGCAGAATACAGATCGAGATCGTCCAGCGACGTCCGATCCGTTCGGAGACGGTTCCGAAGAACACGTTTCCGAACATCATGCCGAAGAGCGCCGAGCTCACCATGAAGCCAGCATTCGCCGGACTCACGCCCATTTCCTTCATGATCGAAGGCAACGCGATGCCCACGACCGCGAGGTCATAGCCATCGAAGACGATGATCAGTGCGCACCACAGCAGCACCACGCCGTGAAAGCCATTGAAGCGTGCTTCGTCGGCCAGTTTCTGTACGTCGACTTGTCGCATGGTGGCCTCGTCAGACGTGATAGAAATCGAGCACGGAATCGATCGTGTCGTTCATGAGAACGACATGCTTCTTGAGAATCACCCAGCTGGCCCCGGTCGGCCTGAGCAGGTACGTCGAATCTCCGTAGAAGTACGAGCTCTGGCCGAAGCGGTAGACATGGGTGACCCACTTCGCCTTCGCTTCGAGCTGCGAATCGGAGACCTCCTGGATCGTCACGTTGGAGATCTGGTGCAGGGTGCGCGGCATGGGTGTCGAGGCGGCCGACTTTCCGGTCCCCAGCCGGAACACGCGGTCTTCGAGGCCTGCGCGGTTCGCGTAGTACATCAACGACATGCTCCGCTTGGGGTCGGAGGTGTAGACATGCTCCGAGTCCCACTGCGGAATGTGGAACTCCGCGTTCTCGTCGAAGAGCTCCAGGTAGTCCACCCACTCCCGCCGATCGCAAAGATCGGCCTTCCGGTAGAAGAACTGCTCCACGCTCTTCTGGAGGTCCATCATGTTTCTCATTACTTGTCTCCCCGGCCGCTGTTGATCTTCGCGTCGAGCCCCCTCAGCAACGCGTCGCGCCATGCACCGTGCTGGTTGGCGTAGAGGCCCTCGTGGGTCAGCTCACAGCCCGTGAGCACCGGCTGGATGCCCAGCGTCTCGGAGTTGGTCGTGGGGCCCTTGATCCACTTCTCGCACCCACGAGAGATGTCGTTCCACTTCTCCATGCGCCCCTGGAAGCCCCGCTGGGCCTCACGGAACTCGGTGAGGTCGTCGGGCGTGCCCATGCCGGACACATTGAAGAAGTCCTCGAACTGGCGAATTCGGTTCTCGCGGTCCTTGTCGGACTCGCCCTTGACGCCGATGCACTGGCTCAGGATCTGCGTCTTGTTCCATGCGACCGGCCGGATGATCCGGAGCTGCGAGCTGATCTGGTCCATGAAGAACAGGCTCGGGTAGATGTTCAGGTTGCGCAGGCGGTGCATCATCCACTCTGCCTTTTTCTGTCCGTACTCCTTCACGAGCCGCGGCATCACCGTGTCGTACCCTGGCCGCACCTGCGGATTGGGCATGTCGCTGAACAGCACGCTGTGGCCGTTGGGGAACGAGAACCAGCCGTCGTCGGTGGCCGCGTCCCCGGCGCCGAGCTTCCGGTAGTCCAGCGTGTTGGCCAACTCCTCGCCCTTCTTCGCATTGATCTCCGCTCGGTGTTGAACGGTGGCGACGTAGTTGTAATGGACGGTGCTCACGTGATAGCCGTCGAGGCCGTTCTCGTTCTGCAGCTTCCAGTTGCCCGCGTAGGTGTAGTGGCCCTTGCCCGGCAGCACTTCGAGTTCGCCGGTCGGCGATTGGGCAACCATCAGGTCGAGAAACACCTTGGCATCGCCGAGGTAGTCCTCGAGCGAGACGGTGCCTTCGGTGTCCAGGTTGACGAAGACGAATCCCTTGTAGCTCGCGACGCGTGCCTTCTTGAGATTGCGCGCACTGAGGTCGAAACCTTCCGGATACTCGGCAGGCGCCTTGACCTTCAGCAACTTCCCGTCCGAACGGAAGGTCCAGGCATGGAAGGAGCAGACGAAGGTCGATTGGTGCCCCTTGCTGACCCGGGTCAGCGTGGCGCCGCGGTGCGCGCAGGCATTCACCAGCGCATTGAGGCTGCCGTTTCCGTCACGCGTGATGATCATTGGCTGCCGGCCGGCCTGCATCGTGACGTAGTCGTGCGGCCGGCTGATCTCGCTCTCGTGGCAGGCGTAGATCCAGTTTTTCTCGAACACGAGCTCCATCTCGAGATCGAAGAGCTCCGGCTCGGTGAACATGGATCGCGCAACGCGAAATGTCCGGTCGTCGGGTCGAAAATCCAGACAGCCTTCCACGAACTGCCGCCAATCTTGTGCGGTCCTGGCAATTGACATTGATGTCTCCGTTAGGGTGATTCGAGAGCGACCGTCACGCAGTCAAGGCGCTCGGTCGTTGGGTGCTGCGCTGTTGGTGCGAGGCGCGCCGCCGGTCGCCGCAGCACGATCGGCGCGCCGCCGGCGGTCTTTTTGGTGATCCAGTTGGCGACCGAGGCGTCCATGTAGTCGGAGTGGCCGGGAAACCAATCCGCCAAAGCTTGCGCAAGCTCTCGCACCACGTCGGCATCGCCCTCCCTGAGCAATGCACTCACCTCGCGGATCGACGCCAGAACGCGCCCATGCTCTGCGGCATGGCATTCGCGTGCAGGGAAGTCGTGACGCGCCATCAGCTCTTCTTCGAGAGCGAAATGGGCTTCCGCATGGTTCAACATGGCGTCGAGCGCCGCCCCCAATCCAGCCTCCTCCGCGGCCACCATCGACTGCAACAGCAAGTCGAACTCCCGGTGTGCATCGTCGATGGCTGGGTGACCGACCAGGCACATCTCGACCCGATCGAAGATCGCGGGTTCGCTCTGCATGGCGGCGCGTGCTCAGCTCAGGCTGGGCGCAAACTTTTCGAAATGGAACGACGCAGACTTGATGTCGACGTCGCGCAGATGCTGCGCGACAGCATCGACCATGGGCGGTGGCCCGCAAAGATAGATGTCGACCTCCCCTTCATTCAGATGCGTTGGCTCGATGTGATGTGTGACATAACCTTTTTTCGGATGCTCGCTGTTGGCATCCACCACGCAGATCGCGTAGCTGAATTTGTCGATGCGTTGGGCCAGTGCATCGAGCCTGTCCGTCTCGACCACGTCCCTGTCGGTGTTCACACCGTAGATGAGGTGAATCGGGTACTTGCTGCCCCCGTTTGCAGCGATCTTTTCGAGCATCGCGAGGAAGGGCGCGAGCCCGGTTCCACCCGCGAGCATCAGGACGGGCCGCTGGATGGCCCGGATATAGAAGCTGCCGATCGGCCCGGTCAGCCTGATCGACTCGCCGACCTTGGCGCGCTCGCGCAGGAAGCCACTCATCAATCCGCCGGGCACGTTGCGGATCAGGAACGAGACCTTGGTGCGCGCAGCATCCATCGAACTGAAGGAGTACGCGCGATGCTGCTCAGCCTCGCCCGGAACCTGCAAGTTGGCGTACTGCCCCGGAAGATAGTCCAGACGCCTGAGATCATCCCCCCGCAGAACCAGCGAGAACGTGCTGTCCGAGAGCCGCTTCACATCCTCGATCTGGGCAACGAAGCTCTCAGGCTTGGTATTGCATGCGGTGGATTGGGTCGGAACCAACACCACACAATCGCTCTCCGGGCGCATCTGGCACGCGAGCGCATAGCCGGCACCAGCCTCCTCTTTGCTCAGTGCGTCGTCGATGTAGTCACCCAGTGAGTACTTTCCGGATTCCACGCGGCACTTGCAGGTTGCGCATGCGCCCTCTCGGCAGTCCATGGGAATGTTGATGCCCTGTCGATAGGCGGCATTCACCACCGTGTCGTCCGGCCCGCAGTCGACAAAGCGCGTGACGCCGTCCTCGAAGTTCAGTGCGATCGTGAAGCTCATTGTTGTCTCCCCTGTTTTCCGAGAGGCGGCGAACCGTCCTCCCAGCAGCACAAGTTATCTCTCGATCGCTTGTGCATTGGCTTGCAGTCTAGGGACAGGGGCTCGGGGCGATCTATCCGGAATCGGAGCAACGATGGGGTGAGTCGATCCGGTTTCTGCACAGCGGCCGCCATGCGCCATCAAGACAGGAAATGTCTATTGGGCGTCGGCGCTGCGGGCAGGACCGTTGCGCCCATCGACTCCCTGACCCCGATGTCGATGGCACGGGCAATCGCGTCGAGTGGCAGGCAATTGGAAGAGAGCATGAACGGTGCACCCAGTTCCTGGCCCATGGCGTCCAGCCCAAAGAAGGTGTACGCGATGAGCGCAGTGAGAAGCGGAGTCCACCAGCCGACGGAATATGCAAGCCCGAAGGGCATCAAGAAGAAGCAGAACAGGTACGCCGTCCGGTGCAGCAGCAACGTGTAGGCGAAGGGCACGGGCGTCGCCCGGATGCGCTCCAGGCCGGCGAGGGCGGCACAGAGCCCCCCGACGCGCTCTTCCATCGCGAACAGCATCGACGACGCAACGCGGTTTGCGGCTGCGACATCCGCAAGATCGCGGGACATGGCGTCGAGCACCCCGTACGGTGGACTGCCAGCAGCACGGATCAGTGCACGCTCCTCTTCGGGAAGCAGTTGCAGCCCTGCATCGCCGGGCAGGTCACCGCGCAGCAGATCTCGCGCGAGATACCCGAAGGCGATGCAACGTGCCGCAATGCGCCACGCAACGTCGTCGTGGACTTCCACGGCGATATGGCGGCGCGCAAGCCTGGCAAGGCTGCGGGCTTCGATCGCGATGGACCCCAGGAGCCTGCGCCCCTCCCACCACCGGTCATAGCAGGCCGCATTGCGAAATGCTGCAAAGATCGAGAGCGCCCCTCCGATGGTCGTTAGCGCAACCGGCGCCACCGGCGTGAAGGCGATCCAATCGCGCTGCTGCGCCCAGACCACGAGCGCCGAAAGCAATGCCACCGAGATGATCTGCGGCGCTATGCGCGGAACGACGGACCCGCGCACAGCAAGGAGCACCTCCCAAAGAGCGATTCTCTCGCGAGCGATCACCGGTTGGTGCCGGTTGGCGGAGGCGTGACTTTCAGAGAATTCGCCAGCCAGCGGCACAGTTGGCTCGACGGATCTTCAAAGCCGTGGATCGCCGTGAAGTGATGACAGCCCTCTTGGGGGACGAGCTCCGATGCATTGCCCTTCTTCTGCCACGCGGCATGAAAGGCACTCGACTGGCGGCGGAACTCGTCGGACTCTTCGCGGCCCCAGGTAATGAGGGCCGGCGTTGTGCAGCGGCGGACGCTGGCGAGTGGCGAGTTCCGAAGCACGATACCGTCGTCCAGCTGGATCTGCGGCTGCAGGTAGCTGTATCGAAGCGGCTGGATGTCGTAGATGCCGCTGACCAGGACGGCAGCGGCAAGCGGGTCTTCCGGCAGGCCGTACTCTTCGGTCCATCGCGTCTGGAGCGCCATCGCCGTGAGATGCCCCCCGGCCGAATGGCCGCCGAGCGCGACGCGCGACGGGTCCCCGCCGTGACGCTCGATGTTGCGCAGCACCCAGGCAGTGGCAGCGCGCACCTGCCGGGTGATCTCGTCGATCGTCACCTTGGGGCACAGCGCGTAGTTCACCACCACCGTCGTGATGCCGAGAGGCTGCAGGCCCAGTGCCACGCAACTGAACTCCTTGGCGGTGTTCGCGCGCCAATACCCCCCGTGGACGAAGATGAACACCGGCGCGCCCGACTGGTCGGCAGGAAAGATGTCGAGCGTTTCGTCGAGCGTGGGGCCGAACGGCAGATCCAAGGTGCAGCGCAGGCGCGTGCGCGCATATCGGCTCCGTTCGACATAGTGCCTGGCTTCTCCTTCCGGATCGGGCACCCAGCGCTGCGTGCCGTACTGGGCGTCAATCTGTGCTTGGTTGGCGAAATCTCTATAAAGCGGCGGCATCCACATGGCAGGCTTCTCCGATCAGTATGCGAATTCGATGGTAGGAAGCATCGGCGAGCACACCTATCCGCTTGTTGAAGTCGCGCACCGCTCGAACATCCTCTTTCTGCAACTTTTCCACGACGAGCCAGGGCCCCGGGGGTATTCACCGATCGCTCAGCCACCAGGGGCTCACAGAATTTCCACCCGTCCGTTTCCACCCATCATGCAAGCGCACCACACTGCCGGCACGTTCGCGCTGAGCGCTGCCGATCTCGCCCCCCTTCACCGAAACTGCGTGTTCGAGTCGGACGAACACGTCCAGTCGCACGGCAAGCTAGGCTCCGAACTCACCGGTCACGTCATCCGATGGGGGCGAGGGGCCGTTGACACCGCGGTCCACAAGGGAGCGTTCGACCGCATGCAGGTGTACCTGGTGCGCTATGGCGCAGAGGTGCACATCGAGTCGGACACCTTCGACGACTTCTCCCTGGTCCACATGCCGCTTCGCAACGGGATGCAACTCGACGTCGATGGCGCCCGACTCAACGTTACGACAGGTCAAGCCGTGTTCGTGTCACCTCGAAGTTCATTGCGCCTTCACTGCCTTGCGGGATCGGAGCGGCTGCTGCTCAAGGTGCCCAACGATCTCCTTCACGAAGCGTCCTCGGGCCCGGAGAAACGCACGGGTTCCTGGAGTGCCGGCTTCGTCTTGCCTCGGGCACTCAACGTCCAGTGGACGCTGCTGATGCACTCTTTGCTCGGCACCCTCTCCCTTCCTCGCGATGTGAGCCTGAATACCGACTGGCTGGCGCATTTCGAACGCAGCGTGGCACTGTTCATTGCCGGCAACAGTTCGGCCGAGCCGCGCATCGACCGTCAGCACGGCCACACGGCGCCGCCGGTCGATCGCCTCGACAAGCTCGCGCTGGCCGATGGCGGTCGGCGCATGGAGAAGGTGCTCGACTACATGCGCATGCGCCTCGGCGCACCCATATCGCTGCACGACCTGGCGAGGGCGGGCTGTGTCAGCGAGCGCACCCTGAACATGCTGTGTCACAGGTTCTGCGGTACTCCGCCCATGGAATTGCTGCGCAACATGCGGCTCGACGCCCTGCGCTCGCGACTCCTCATGCAACCAGGCGCCAACATCACTGCGGTTGCGTTCGAGTTGGGCTTCAGCCATCCCGGGCGGCTGGCTGCCTACTACAAGGCCCGCTTCGAAGAGCTTCCCAGCGAGACCCGTGGTCGACACCACTGAAGCGTCTCATCCGAATTCGGCAATCAGCGGGCCGGAACAAATCCACTTTCGGCAATTCTTGGGAAAGCACTGACCGACGAACCGGCGCGGCGCTACACACTGCGCCGAAGAAGGAGCACAGCCCGAGTGCTGCCTCTACCGCGCCCCTCCTCCCACGACCGCCGATCATGGCCATCCCGCGACGTTCCAGCAGCCTCGCGCCGCTGTACGAAAACTGCCTCTTCAAATCGACGGAAAGAGCCGATTCGCACGAGCAGGTTTCGCACGAGCTCGCCGAACATCTTCTGCGATGGGGGCGCGGCGCGGTCGAGGCGTCGATGTTCAAGGGCGCAACGGGCCGCTTGCAGGTCTATCTGTTGAGGTATGGCGCAGAGGTCACAGTGACACCTCGTCCTTTTGCAGATTTCTCTCTGGTGCACATGTCGATTCGCGGAGGGGCCGAGATCGAGAGCGACGGGCATCGAATCAGCGTGGCCGAGGGACGCGCGGCCGTCATCGCGCCACGACGCAGCATCCAGCTGCGCTGGACGGCTGGCACCGAGCAGTTGATCCTGAAGATTCCGAACGAGCTCTTCGAAGAAGCACGCTCCAGCCTTCGTCGAGACCCGCTCGAGTCCTCGTCCGGCTTTGTGGTTCCCCGGCTGCTGACGCCGCAGTGGAGCCTGATGGTGCAGGCGTTGCTGGGTACCTTGGCGATGCCTTCCGAAGCACGGCTCGGTCAGGCATGGATTCCACATCTGGAGCGCAGCCTCGCCATGTTCGTCCTCGGGCACCAGCCGAACCAACAGGCAGCGCAGCCGACACCATGGATTTCAGCCCCTGGCGTCGAGGAAGCCTCCGAGCGGCTTGCACTTGCCGGTGGCGAGCAACGAATGAATACCGTTCTCCAGTTCATGCACGCGCGGCTCGGCGCGCCCATCGCGCTTCCGGATCTGGCGCGCGTCGCGGGAATCAGCGAACGAACATTGAACGCACTGTCTCGGCGCTTTCACGGGGCTTCGCCCATGGAACTGCTGCGCAATCTTCGACTCGACGCCGTTCGCGCCAAGCTGCTGCTGGAGCCTCACGCCAACATCACGCAGACATCGCTCGAGTACGGCTTCGGACATGCGGGCCGATTCGCCGCGTACTACGAGGAGCGATTCAAGGAACTGCCTCACGAGACACTGGCGCGGCACAAGGACCTGCCCTGATCGACTGGAGCCAGGCAACCTCGGCAGCCGCCCGGTGCCCGGAGGCGATGCCGGATAGACGCACCCCCGCACCGTTTCGGCCTCATGCACAGCCGACGATCAAGACAAGAAAAAAGGCCGGAAGCTGACAAACGCTTCCGGCCTGTGCCTGTGTGGTCCCGCCGCCAGAATCCCCATCTGTCGCATAACCTGTTGATATAGCTACGACTTCTCAGCTTCGATTTTGGCGCATACCGTCAAAAATACCGTCAACATCAGTTAGCTGGAGCAGGAGTTCCCGGGTGCAGACTTGCGGCGCGCAACCGGCCAGGTTCAGCACGCCGACGCTGGCCAGCAGCTTGCAAATTTTTTGATACTGTAAAAAAATACAGGGGTCCTCGAAGGAGTGTCCATGCCAAGCTACATCTTCGTCTCACCTGGCTCTGATCCCGGAGCAGGTCGCGCATTGGTTGATCCGATACTGACCGCCAAGAAGCCGACGATGGGGACCTGCCGTCCGGATCTGCGTCGAATGGTCAAACCCGGTGACCACATCTTTGTAATCAGCGGAAGTTTGGGCCGCACCCACCGCCAGTACGTGATCGGCGGCATGGAAGTGGACACCAAACTACGTGACCAAATTGAGGCTCTTGAGGCGCATCCCGAAAACGCACTGAACTTCGATGGACGCCAGAAAAGCGGAAACATCATCGTCACCGCCGAAGGGGTGCAGCACCCACGCGACAACCACTCCAACTTCAAGGAGCGGATCAAGAATTACGTCGAGGGTCGAAACGCTGTCGTGCTGCAGAGCGCGCGAGAAGTTGAACTCGGTCGCGAGCGCTCAGTTGATATCTTGGCTGACATCTTTGACCGCGTTGGATCGATTCGTATGCAGCAAATCGTCGGCAGGCATCGCAAACTGTCAGACGAGCAGGCCGATCGACTGCGGCGCGCATTGCTCGACATCAAACGCGAGGCGCGAGCTTGACCTCCATCGCGGATCATCTAGCAAGCCGCAAGCTTTCTGTAGAGAAGGCCGCGGAGAAGGCCGGAATGACGAGTGAGCGTCTTGAGCAGGTGCTTGCCGGGGCGGAAGCAAGTCTCAGCGAGATGCGTGCAGTCGCTAAAGCGCTCCGCGTCCCTTTGTCCAGTCTGATGGATAGGGAAGCTGCCGAGCCGATCAAAATGCTATTCCGGCAGACCCTTGATCAGCGTGCCGTCGAGGTCTCTTCGCACGTTGACGTTCTGTCCGGGCAAGTGCGCGACGCACTGGCAATCGCCCGCGGAATGCCGAGTAACTTGAACTGGCTCGAAGCCTTTAATGGACTTGAGGCCAAATATGAGGCCGCCGAGATCTACGCGCAGCGCTTTCGCGAAACCTTCGCGGCGCTAGATGATAAAGAGCCGTTTCAGCATCTTTCGCAGGCGCTGAACGAACTTGGCGTGTTCGTACTCTTCTCGCGTGACTCCTCGATTGAGGGCGTTTCCGCGATCGTCGACGGCTATGCGCTGATGATCCTTGGCGCGCGGCGGTTCAAACCACGCCTACTCTTCACCATGGGCCATGAACTAGGCCATCTTGTAGCTCACCACGATAAGAAGGGAGGGTACGCTCACCTGGACCAAGTAGTGGATATCGACGAGTCCCACGGGAGGTCTGAGGAAAGGTTCGCTGATGCATTCGCTTCCGCACTCCTTCTACCTCGAGCTGGAGTGCTGCTGACGATCCAAGCCCTTCGCGAACAATTCAGCATCAGGGGGCCGCTGGGCGATTTTGAGATTTGCTGGCTCGCGCACATCTACGGTGCAAGTTTCGAGGTTGCGGCCAAGCGCTGCGAGGACATGAAGCTCATTCCCTCGCGGGGCGCCCGCGCGTTTTATCAAAAAATCCTCGAATCGCACAAGAACCCTGAGCAGTGGGCTCAGGAGCTGGGCATTCCAGAGCGCCCGGATATCCCGGTATCCCCGTCTACGGCGCTTCTGCGAGCCGCGGCGCTCAAGGTGAAAGCAGGCGAGATTTCGGTAGGCAGGGCCGCAGAACTTTTGAACGTGCCGGTCTCATCCCTGTACTTTGCGAACTCCGAAATACGGGCGTGATCGTCGTCCTAGACGCCTCCACGCTCATCAACCTCGTCAACGGGGAAGTACTTGCCGCTGCCCTATCGCTGCCGGGACACGATTTCCAAGTGAGCGGCGTGGTACGCCAGGAGTCGAAGACTGTGGCTGCCGCGTTAGAAGCGGCAGTCGACTCAGGAGCGCTGGCATGGCTCGATGACTCGATGATTTCCGCCAACCAGTTCTCCGAGGCTAAGGCCGACTGGCAGCTCGATGACGGGGAGACGGAATGCATCCTGGCTGGTCATGCATTGGGCTGTGTCGTGGCCTCCGACGATCTGGCAGCACGGAAGGTTGTCATCAGTAAGTTGGGGGGCGGGCGCCTCCTCGGCTCGATCGGCTTGTTACGCTTGGCAATCCTCGAAGAGTTGCTTGAACCAGAAGAGGCCTTTGCAGCGTACAAGCTGATGGTGGCGCGAGGAGGCTTTCTCCCTGAATTCGATCGCGCGGATTTCAACCCGCCCTTTTAGATCGTTTCCGGGCGCAGGCCCAACTTGTCTTCACGCAGCGGATTGGGTGCGCGTTGGCTAAGCCGACGTCGAACGCCCACGAACGGGTTCCCGATAGTCTTCTTTAGTTGGCCGGGCGCTTGGAAGCTCGCGCTACAACCTCCACAGACGTGTTCGATGTGCGGGGTGTATGCCCACTCACCGCAGTCGAAGTGAGCCTGGCCGCAATTGGGACACGTGAGTTCGATCACCCTGCCATCAATGTGTGGCATCGCCGATTGAGCCATATAGGTCCGCACTTGGTTCGCGTCGAGTCGCTCACCATCGATAACAACCTCTGAAAAGGTGTCGTCGAGCTCTGGCATTTCCTGGCTTGCAGTCTTAAAACCATGAATGTGGATCCCGACTTCCTCAGGCTTACTCCCCGTCCAAACAATCGCCGGGTTCGACCCCCACACTTGCAAGCCGCCAGGAAAGTCGGCCTGTCGCACGTCCACTTTCCGCGGCGCAAGAACCTGGCTAGGCTTTCTAGCGCCGAGCAGTTTGCGGACGGTGGCGAGTGGATTGCCCACTCCCACTACCGAGTCCGTGAAGTGACGACCACAGCCATGGCATTGGTGCTTCTTGTGGCCATGCACTGCAAACCAGTCGCGGTCCAAGTGCGCAAAGCCACAGCGCGTGCAAGTGACCTCGATCATCTCGAAACCGAACACGCTCGAGACCATGTAGTTGATGGCGTCGATTTCGTCGACCTCCGCCCATCCGTCTGAAAGAAGATCCTTCGCTAGGGGAATGCGCAGCTTTCGGTACGTCCAATCAATATCCTTGGCACCGTTGCGCACCGACCGCGCGTGCACATGGATTCCACGATCCATCGGCTTGCTAGTAGTGTCGTAGACAGCCGGCACCGACCCCCACAGAGCGACGCCACCGGGGTAGCGGGAGAGATCCAGATCAAGCCGCTCATTTGGCATGATCGGTGCATCGTTTGCAGCCACGCACTCGTCTGCGGGCACGCCGTACTTAGCGGTTGCGTTCGCGTGGTGCTCAATACACCAGTACCGCGTGCCGCCATCTCTGCGACGGCCTACGTCGACGATGTTGCATTCCATCCGAGAATTATCGCGGAGCACGTTCATCAAAAGTTGAGCTCGCAACAGGAAAATCGCCGCGGCCGCTCTGCGGGCGGGCACTTTCGACTACCGAACCGATCCTGTTGCATGAGCGGACAAAAAAATAGAAGCAGATCAAGGCCCCACACCGCAAACGTCGGTGAAGGGGCATGATTCTTTGGCCTAGTGAGATCGAGCCTCAGCTTTTTTCGCGGCAGGTTTCTATCACTCGGAAGTGGTCCCGAGGACATTCAACAGGCACGGTATCTTGGAAGCGCTTCGCGGCACCAAAGTAAATGGTGTTCCCAATGATCCGCTCAAGCGTGCTGTCGAAGTCCCGTGCAGCGAGGATGTTCGGTGGCCCATCAGGCAGCCCAAGTTTTTTTCCCTCCGACGTCCATTCCGTGCGATCGAGGAACGGCCGGCGCTCTGTGGGCACCTTGAAGCTCATGCGCAACTGAAACGCCTTGCCCTTAGCGTAGTGCGACTGCGCTTCCGCCATCACCGCCTTGCTCGTGGCCTCGACGGCCGCCTTGTAGCGGCTCTCAAAGGCAACGACTGAGTCCAGTTTCGACTTGGCCGCTTGCGCAGCAGCATCCGCCTGCGCCTTTTCTTTCACCCCCTCGGACTCGGCCTGCGTCACCACTTGTTCTCGCTCCATCCGCGAGCGGGCAAGCTGTTGCTCGGCCATGCGCCGCCAGCTAGGCGGCAGTTCCTGGTTCTTCGGGTCGGCCAGCGACGCTTCCGTGTTCTGAATCGACCGATCAAGGTCCTCCAGACGGCTTCGTTGCGCTGCCACGAGCCTGGTTGCCTCGGAGGCCTTCATTTCAGCCATCCGCTTGAGACGTTCGACGCCTTCGCCGAACGAGGTGAGATCCCCCTTGGCGAAGTCGGAGAGCTCTTTCAGGCTGCGTTGGCGCGCCCGCTCGTTGATCTCGTCAGTCGTCTTGGCCGTGCAGGTGAAATCGACGAACACCTGCTTGTAGTCGTCCTCGCGGCGCGACCACTTGGGGGACGTGCACACCTTGGAGTTCTCGACGACCTCCCCAAAGGGCTGTCCGTTGGGCAGCAGCGAGCCCGCAAGCCCTGTACTGGACTTCACGCGCTCGACGTCGGCATTGGAGCAACCGGCCAGGACGACCGGCAGCAGGACGAGGGCGAGCGCCCCCAGGAATGGGTGTCTCATGATCGGGAAGTGAAAGTGCCTCCGCAGAGGCACGTTGAGGGTGGATCGGCGCCGATGCGTCAGCATCGGTGCTTCTTGTTGATGGGCCTGCGCGGGTCCGTGCCCAAGATGGCGCCTTCTTTACTCATGCACACGCCGTCGACGCACGCGTAGCCCGGAAGCTTGAGCACGGCCCGGTCCGCGTCCCCGATCTCGCAGCGCAGCTCGTCGAAGTCGAACTCTTTGTAGACCGGCGAACGTTCGTTGGTCGTGTAGTAGGTGGCATTGCCACCGCGCTGCACCTGGATCGGATAGACCGGAAACTTCAGGTCCCGGGACCAGCCCTGGAGCGGAACTTCCATGGCAGAGCGGTCGATCTGGTGCTTGACCGCGTCTGGGTTGGTGAGCGGGTCGCCCGCTCCTTGCGCGGCGGGCAAGGCACTCGCCGCCACCAGCACCGCCGCCGCCATACGGGCAGCGACGATGCGGATACGGTTCAAGGACTGAAGCTGCCTCATGGCTGCTGACCTGCTGCAGGGGCAGCGGGCAGCACAGGCGGCCGGTTCCAGTCCGACGGGAAGTCGCCGACCGGGGTCCAGCCGTTCTTCACATAGCTGCGTGCGCTCAGGCGGTTGCCGAAGGCTCCATGCAGGCCGCACACAGCCACAAGTCCGATGAGAACCGCGAAGTCCTCGTTCAGGTCGAGCACCAGGATGGTGACGGCTCCCACGAGCATGTAGGCCAGCCACAGCAGCGGCACCGACAGCGCAGCCAAGAGGTACTGGCCGCGCCAGAAATAGGTGATGGGGCCAAACAAGGCGAGCTGCCAGGAGAAGCCGTGCTTCACGTAGCGAGTCTGGCCGCCTTTCTGGAAGTGGATGTTGGTTGCAGAAGTCATGGTTTCAAGAAATGGAAGAGATGAACAAGGCCGCCGGGTCGGCGGACGGAGGAAAGGCGCGGACCGGCAGTGCCGGCCCCGCCTGGAAGAACAAGGTCGTGATGGATGACTCCTCTGGTTGTTGTGCCTGACGCGTCCAGGCTGGCGGTCAGGGTTGTGACAAATGGTACTTAAATGCAGTGTATTCAAACGCATCATTTGCGCAGCATGGGTCAATGCCCCGTGCCACTGCCAAATCGTTCACGCTGCGCCAGGTGTTCGCGCGCAACGTTCGCGTCGTGCGGGTGAACGCCGGCATCTCGCAAGAGCGGGTGGCCGATGAGGCGCAGCTGGACCGCACGTTCATCGGCTCCCTGGAGCGCGGGGAGCGCAACATCTCGATCGACAACGTTGAGCGGATCGCCAAGGTCATCGGTTACCCGGCGCACGAGCTGCTGCGACCGGACTTTCCCGAGGCCCACAACCTCGATGCGACGCTGACTCGCGCACCCCGGACCGCGCGCCTGTACCCACCCGAGACCCGAGCACGCAAGCCCAAGCAGTGACGCTTGGCACGGGTATAGACCGGCTTTCGTCGCTCGGCAGCACGCGGCTCTTACTGGCGGCGAAGCTCGATCAGACCGAGCAGCCCGGCTTCCCGGATCTCACCGTCCAGGCCCTGCCACTGGTCCTTGGCCAAGAGCTGCCGGGCGTTGTATCCGGTGGCCCACGGCGCAGCCAAGCGCGGATCCAGGAGCAGGAGCGCTCGTGCACGCTCCGCTTCCGGTCGCAGCTCGACTTCGAGGCCGACCACCAAGGCCCAGGATGGACCTTCGCGGTTGGCCAGGCACGCCAGCCGGACCGCATTGGGGCGGTCGAGCAGAAGCCGAGCGTCGATTCGAGGCGCTGCTGTCTGCCATTCCACGCGCATGTCAGGTGTGAGGTCAGGAGCCCTAAGCAGCAGATCACCCGGCGCGAGCGCTGGCAAAACGTCGCTCTCCAACTGGGCGATCTGTGCTGGCGGCGGCATCGTGCCGAACAGGAGTGCACGTGCCTGCATGAGCGCCATCCATCCAGATGCCTCGCGCGGTGTTTCCGGCGCCGGGAGCGGCTTCCAGACGGAACGCCCCCAGCGGCCGGCGGCCACGAATTGCAGTTCCTTCTCGAAACGCAGGCCAGGCACGAAGCGATGCTCCAGCCGCACTGGCTCAGCCACTGGCTGCACGCTCGGCTCCTTGCAACTGCTTGCCCCCCTCGTTCGTCAGGCGCTGCAGTTTGGCGCCCAGCGACGGCTTGGGATGGGCCTGGCCGACTGGCACGTTCGACTGACCAGCGCCGTCCTCGGGGAAGAATTCCTCGACAACGGCAGCGCCCTCTTCTGCCGACTCCTCAAACGCACCGGCCGCAAAGCCCTCTCGGGCTGCTTGATCTAGCGCAGCCTGGTCGAACCCAGCCGATTGGCGGGCCTGCACCTCGTCCCGGGCGCCTTGCAGCGCCTGGGCCAAGGTTGTGCCGGACCGTACGGTGAGGTCGACGTAGTAGATCGGTGCCCGGTGAGACTGGGTGGTCGACTTGCCTCGCAGGCGCAGTTCCAGCGGCAGCGCCGAGAGCTGGTCGCCTGACAGCGCCTGGTAGTAGCGAAGCCGGGCCGCCAAGCTGCGGATGCTATTGAAGCCGGTCGTGCGGAAGATGAACGAGCCGAGCTCGTCCTCCTCGCCGATCCGCACATTGAGCCGGCCGTACGGCTTGCACCCGGCCTTGGCCCCCAGTTCGCACCCTTCGGGCGACGGGCACGGCAGCGTCTGGATGCCGCCCGCGGTCGAGCGTTTGCAGGTCTCGCCGTTGCCCACGCACAGCGGCCGGCCCGTGGCCCGGTCGAAGACGTGGTAGCTGGCGCGGAGGTTCAGGTCTGGGTCGTTGAAGAGAAGGCGCACGGGGATCGCGCGCAGCTTGGTACCAGGCGCCTTGCGCAGTTGGCCGTCGGCCGGATGGACCATCCAGCCGTCGCGGCCCTGGACCTGGGTGGTGATGGTGAATTCGTCGTCCTTCTCCGGGAGGCGCTTGCCTTCCTTGACGACGATCTTGCCGATGGCGATGCGGCCCACGACGGGCGGCGTGAGGGCCAGTCCCTTGAGCATGTGTGATTCCTTGGTTGTTTGTGCTGCCCGCCCCTCTGTTCCGCAGGGCGGGCCGGTGTGAACCCCGGCGGATACGGGGTGGCCACGGCGTCAGACGACCGGTGGCGTGGTGCACGCTCAATCGCGCGAGATGGCTTTGGACCAGCGCTTCCAGCCCATGCCTACGCCGATGGCAAGTCCGACGACGAGGACGACGGCGAAGGCGGCAAGGTGCTCCATGGGGCCAGGGATGTCGTTCATGGCGAACCCTCCTCGCTGGCGGGCTGCTCGGTCACGAGCGACGGCTTGACCTTCACGGTGAAGCGCCGGCTCCCGGCTTTTGTGCCCATGTACTGACGAACCAGTTCAGGGTGATCGGCTTGCAGCCGCTCGGTGTCCACCGCGGAGCCGTCCTTGGTGCGCTTCCAGCGAACCTCGCCACCATCGAAGGCGGCGACGGTCGCATCGCCCATGCGCTGCTGGATCGTCTGACGCAGGTTCTCTTCCTGCAGCGCCGTCGCGGCCAAGGTGGCGCGCACCGCAACCAGGTCCGAAAACGCCGCCGACAGCACCAGGTCTCCGCGCAGATCCAGCGTTTCGCCGGAATCGCGAGGCCACAGCGCCTTGAGGGCGATGGCTGCCGAGTCCGATCCATCCGCTGGCGGGGCCGTGTCGGTTTCGACGTAACGCCAGAACCGAGCCTCCAGTTCGATGAGCTGCGCGATCAGTGCTTCGGCTCGCTCGATGCGGTGGATGCGCAGCTCTTGGCCGCAGACGAGGACGGCGACGTCGGCCGCCTGCTTGCCGGTGACGGCCAACTGGTGGAGGACCTGCAACTGCACGTACTCCGGGACGCCCTCTTCCCATAGGCGCGCGCCGTAGTAGCCGGCCGTCTTGCACTCCAGGATCTGGACGTCCGGTGCGCCCGTGACCTCCCGGTCGATGTTGGCGAGCATCCAGGGGTGCTGCGAATGCTGCAGGACCGCATTGATCCGGCGAACCCGGTGGCCGGTGCGGCGGGTGTAGTGCGCGGCCACGATGGGTTCGAGCAGCGTGCCCCAGTAGACGGGGGCGCTCTCGTCGTTGGGGTCGATCCTGGGAAGATTGCCGTCGCGCCCGGTTTTCTCCATCCAGAGCTGCAGGGGCGACTTGTAGGGATTCAGGCCGAGGGCTGCAGCAGCGTCGGAGCTGCCGATGCCTTGTCGGCGGACATCGAGCCACTGGTCGCGGCTCAGGTCCTGGGTCTTGACCAGCTTCAGGGCGGGGCGGTGCCGCGGCGTCGAGGCCGCTGGGCGAGGTTCTGCCATGAGGGTTCCTTTTGGTGGTGGCATAAACCCCCTCCCCCAAAGACAAAGCCCCGGTCCCTTGTGGGGAACCGGGGCTTATGCCGTTGGGAGAGAGGGTGCGGTTTCATGAGACGAGTTGAAGGGCGGCGTCCAGCGCACGCTGCTTGACGGTGGCGCCTTGGCCGAACCAGGCGCTGTCCAGGCGGTATTCCTGGCTGCGGGCGCGGCGCTCGTGGTCGACGAACTCCGTGACGGCGCACAGCAGGCCCCAGGCGGTGCCCTTGGCTGCCGTCAGTTCAGCGCCGCGGCCCTTGCCTTCGTAGAGCTCCTGCACCTTCTTGAGCGCACGCTCGTTGGTGAGCTGGGTCTGGTCGGCGTGGGCGTCTGTCTGGCAGAGCACCTTGAGGAAGAAGTTCATCGACTCGTGCGTCTTGACCTTTCGTTCGGCGAGCGTCTTGCACCTGTACATGAAGGCGTCCCAGCCGGAGACAGCGATGCCGAGTTGCTTCTTGACCGCCTGCGCGTCGAAGACCGTGCTGTGGGGCACCTTGACGGCGCTGGTGGCGCCCTGCAACGCGATCGAGAGCGTGTTGTTGCAGACGACGCGCACCGTGGTCGGGGTGGCAGTGGTGGCGAGCGAGCCGTCGGAGGAGGTCGCCAGGAGGACGTAGCCGTTGACCACGTCGTTGCCCTTGAGGGCCGCTTCCTTGCCGGTGCGTGCCAGTGCCCAGAACTTGCGGCCGGCCTTGAGCACGCCCGCCGTCTCCAGCTCGAAGCCAGAGACTTCGGTGAGGTCACGGTAGAACTCCAGTACCTCGCGAGGCTGTACGACCTGGTAGCGGCCACCCACAACGGACAGCGGCGCCTTGGTGTCGCTGCGAAAGAGCACCTTCTGGTCGTCGAAGGTCATGATGGAGCCGAGCGCTCCAGCCTTCTCGGTCATGTAGCGCACGGGCGTCTCGCAGATGGTCCAGTCCATGCCTGCACGCTCGGCCCAGACTTCGATGGGTTGCTTGGCGGGGAGTTGGTTGCCCAGTTCGTGCCACGGGGTTTGGCCAACGTAGGCCATTTGCTGAAGAAGATGAGCCATTGAGGTGTCGGCGCCGATCCAAATCTGAGCCACCGTGCCGACCGAATATTGAGCCAGGGGTGGGGGCCGGCCTTCAGAGGGCCGGCGGTGGATAAGTGTAGGTCTGTCCTGGCTCTTTGACCTCCTCGA
>JAFEEH010000244.1 GCA_018241185.1 Pseudomonadota bacterium | reverse complement strand
GCGGCAACAGCTGCTTCGTCATCTGACTCGCTGCAGCTGTTCGAGCGCAGCGCGAAGCGCGTAGCGAGTTCTGCAGCGCACCCCGACAGCGTCGCGGCGCAGGTCGCCCGTAGCGAAGCGAAGGGTCGCAGCCAGCAGGGTCGCCTTTTCTTTGCCTACTTTCTTTTGGCGAAGCAAAAGAAAGTAGGTGCGCCGCCGGGCGCACATCCCGGCTCCTGCTCACGAACAACCAGCAACGCAAGACCAAGGGCCGAAGTGCCCTCACCCCCCCCCTCTCCCAGAGGGAGAGGGAGTCAAACAGCGCGCGCCATGCGTTCATGACCGAATCGCCCAGAACGCGAGATCGAGTCCCGGGAAGTCCCCCGCGATATGCATCGCCATGCCCCCCGACTGCTCCAGCTGCCGCCACAACTCGCTGTTGCGCGTCTCCAGCTCGAAGTAGTTGGCCCCCGTGTGGAAGGGGATCTGCCGCGGCGCCACCGGCATCGGCGTGAGCGTGACGCCCGGCAGTTGCAAATTGACCAGGTCGCGGATGCGCTCGACCGGGCCGATCTTCACCTGCGTGGGGAAGCGCGCGCGCAGCGCCTCGGCCGCCATCTGCGACTGCACGGCCAGCACGAAGGTGGCGTTGCGCTGCAGGTCGACGTCGGGAATGAGCGCCACGCGCACGCCGTGCTTGCGGTCGTGCAGCTCGATGCGGATGGCCGACTGCTCCAGCACCATCGACAGGCTGCGCCGCAGGTCGTCCATCACCGGACGGAACGTGGCCTCGAGATCGTCGTGCACGTAGGGCCCGAAGCGGGCCGAGCGGCGTGCGTCGCGAAAAGTGCCCAGGTCGCCCGCGAGCTGCAGCGCCTCCTCGTAGAAGTGCAGCGGGTGCAGCGTGGCGCAGCGGGCGAAGTGCGCGAACAGCGGCTCGTAGCGGTTCACGGTCTGCAGCAGCAGGAAGTCGGCGATCTCGGCCACACCGCCGGTGCCGCCCTGCGTCATGCGGCCGGCCAGGGCCTCGGCGCGCTGTCGCAGCAGGCCCAGCAGCTCGTCGACCCAGCCGCGGACGACGGCATGGCCCGCCACGTCGAGCAGCGGTGGCACCAGGCCGCGGTGCAGTTGCACCTGGTTGTCGACGCGGCGCTCGACCACGCGCGCGACGTTGAGCGTGGTCCAGGCGTCGGTGGCCTCGCCGGCGCGCAGCAGGCGCGTGTGCAGGGCGCCGAGCTGCAGCATGGCGGTACGCTCGCCGGTGGTGTTCGAGTCGGGCACCTCGGCCTCCAGCACGCGATGGCGCACCAGTTCCTCGTAGCCCTCGGCGTCGGCCTCGCGCGCGCCCGCGCGACGCACGGGCAGGGCCAGCACCACGGCCTCGTCACGCATGTTGGCGGGGATGTCGATGGGCTCGGGCAGCGGGTCGACGGCCGGCATGTCGAACACCGTGCCGTCGCCGAACACACCAACGGCCCGCACCAGCGCCAGCTTGCCCAGGCTCAGCGCCGCCGCGTCGATCTCGAGTTCGGCAAAACCCCAGGCACAGGGCGTGGTGCCACGCAGCAGCACGTGACGGGCGTGGTCGGCATGGCGCTCGGCTTGCTGCAGGTGCTGGGGCTGCAAGAGCATCCCCTCGCTCCAAACCACTTTTGTTCGCCAACTCATCCGCGCGCGCTCCGTCTGAGGCAAGGGTTGCCAAGGAGCGTCGAGTTTCCAGGCGTAACCGGGAGCGGCAAATCCGCCGGAAGGCCTAGCCCGGCGTGCGGCCTAATGCGAAGGGGCTAGTCCACGGCCCCCACGCCCGCTGCTATCTGCCGGGCGCCATCGAATCGCGCTGGAGCCAGGCGGCCTGGCGCGCATATTCGGCCTCCAGGCGCGCCAGGCGCTGCTGGCGCGCCGCCTCGCTGACCCACTGACCCGAAAGGGCGCGTTGGCGCGCGAGCTCGTACTGCTGGCGCGCGGCCTGCACCAGGACGCCGTTGTCGGCCAGCGCATAGCCCTGGATGGCGTTGGCGTGCGCCCCCTTGAGCACCGCACGCTGCGCGGCACCGTGTGCATCGCTGCCGCGGCCGTAGGCCGTCAGGAAATCCTGCAGCTTCCGCGTCTGCGCGGCGCTCCAACCGGTGCGCACGAGGATTTGCGCCGGGGGCGTGGGCTCGGAGCGCCAGACGACCTTCAGGCGCGCCGCCTCGACCGGGAACTGCTGGCGAAAGCGCTCCAGGTCGGTGCTGTTGTTGGTCGCGACGTCGGCATCGCCATTGGCGACCGCGAGCGCGTTCTCCTGGTGGGTGCCGACCAGTTCGCCGGCGAAGCGCGTCTCGATGTCGATGCCGCGCGGCAGGAAGAGCTGCAGCTGCGGCACGATGTAGCCCGACACCGAGCGGGGGCCTCCGCGCGCGATGCGCCAGCGCTCCGGGGCCGCCAGCAGCGCTTCGAGCGAATCGAGCGGCGGCGCCTTGCGCATCAGGAGCAGGGCCTGGTGGGCGTTCGCCTGCTCCGCGTCGCGTTCGACGCTGGCCACCACCTGCATGCGCCCGCGCAGCACGGCGTTCAGCGCCAGCTTGCCCGACAGGTAGGCGATGTCGACCTGATCAGCGTCGATCGCGCGCTCCATCGCCTCGTAGCTGGGCACCGACAGCGCGCTGACCCGCCGGCCCAGCGCACCGCCGAGATCCTGCAGCAACGGCTCCCATTTGCTGCGTGAATCCACCGCGCCGCCCACCGGCAGCACGCCGAAGGACAGCGGCACCGCATCGGCCGGCGGCCGAGGGCGCGCCTGCGCCCGCACGCGTGCAGCGCCCAGACAAGCCAGAACCGCGCCCCCTTGAATCAAGGCGCGCCGGGTCGCGAACGAGGCCGTCATGGCGCGCTGTCGCGCAGCACCGCAAGCTGCTCG
The DNA here is from genome assembly GCA_018241185.1 of Pseudomonadota bacterium. Classification (GTDB taxonomy): domain Bacteria; phylum Pseudomonadota; class Gammaproteobacteria; order Burkholderiales; family Burkholderiaceae_C; genus Xenophilus. The sequence goes on along the minus strand of JAFEEH010000244.1, from coordinate 21,638 downwards.
GCGTAGCCGTCTTCGATGCGCTGCAGCCGCGCCTGGCGTGCCTGTTCATTGATGAATTGCGCTGTCATCGCATTGCGGCGCGCGAGCTGGTAGGCCAGCTTGGCGGCCGGCATCAGCGAGGTGTTGTCCGCCGGCAGGAAACCCGCCAGGTCGTGCAGCGACTTGAGTACCGACCGCTCGGCGTCGCCCCTGGAACCCTTGGCCTTGGCATAGCCCGTGAGGAATGCCTGGACGCGCTGCTGGAAATCGGCCGGGTAGTCGCGGCGCATGACGATCTGCGCGTGCGGGATGAGATCCGACTCCCAGATCACCTGCAGGCGCGCGGCCTCGGCCGGGAACTGGAGCTTGAAGCGTTCGAAGTCGGCGGTGTTGTTGGTGGCGACGTCGGCCTCGCCGTTGGCCACCGCGAGTGCCGTCATCTGGTGCGTGCCGACCACCTCGCTGCGAAAGCGTGTCTCCATGGCGATGCGGTTGGGCAGGAAGAGCTGCAGCTGCGGCACGATGAAGCCCGAGACCGAGCGCGACTCGCCGCGCGCCAGGCGCCAGCGGTCGGGATCGCTCAGCACCGCATCGAGCGATGCGACCGGCCCGCCCTTGCGCACCAGCAGCAGCGCTCGGTAGCCGGGCAGTCCGTCATGCCGCGTGACCTGGGCCACCACCTTCATCTGGCGCAGCGTGACGGCGTCCAGTGCCATCTTTCCCGACAGGAAGGCCATGTCGACCTCGTTGCGCTGGATGGCCTGCTCGAGCGCGTCGTAAGAGGTGACGGACAGCACCGCCACGGGCCGGCCGATCGCCTTGCTCAGGTCGGCCAGCAGCGGGTCCCAGTCGTTGCGTGATTCGAAGGCGCCGCCCAGCGGCAGAATGCCGAAGCGCACCGGCGCGCCGACCTGCTGGGCGGTGGCCGCCAGAGGCAGGGCCAGCGCCAGTGCCGCCAGCGCGCAGTGCCAGAAGAAGACGGCCCATGGCCGCAGCCAGCGGCCGGCGGACAGGACCGGCCGGCGGGCGATCGATACGAAGACAGGGGCAGTTCGGCGCATGGTCAGGGGCGGCCCCGGCGTCGGCCAAGCGGCTGACTGTTCAATGCAGGAAGCCGGGACACACAATTAGAAACCATAAAAGGCCGCGATTTTGTGAAGTTTTCCCCATGAGCGATCCAGTGCAAGCCGTGCCGCCCGCACCTGTCGTGCCCGTGCGGGCGCGCCGTGCCGCGCGCAGCATCGGGGGCCGCCTGGGCCGGCTGTCGCTGGTGCAGCAGCTCGTGCTGCTGGCCGTGCTGCCGGCGGCGCTGGCCATGCTGGGCACGATCGCCGTGCTGACGCGGCAGTACCTGGCCGGCGTCAACGACCTGATGCGTGCCAGCGCACAGACCGTGGCCCTGCAGATCGCCACGGCGGCCCAGGCCCCGCTGGCGCACATGGACCGCCGTGCGCTGCTGCGTATCGCGCAGTCGGGCACCTTCCAGCCCCATGTGCAGCAGGTCCAGGTGTGGTCCGAGGACGGCGAGATCGTCGCCAATGCCGAGACCGTCGATCGCCAGCGCAGCGAGGGCGTGCAGGTGGTGGTGCCGGTGGTCGCCGAAGACGGGCAGCCCGGCGGCCAGGTGATGGTCGAGATGAGCCTGGCCGCCGTGCGCAGCGCCAAGAACACCGTCTGGTTCAACGTGCTGCTGGTGCTGGGCGCCAGCCTGCTCGGCGTGGTGCTCGCGGGCGCCTGGGCAGCGCGGCGCATCAGTGCGCCGATACGACGCCTGGGCGAGGCGGTCGACCGCCTGGGCGCCGGCCAGGAGGCGCAGGTGCCCGTGGAAGGCACGGCCGAGGTCCGGCACCTGCAGGCCGGCTTCAACCAGGCGGCCAGCGCCCTGGCCGAAAGCCAGCGCCTGCTGCAAAGCCGCATCGAGGTGGCCACGGCCGAACTGGCACGCAAGAACCAGCAGCTCGAGGTGGCGAGCCAGGCCAAGACCCGCCTGCTGGCCGCCGCCAGCCACGACCTGCGCCAGCCGCTGCATGCGCTCACGCTGTTCTCCGACGGGCTGGCCAACGGCGAGCACGACCCGGTGCGGCTGCAGCGCATCGCGCACATCCGCGAGTGCGTCGATTCGCTGGACCGGCTGTTCTCGGAACTGCTCAACCTCTCGCAGCTCGATGCCGGCGTGCTGCAGCCGCAATGGGCAGACTTTCCGCTCGACGGCCTGCTCGACGAGATCAGCCGCAACTTCCGCCCCGTGGCCGAGCAGCAGGACCTGCGCCTGGTGGTGCGCAAGACCGACCTGTGGGTGCGCAGCGACTACGTGATGCTGTCGCGCGTGCTGTCCAACCTGGTGTCCAACTCGCTGCGCCACACCGTGGAGGGCGGCGTGCTGGTGGGCGCCAGGCGGCGCGGGCGCTCGGTGCGCATCGACGTGTGGGACACCGGCGTGGGCATCGCCCCGCAACACCAGGCGAAAGTGTTCGAGGAGTTCTACCAGGTCGACCCGCAGCGCACGCAGGCCACGCGCGGGACCCGCGGCATGGGCCTGGGCCTGGCCACGGTGCAGCGCCTGGCGGGCCTGCTCAACACGCGCGTCGAACTGCGCTCGCGGCCGGGACGCGGCACCTGCGTCAGCATCACGGTGCGCACCGTGCCCGCGCCCGAGGCCGCCGTGCCCGTGCCGTCGACGGCGGCCACCGACGAGGACATCCGCTTCGACGGCCTGCGGGTGATGGTGATCGACGATGAGCGCACCATCCTCGAAGGCCTGCAGGTGGTGCTCGGCCAGTGGGGCGCCGAGGTGCTGGCCGCGCAGACCCGGGCCGAGGCCCTGTCGCTGGCCGACCAGTGGGCCACGCCGCCCGACGTGGTGGTGAGCGACCTGCTCCTGCAAGGCGGCGACAACGGCCTGGACGTACTGGCCGCGCTCGAGCGGCATCCGCACGGGATCGGCCCGCACACGGCGCGCCTGCTGGTCACCGGCGAGACCAAGCCCGACCGCCTGCGCGAAGTGGCAGCCGCCGGGGTGACGGTGCTCTACAAGCCCGTGTCGCCGCGCGCATTGCGGCAGGCGATCGCGGCACAGATCGCGGGCCTGCGGGCCATGGTGGCGCACTGACGTGCCGCGCCTGGTCCTAGGCCATCCGACATAGGCCGCTTGCGCGCCGCCGTGCGGCCGCGCGCAGGCCGGTGCACCGCGCCGACGGCGGCCTAAGCCCTCTGCGTTATCGCGCGGCGGCACGCCGCTTCGTACATTGGTGCGCACGGGCCCGGTGCCGGCGGATCGTCGCCGGCCGGCCTGTCCCGCCCGCATTCGATCCCATCGCCTCCATGCGCCTCCCGCTCTTGTTCGCTGCCCGCCGGGCGCTGCCGTGCCCGTGGCAGTTCGCCGCCGCCGCGCTGCTCGCCTGCATGCCGGCCCTGGCCGTGGGCGCGACCGGATGGACCGTGCTGACGGCCGACGACGCGCCAGCGCACGCCGAGTTCGTGCGCGAGCTGCAGGGCGGCAACGACGGCGGGCCGCGGGTCGAGTGGGTCCGCGTCACGCCCGGCGTCGACGTTCCTGCAGCGGCGCCCGAGGCTCTCGCTCAGGCCGACGAGGACCGCGTGACGGCCGGTGTGCGCACCCGCAGCATCCGTCGCAGCGCACCGTCGACCGACGCCGTCACCGTGGCCGTGGGGCCCGCGGCGGCCCGCGCGGCCCTCGAACGGCCAGGCCAGGAGCCGCTGCTGCTCGCGATGCTCAGCCGTCTGGACTACGAGGGACTCAAGCCGCTGCCTGCCTTGCGCCGCAGCGAACGCCCGATCGGTGTGCTGCTGCGCGAGCCTGCGATGGGCGACCAGCTGGCGCTGATCGACGCGCTGCTGCCGGGCAAGCGCCGGCTGGGCCTGGTGGTGACGGGCGAATCCGAGCCCGTGCTGCGCGAGCTGCAACGCGTGGCGCAGGACTGGCAGCTGCAGGTCGAGTACGCGCCCGATGCCCGCTCGCTCGGCGCCGCGCTGCGGGCGGTGGTGCCACGCAGCGACGCACTCATCGTGCTGCCCGACCTGATCGGTGAGAACCAGGCCGCGACGCTGGCCGTGCTGCGCGCAGGTGCGGGCGCCGGCCTGCCGGTGTTCGGCACCAACGAAGGCATGGTGCGCTCGGGCGGGCTGGCCGCTGCCGTGTCGACGCCGGCGCAGCTCGCACGCCAGGCCCGCGTGATGGGGGGGCGCCTCGCCGGCGGCAACACCGCGGCGCCCGTGGTCGAGAGCGCCACGCCCGCCAGCGTGCGCGTGAATGCCACCGTCGCCCGCGGCCTGAATCTGCGGCTGCCGACCGAACAGGACCTGGCCCAGCGCGTCGCCGCCCCACGATGAGCGAAGCGCCCGCGCCGCCGGCCGGGGCCACGCGCCCCCTGGAGCCCGCCGACCTGGCCAGTGCGCCCATGCCGCTGGCGGGCCAGCCGCACCCGCTGCTGGTGCGCGGCAGCCTGCAGCGCGACCTGGTGCGTCTGGGCGTGCTGCCCTGCGCCGCACTCGCGCTCGCACTCACGGCCTGGTTCACGCACAGCCGGCTCAACACCCTGGAAGCGATGTTCACCGCCGAAGGCCAGGCCATCGCGCGGCAGGTGGCCGCGATGTCCGACCTGAGTCTGTTCGCCGGCGACCTGCCTGCACTGCAGAACGTGGCCAATGCGGCGCTGCGCAGCGGCCAGGCCACGCGCGTGGAAATCAGCAACAGCGCCGGCATCTTCGTCGCCGCCGGCGCCAACCCGGCCACCGGCGGCGCGCTGCGCACCTTCTCGGCGCCCGTCACGCTGCGCGAGGCCTCGCGCGCGGCCGCCTTCGCGCCCGCCGGCACGACCGCTGCGGGCGACGCACCGATCGGCCTGGTGCAGGCCTTCCGCGACACCACCGCCTACACGCAGGAGCGCACGCGCTCGCTCATGACCGGCGTCGGGCTGGCGCTGCTCGCCCTGCTGGCGGCGTGGGTCGCGGTGCGGCACATGGCGCGCAACATCTCGCGCCCGCTGCGCCGGGTGTCTCGCACGGTGGCGGCGCTGCAGGCCGGGCAGTTCGATGCCCGCTGCGACGTCGTCGGCCGGCCCATGCGCCCGGGCCGCGACGGGCGCGCGCCGCACCATGAGTTCGCCACCCTGGCCGGCGACGTCAACCGCCTGGCCGAGCGCCTGCAGCAGCACCGCCAGCTGAGCGAGGAGCGCGTGCGCGAGGCCACCTCGGTGGCCCTGATGCGCATGGCCGAGGCCGAGCAGTCCGCGCTGTCGCGCGCGCGCTTCCTGGCCGCCGCCAGCCACGACCTGCGCCAGCCGCTGCATGCCATGGGCCTGTTCATCGACGGCCTTCTGCCCACCGCCACCGACGCGCAGCGCCCCGCGCTGCTGCGGTTGCAGGAGAGCGCGGCCTTCATGGGCGTGCTGCTGGACGACCTGCTGGAAATCTCGCGGCTGGATGCACAGGTGCTCGCACCCGAGATGGAGGACCTGCGCCTGTCGGCCCTGTTCGATGCGATGACGGCGCAGCATGCCGCGCAGGCCGCCGAAGCGCGCGTGCGCGTGGTGTGGCGGGGCCGCGGCCTGGCGGTGCGCAGCGATGCCGCGATGCTCCAGCGCGTGCTGGGCAACCTGGTGGGCAACGCGATCCGCCATGCGCCGCTGGACGGCACGGTGCTGGTCGTCGCGCGGCGCCGCGGCGATGGCGTGCGCATCGAGGTGCGCGACAACGGCGTAGGCATCGCGCCCATCCACCATGCGCGCATCTTCGAGGAGTTCTACCAGGTGGCGAACACCGAGCGCGACCGGCGGCACGGCTTCGGCCTGGGCCTGGCCATCTGCGCGCGCATCGCGGCGCTGCTCGACACACGCATCGCGCTGCGCTCGGCGCTGGCGCAGGGAAGCACCTTCTCGATCCAGTTGCCGGCGGCACGGTCCGAGGTGCCCCGCCCTGTGCCGGTGGTGCCGCCGCCGGCCGCCGCGCTGGCCGGCCTGCGCTGCCTGGTGGTCGACGACGACCGCGCAGTGCTCGAAGCCACCGCCGCCCTGCTGCGGCAGTGGGACTGCCAGGCCGACTGCGCCGCCACCGGACGCGACGCCGTCGCGCGCCTGGGTGCGCCCGGCGCACACTTCGATGCCGTGCTGTGCGACCTGCAGCTCGCGGGCGAGGAGGACGGCATGGCGGTGATCGACGCCGCACGCCGCCTGCAGCCCGGGGCGCTGGCGGTCGTGGTCTCGGGCGCCACCGGCCCCGACATGCTGCAGCGCCTGCGCCACGCCGGCGTGCTGCTTTTGACCAAGCCCGTCGCGCCGGCCAAGCTGCGCGCACTGCTCTCGGCCCGGCAAGGGGTGGCCGCGTGAACGCCGCTTCCTGCGCGATTCGCTATCGAAATGAGAGCTACGCACGCAGGCAGGGCGGGCGTTACAGCCACTTTTTTCTTGAAATCCGCCAATCCACGAAGCTGCAATGCTCGACCCCGCCGCGCTGAACGCCATCCGCCCCTTCGTCGCCACGCCGAGCCACAGCGGCACGCTCAGTTCGCTGTACGCGCGCAGCCTGCTGGGGCTGGTGAACCTCGCGTGGACACAGGGCTTCACGATGCAGACGCGCTTTCTGGACGGCGACAGCCTGGTCACCCGCGCACGCAACCGCCTGGTCGCCGAGTTCATGGCCGACCCGCGCTGGACCCATCTGTTCTGGATCGACGCCGACATCGGTTTCGAGCCCGAGGCCGCACTGCGATTGCTGCTGGCCGGACGGGACGTGGTGGCCGGCGTCTACCCGCACAAGACCGACGGCTGGCCCGCCGACGGCCTGTCGCAGGCGCTGCCGGCCGGCAGCACGCGCGAGGACTTCGCGGCGCGCCACGCGCGCTTTCCCTTCAACCCGCTGCCCGGCGTGCAGCAGGCGGACGCCGACGGTTTCATCGAGGTGCTCGATGCGCCCACCGGCTTCATGCTCATCGCACGCACGGTGTTCGAGCGCCTGGCCGCCGCCATGCCGGAACTGCGCTACACGCCCGACCCCGGAGAGCACGCCAACGCGCATCTGCCCCACTGGCGCTTCTTCGACACCTTGGCGGAACCCGGGAACGGGCGCTACCTGAGCGAGGACTACGCCTTCTGCCGCCGCTGGCAGCAGGTCGGCGGACGCGTGTTCGTGGATGCGCAATCGCGCATGGTGCACCAGGGCACGCAGGACTACCGTGGCGACTTGCCACGCTCGCTCGGGCGGGCCGGTTGAGGCTGCTGCTCCTGGACCCCGGCCTGTCGTCGCCCTACGGGCACAACGCCTCGACCGTGCGCGAACTGGACCTGCACGTGCGCGAGCACGGCGGCATCGAGCTCAGCGTCGCCACGCACGCAGGTTTCGACCCCGCGTCGCTGGGTGCGACGGGCTGCCGCTGGCGGCCCCACCTGCGCCTGCACGGCTATGCGCGCTTCGGCACCGCAGGCGCGCCACGCGCGGCCGCCGAGGCCGAATGGCGCGAATGCCTGGCCCTGTGCGTGCAGGACCTGGACCGCATGGACCTGGCGTCCTTCGACGGGGTGTGGATGCCGACCGCCTACCCCTTGCACCTGGCAGCGCTGGCGCATGTCGGCCTCGGGATGCCGGCGCTGCGCGTGCAGGTGGGCGTGCTCATGCCGCCGCGCTTCTGGGCCGCCGACGCGTCGGCCCGCGTGTGGCTCGAGGAGTTGACGTGTCAGTCCCTGCGCACGGCCGCCGGCCTGGCGCGCTGGCGCATCTACAGCGAGACGGACCGGGTCCGCGCGGGCGGCCTTTGCCTGGCGACGCCGACGCTGCTTGCGCCGCTCGCGGACGCGTTCCGCACCCGGCTCGACGCGCTGCGGACGTCGCGCGCCGCTGCGCCGGCGTCCGGCATCCGCACCCGCTTCGGCTTCATGGGCGAACCGCTCGCACGCAAGGGCTTCACCGTGGTCTCCCAGGCCGTCGCGACCGGCCTGCCGCCGCACATCGAACTCCATCTCGCAATGCCGACCCACCATGCAGCGCGCGCCCTGGTCCTGCACGGCCGGCCGCCGGGGCTGCACATCCACGCCCTGGGCACCGGCAACGCCGCGTATTTCGATGCGCTGAACGACATCGACGTCCTGCTTGCGCTGTACGACCCCGGACTGCACGACGAGCAGATGTCGGGCATCGTGGGCGAAGCGATCGCCCTGGGCAAGGCGGTGCTTGTCGGCGCGGGCTGCGAAGCGATCCTGGCTTTCCTGCGTCGATGGGCACCGGGCAGCTTTCGCGTGGCACCGGCCTCGCTCGAAGGGCTCCACGCGGCGTGGCAGTTGCCGCCGTCGGTGTGGGCATCGTGTCGTCGTGAGGCGATGGCGGCCGCACCGCGCGTGCTGGCGCTCAAGGACGTCGCACGCCATCTGCGCTTCATGCGGCAGGCCGCCGATCCGCAGGACGCCGGCCGCGCGTGAGCGCATCGACCGGGGCAGGGCGCGTCAGAAGTCGGCGCAGCCGTTCTTGCGCTCGGTGTCGATGCAGCTGGTGAGGTTGGGCCGCGAACGCACCCGCGACCATTCGCGCGCCAGCAGGTCGTCGCCCTGCTGCGCACGGTCGCCGCCCAGTGGCCCGGTGGCGAAGCAGATCGGTGGCGCACCGATGTTGCGGTCGAAGGTGTAGGTGTTGGGCACCTCGCGCAGCACGTCGGGCAGCGGCAGGCTGGGCGGCAGGCTCACCCGCAGGTTGCCGGGCACGACGTTGACGAGGTAGCCCTCGGCCGAAGTGAAGCTGCCCGAGATCGGATAGAAGCCGGGCGGGCTGAAGGCGTTGGCGGTCGTGCTCAGGGCGCCCGCGAAGCCGAGCCCGCGGTCGCCCAGGATCAGCCCGGTGATGCTGTAGGTGAACAGCGGGTTGGGTGCGCCGTAGAAGCGGTTCGCATCGTTGATGACGACTGTGGCGACCGGCTGCTGTGCGTAGATGAAGTGGTTGTCCGCCGGCGAGATGCTCACCGTGCACAGCCCCAGGTAGGCGCAGTGGTACAGGTTGGGCGTGATGCCCGATCCGGCGAGGCCACCGCGCGTTTCGCCGACCCACGTGTCGGCCCACACGCGCCACGGCGCGCCGGCGATGCCGAAGGCGCCCGCGTTCTGGAAGCGCGACGCCGCCACCAGGTCGGTGCCGGAGGTGCTGCTCACGTTGGTGGCCAGCGTCAGGTCGCCCGACAGGGTGCGCACGTACACCGTGTCGGCCGCCATGGAGCCTGTCGCCACCACCTGCGGCAGGTTGCCCGCGGCGTCGTAGCCGAGCACGGAAACGTTGCCGATGCGCAGCGCATCGACGTCCTGGTAGCGGAAGGCGCCGGCCGCGCTGCCGCCCAAGGTGGCGGCGCTCACGTTGTTGGCTGCCTGGTCGAGCAGCACGCTGCCGCCGCTGGAGGACGCCAGCAGGGTGCCGGCGGTGATCGGCGCCGTCGCCGTCTGCGTGATGTTGCCCGCCGAGACCAGCCCCAGCGTGGGCGCAGTGACGGGAGCGTTCAGCACGATGTTGCCGCCGCCCCCGTTCTGCAGCGTGAGGGCCGAAGCGGTGCTGAGCGCGCCCACCACCGTGATGTCGGCCGCGTGGGCGTCGCTGCCGAACACCAGCGTCGGTGCCGCGATGCGGGCGAGTTCGTCCGCCGACACGGCGAAGCCCGTGGCTGCCGTGCCGCCCACGGTGATGGCATTGGCCGTACGGTCCACCGGGGTGGCCACGTAGGCATCGGGCGGGCCGGCCAGGTTCAAGCCACCGGGGCGCAGGTTCATCACCGCACCGGCGCTGGCCTGGCTGCCGACGCCGAGCGCCAGCGCATCGGCGCTGCCGTCGTTGGCGGCGCGCAGGACCACGTTGCGCCCGCCCGAGACAATGCCGCCCTGCTGCGTGCCGAAGGTGTCGCTGAAGGTCGGCGCGAACTCCACGCCCGCGCCGCGGCCCTGCATCTCGCCCGTGATCTCGATGTCGCCGCGGCCCGTGGTCGTGACCTGCGCATTGCCACCCACGCGCACGCCTGCGCCCGGCCCCGAGCCGAAGCCCGTGCCCTCGCCCGCCTGCCGCAGGCCGCTGATCGTGATGTTGCCGTCCACGCTGGCGATGCGCGGCTGGCCGGCCGCGTTGAAGGGCGGCGCGCCGATGACCACGCCATAGCCCGGCGAGTAGGCGCTGCTGGCCGAGTAGCCGCCCACGCCCGTCACTCCGATGTTGCCGGTGGTGCTGAAGAGGCCGCCCACGCCCTGGTCGGCGCGGATGACGACGCCGCTGCCGTTCACCGCGGTGCCCAGGATGTCGATGTTGCCGCTGCCAGTGACGATGCGCGTACCGTCGATGACCACGCCGTCGATGCCCAGGGAGGCGTTGGCCACGTTGCTGCGGCCGGTGATGCTGACGTTGCCGCCGGCCAGCGCGTCGCTGCCCCCGGTGTAGCCTGTGCCGCCGACCTGGTTGCCGCCGCGCGTGTCGATCACCGCACCGTCGATGCCCACGCTCGCGACATTGGCCGAATTGGCCCAGGCTGCGGCCATGGTGACGTCGCCGCCGTTGGTGTAGATGCTGCCGCTGTAGCTGATCTGGCCGCCGCCCGTGGCGGTGCCTCCGTTGTTGACGTCGGCATTGAACACGACGTTGAGCGGCCCGCCGCTGCCCGACGAGGCGATGGTGGTGCCGGTGTTCGAGCGGATGCTGCGGTTGGCATCGAGCCTGAAGGTGCGCTCGCCAGCGCCGGTGTAGTTGATCTGCGCATCGTCGAAGAAGATGTCGCCGGCCAGCGGATTGCCACCGGTGCCGGTCGTGATCGTGACGTTGGTGCCACCGTTGAGCGCGGCGTTGATGTCGCTGTCCTGGATGGTGGCGTCGGCCAGCGGCACGAAGGGGTTGCCGGTGAGGCTGCCCGTCGCGCCGCCGCTGACGATGGTGACGTCGTAGGGATCGACGAGCCAGCTGCCGGCCTGGCCTGCTGGCGCCGAGGCGTCGACGCGGATGCCCGCCAGCTCGAAGGTGGGGGCGGAGGTTTCCACCGCGCCGCCGTTGCCGCCCGCGGCGCCGCCGCGTGCACGGATGGTGCCGTACGCGAGCAGGCTGGTGTCGCCGATCACGTCGACCCGCCCGCCGTTGCCGCTGCCCACGCCGTTGGCCTCCAGCAGGGCGTTCGCGCCGAGCACCAGGATGCCACTGTTGGGGTTGCCCTCCTGCGCACTCGCCCGCAGGCTCACCGTGCCGCCCTGGCCCACGCCGCTGCTGTCCAGCCGCGCGGTGGCGCCGTCGAGGCCGTCCACCACGATGTTGCGGCCTCGGATGTCGATGGTGCCGCCGGCGCCGGTGCTGCTGGCCGTGCTGATCGCGCGGCTGGGACCGTCGGGACCCACCAGTTCGTCGGCCGTCGCGCGGTAGATCGCCACATCGCTGTTGTTGCCCGTCAGGCGCACGGTCCCGCCTTCGGCACTCAGCGACTTGCCGGGCGTGGCACCGACACCGATGCCGAATGCGTCGTTCGTGGTCGGGGTGGCAACGCCGTTGCCGCCGCCGTCGAGCGCGAAGGTGTAGCCGCGGCTGCCCGCCGTGCCGCTCACCTCCAGCGTGCGTCCACGGCCGGCCGAGACGTCGGTGGCGCTGAGCACGACGCCGTTGCCGGCGGCGAAGTTCTCCCCGGCGTTCGCCAGGGCGGTCACGAGCGCCGCCTCGCCGGCGATGCGCGACAGGTCGCCGCCGGTCCCGCTGATCGCCACGTTGCCGCCGGTGGCGACCGTGGCGCCCAGCGCCGACACACCGGTCCCGGCCCCGCGGGCGCTGCCGGTGCCGGTCGGGTTGCTGGCCACCAGCACGGCCGGGTCGCTCGCCAGCCAGGAACGCGAACTGCCGGTCAGCGCGATGTCGCCGGTGGACGATCGCAGCACCGTCGGCCCCCCTTCGGCCGCCAGGATGGACAGGCCCGCCGAGCCCATGCCGCCGCGCCCGTCGACGCGCAGCGCGCCCGTGCCGGTCTCGACCGTGCTGCCGACGATGGAGACGCCCATGCCGCTGAACACGTTCGAGTCCCCGAAGCGCGTCGTCCCGCCTTCGCCGCGCAGGCTGATCTCGCCGCCGACGCCGCTGCAATCGCTGCCCGCCGCGCAGGTCGCGACCCGGCTGTCCTGCACCAGCACGCCCGGTGCGTTGAAGGCCCCCAGCGCACGACCGCCCGTGGCGTCGCTCTGGCCATAGAAACGGATGTCGCCGCCCCCCGACTCGATGGTGGCGCCCTGCAGGGCGATCACCCCGCCGCGCAGGTCCGTCGCCGCGCCGCCGCCGATGTCCTGGATCGCCTGCTGCTCGGGCAGGGGATCGCCCTGCGCATCGGCGTTGAAGTTGACGTTCAGCGCCCCGTTTTCGGAACGGATCGCCGAGCCGCTGCCCATGGCGATGCTGGTGCGCGAATCGACCTGCAGGGTCGTGGCGCGGCCACCCGTCTTGATGACCTGCGCGCCCTCGGCGAACGAAACACCCGTGCCGCCGGTCGACGTCGGCTCGCCGGGAATGATGGCGGCCTTGCTGGTGAGCGTGACGTCGGTGCCCTGGCTCAGGGCCCGGCCGACCGCAGCGTCGGCGACGCGCGAGGTGGCGTCGCCGCCGACGTAGCCCGCCGGCTGGTAGGCGATGTCCTCGCCGGTGACGCTCAGGTCGTTGGTGCTCTGCACCACCCACCTGCCGTTGGGACCGGAGCCGCCGGCAGCGCGCACGTTCGTGCCCTGGCCGACTTCGATCGAATTGCCGCCGAAGAGCACCGAGCCGCCGTCGGTCGCGCCGCTCGCAGAGAAGCTGCCGTCCGCATGGCCGCTGGTCAAGCCGACGACGGCGATGATCCCGCCCTTGCCGGTGCTGCCGTCGGCTTTCAGGCTGTTGGCTGGCGACATCATCACGCCACCCGCCAGGCCGACGATGGTCCCGCCCTCGGTGCCGCTCGCGTCGATGGTCGCGCCGTCGATGCGCACTGCACCGCCGGTGAGCTGCACCGAACCGCCGCCGACCTTGGCCGCGGTGCCGCTGGCGTCCAGCGTGCCCGACACCAGCACCTCGTTGCTGCCGCCGCCGCCGAGGACGATCTGGCCGTTGCGCGACTCCAGCGAGCGCGCCTGGATCACGCCCTGCTGATTGACCACCAGCGCGCCCGGATCGGTCGACACCGCCGCGATGTTGACGCGCCCGCCGTCGGCGGTGATCTGGCCGAGGTTGGTCACCAGCGCCTTGGCCGCGACATTGCCGGTCGTGTTGCTGACCTTGAAGGTCGTGAGGCCGTCGCCCGCGTAGTCGAGCGTCGCACTCAGGCCCGACAGCAGGCCGACGCTGCCCTGGGCGACGTTGATCTGGCCGGCGTTGCTCACCGCCTGACCCATCAGCGCGACGGTGCCGCCGGGGGTGGTGGTGATGCTGGCGCCCTTGTCCACGGCAATCGTGCCCGCGATCCCGTCGGTGCGCGTGAAGGTGAGCGCGCCGCCGCCGGAAAGCGGCGTGTTGACGCGGTCGCCGCCGGCGACGGCGTCGTTGTCGACATCCAGCGTCGAGGCGACCAGCCCGCCGACATTGACCTGCGAACCCGCACCGAAGAGCACGCCGGCCGGATTGATGATGAACACATGCCCCGGTGCGGTGATGGTGCCGAAGATCTGCGACGGGTTGCCGACCGTGGTGACGCGGTTGAGCGTGACGCTGCCCGCGCCCATCGCCTGGTTGAAGGCGATGCTGTTGCCGCCGGCGAGCGAGAAGCCGTTCCAGTTGATGACGGCGCGCCAGCTGGCCTGGTTGATGTTCATCGCCGTGCCGTTGATCCCCCAGCCGGAGATGGTCCCTGCCGCCACGGTCCCGACCGCAGGAAAGCCGGCGATCGAGCCCGGGTTGATCTGTGCCCACGCCGGAGGCGCGGCGGCGCCGATGCAGGCCAGGGACAGCGCCAGCGGGCGCATCCGCCATGGCCGCCGCGCGGCGCGGGAAGAAAGGCGTGAGCTCATGTCGATGCCCCTGGACGTCCGTGCCCGGACGCCCCTATTGCTATGAATTCAATAGCTGCCGACGCAAGCGGGACGGGCGCTACAGCCATTTTTCTCTTGAAATTGCGGGCCATGCTCAGAAACTCTTCTGGGCCTGGACGTACAGGCGTGCACCACGCTTGCCGCCATCGGTGCGCGCCGGCTCGGTGCCCGCGCGCCAGGCCAGCGTGGCGTTGATGGCGAAGTTGCCCGGCCGCACCCACGACAGGCCGACCCCGCCGCCGCGCAGGCTGCGCCAGGGCGAGCCGATGTCGTAGATCGACGGCTCCTTGACGGTCTTGCCGCGCGCCGCGTCGTAGAACACGAAGGGCGTGAACTCGGCGTTGTACGACCAGCGCCATTCCACCGTGGCGATCAGGCCCTGGTCCACGAGCGCCTCGCTCGACGGGTAGGCACGCACCGCGCGCGCACCGCCCAGCGACAGCTTCTCCGACGCATCGAGGTTCTTGCTGGCCCACTGGCCGCCCAGCGAGAGGTACAGCGAATGCTGCGGCAGCACCGCCTGCAGGCGCGAGACCTGGAAGGTCGTCTTGGAGAAGCTGCCTTCGGTGCGGTGCCCGCCCAGGCCCTGGTCCGACTGGAAACTGTCCGCGTCGCGCAGCGACAGCTTGCCGCGGTAGAACGTGCCGGCGCTGGCCCAGTAGCCGCCACCGAACAGGTCGTCGCGGCGCTCCCAGGTCCAGCCCAGGCCCAGGCCGTTCACCCGCTTGCGGGCCGAGAAGTTCACCGCCGTGAAGTCGTCGGTCAGGCGCTTGCTGTCGGCCGACAGGCGCAGGAAGAGGTTGTGCTGGCGCTGCCGGATCAGCGGGTAGTTGAGCGACACGTCGACCACGTCGGCCTTGCCCTGCGCGCCCAGTTCCTCGAACTCGCCGCCGAGTTCGTAGTTGACGCGCGAGAGGCCGACGCCCACGCGCAGGCCGTCGGTGCCGATGGGTGCCTCGTACGAGACGCGACCGAACTGCAGCGCGTTGCTGTTCGACACCATCGCGCGCACGTCCAGGTTGTCGCCGATGCCGAAGGGGCTGTTCCAGCGCACCGTGCCGCCGATGCGGTAGCGGCCCGACTCCTTGGTGCCGTGGTTGTCGGCCTCGGCGGTGAAGTTCCAGCGTTGGCCGGCATTGACCTCCACCGCCAGGTCGGTGGTGCCGGTCTGCGTGCCCTCCTGCAACGAAGAACCCACGCGCAGGCCCGGCTGGTCGGACAGCAGCAGCATGGCCCGCTCGTAGGCCGGGCCGCTCACGGCCTGGCCGACCGCCAGCGGCGCGAGGAAGCTGCGCACCCGCGCCTCGGCGATCGGTGCCTCCGGCGCGACCGTCACGTCCACCTTGCCGATGCGGCCTTCGACGATGCTGATCTCGACCACGCCGTCCTGCACGGTCTGCACCGGCACGATGGCCTGGGCGAGGAAGTAGCCGCGTTCGCGGTACCGGGCCGTGATGTCGCGCGCCAGCGCCTCCAGGTCGGCCAGCGTGACGTCGCGGCCGATGTAGGGCGTGGTGACGCTGCGCAGGTCGTCGGCACTCAGCGCCTGCGCGCCGTTGAGCCGCAGGTCGTTCAGGCGGAAGGCGGCCGACGACGGCGCAGGGCCCTGCGGCGTGGCGGCCGCCGGGCTGACCGGTGCGGCGCAGGCCGCGCACGGGTCGCCCGTCGGCAGCAGGGTGGTGGTGCCGGGCAGCGACTGCGAAGGCGCCTGGGCCAGCGCACCGCAAGAGGCGGCCGCGCCCAGGGCGGCGGCGACCCAGACAGGCGCGCGGCGACGCAGCGCGATGCGAGCGCCGCTCATGCCCCGCTCCCGACGGTGAGGCGCCAGTTGCCGATCAGGTTGAACGGCGCCCAGAAGAACGGATGCGACATCTTGGGGTCCTTCAGCACGGCCAGCTGGCCGGCCTGCATGGCGCGCTGCAGGTCGCGCCCCTTGGCGAGCTCGCCGTACAGCGTGCTCATGAGCACCTCGGTGGCGTCGTCCGACACGGGCCACAGCGACGCGATGAGGCTGGAGCTGCCTGCCGACAGGAAAGAGCGCGTGAAGCCCAGCACCTCGTCGCCCGTGGCAATGCGGCCCAGGCCCGACTCGCAGGCCGACAGCGTGACCAGCGCAGTGCCCTGCATCGGCAACTCGAGGATCTCGTGCGCCTCGAGGAAGTTCTGCCGCCCGCCCTCGTTGGCCAGCAGGATGCGCGAATAGAGCGGGTCGACCTGGTCGGCCTCGGCGTGCGCGGCGACGTGCATCAGCGGCGCGCGCGAGGCCACCTCGCGGAACTGCGTCTTGGTGGCGGCCGCACCCATGTAGACGCTGTTGCGCGGGAACAGGCGCGCGAGCTGTTTCACCTCGGCTTCGGAGCCGGGCAGGTCGTACTTGTCCTCGATGCGCGGGTTGCCGAAGGCCGTCAGCGTCGGCTCGATGCGTGGCGAGCGCTGCGCCAGTTGCACGGCGATGCTCATCGACGGCGACACCGCCACGGGGTGCGTCTCGATCACATAGCGGCCGTCCAGCCGCAG
This sequence comes from Pseudomonadota bacterium, assembly GCA_018241185.1. Classification (GTDB taxonomy): domain Bacteria; phylum Pseudomonadota; class Gammaproteobacteria; order Burkholderiales; family Burkholderiaceae_C; genus Xenophilus. The sequence continues at coordinate 5,160 of JAFEEH010000244.1, read as the reverse complement.
CGCCTGGAAGGGCAGGTAGTGCAGCGGCCCGTGCGGCACGATCACCAGGCGCTGGCCCGGCGTGAGGCCCAGCGGGCCGAGCAGCGCGGCGCCCAGCTTGTCGGCATTGCCCACAGCCGTGCGGCGTCCGCGCACGATCGAGTTGCGGAAGGTGTCGACCAGGTCGGTGAGCTCATCGCGCTTCACCGCGATGCTCTGCGACTTGATGCTGTCGGGCCCGATGACCCACACCTGCAGACGCTCGGGGAGCGAATGGAATTCCACCACCCGCTCGTCGGCCTTGAGCGAGCGCTGCAAGGTCGCCAGGTCGATGGTGGCGGCCGCCTGCTCGCTCACCCTGGCACGGCCTCGCACCGCGTCGAGCAGCGCGCGCGAGCGGCTGCGCTCGCTGATCTCGAACGCGCGCTGCGCGTCGCCCACGTCGCTGTACAAACCGACCGCCCGCTCGAACACCGACTGCAGGTCGGAGAACAGGCCCATCTTGAATTCCTCGCTGCGAAAGCGCGAGCGCACCTGGTCGACGCTGCCGATGGCGCGGCCCAGCGCGTCGGCCGCTGCCTGCTTCTGGCCCAGCGCGAGGTCGCTGCGGGCCACCCCGTCCCAGGCCCAGAGACGGTAGTACTCGGTGTCGGTGCCCATCTGCCGGGTGGTGAGCGCGGTGTACAGCGCCTTGGCCTCGTCCGGCTTCTTCTCGGCCAACAGCAGGTTGGCGCGCGTTCGCTCCAGCTGCGCGGCGAGCGGCGCCTCGCGTGGCGTGCCCATCGCGTCGAGCAGCTGCCGCGCACGGCCCGTGTTTCCGGATTCGATCAGCGCATTGGCCATCGACGCGCGCACCAGCGGTGCATAGCGATCGGAACTGCCGGCCAGTGCGTCGTCATAGCTGCGCACCGCGCCGGCGTAGTCGCCACGCCGCGCCGCCACGTCGCCCAGCACCTTGTTGGCCGGACCGACCACCAGCTTGGGATCGCGCACCGGGTGCTTGAGCGCCTCGCGCGCGAACTGCTCGGCCTTCTCGAGCTGGCCCGAATAGCTGTAGACGATGGCCAGGTCGCGGTTGGCCATGGCCAGCAGGTTGGGGTCGCGCGTGGTGTTGGCCAGGTGCAGCGCCTTGCTCGCGGCGCGCACGCTCTGACGGAATTCGCCGGCCTCGGCCAGCGCCACCGCCTGGCTGCAGTACTGGTAGCCGCTGAGCTTGACCTTGTCCTGCGAATAGAGGATGGCGCCGTCGTTGGTGAGGGCGAGCAGCGTGTCGGTGTCGGCCAGCCGGGCCTGCTCCTGCTTGCTGGCGGCGGCCTCGGCGTCCGGCGCGGGCTGCGCATGGGCAGACAGCGCGACCACGAGCAGGGATGCCGCAGCCCCTGCCCACATGAGCTGCGTGAAGCGCGCGCGCCAAAAAGGCCCGCCCTGTGTGTTCGTCAACCGTTCCATTCGACCCCCACGCTCTGTCTGCAGTCCGTGAGCGTGGACCATCGACGCCATGAACGTGTGCGCCTCTCAGACATCGTCGCCGGAGTCTAGGAAGCGGGCCCCGGCGGGCCAATTCACAAGATGGCCTAACGCTTATGGTCTAGGGTCGCTTCGTGCACAGCCGCGCCGCGAGAACAGCTGGCGCTCAACAATGCAGCGGAGCCGCAGTACGGGGTATCTGAAGAGAAGTGCACGCCCTCGGCGGCGAGGCCGCCCCGTGTCGGCCGGCCATGGAGCCTGGAATACCGGTTAATCCAGAAACTCGATGCTGCGGATGATCTTCAGCGCCTCAGAGGTGAGGTCACCCTTGCGGCCATCGTGCAGGTAGGCGACGTTGCCTAGGCCACACAGAGCTTTATTTGCGTGGTAAACGCAGAAGCTCATTGTTCTTCTGCGTTTTTCATCTTCGCCCGTCAAATCATCGCCAGTATCAGCCCACCCCTGTGCGTTGGGTGTCTTGATATCGTAGGTTCGAATCGTGGCCACAGTCTGTGCGAGAAACTTTGGGTCACTGTAGTCCGAAGACTTGGCAAGCTCTCTGCGCAAAGTGGGCACATCTTTGATCCAGGTCTTCGAGCCTTGGTCGTAGATTCCAGACGGCAGTGGATTTTTGGGATCGTCTTTGTCGCGGCAGGACAGAGAAAATCCCAAAGAGCTAATGCTCGAATGCCATTGCTTCGGCACAGGTCTGACACCCATTCCTCCCCAGCCTTCTTCTGCGTTGCCCCACAGTCCCGGGACTTCGCTGACGGGTACTGTGACAGAAACATGGCAACCCGGCCCCAAATTAGCCTGCACCCGATGGGTCACTGCCGTCGCCGAAGCTGTCGATTCGTGCTGCATTCCCGCCTCAACAAAGCCGGCGCTCACGAGCCCGACAAAAAGGAGTAGTCCAAACGCCCTCACGTTTTTCACTTCGTTCTCCTTGGCGAATATCCCTCTGGATACTCAACAGTTGCATTGCTATGCGCGTCGGGAAACTTCGTCTCCGTCAGCACAGCCAATGCCACGCCATAGGCCGAGCAACGCGAGTCGAAGCCGTTAAGCGAAGGAGAATACGTTCTGGAGATGGCCGACGGCAGATTGACACACGCAGCGGCCTCCCAGAAGGCGGGGCTGCGGTAGTAGATCTTGTTGCCCATGCCTTTTCCCTTGTTGTCGACAGTGGCGACCGCCTGCCTCTGCAGTACATGCGGCTTGTCTGCATGACTGTTCATCATCAGCATGGCAGCGTAGAACGCTGCACTGTCCGAAGGAGCCACGCGACTGTCCGGGTCAGCGCTGTTGGGATCTCCTTCCACCGCATATCGCCAGTCCTTCATCTGCTGTGTCAACGCCGGGAAATTCGCATCCTGCAAAGCCGCATTGCTCCTGCCTGCAGATGCCTTTTGCAGAGCTTGTTCCAAAGCCTGCGGCACTGTGCGCCCCCGATAGCGCCAGTACTTGATGTAGTTGTCCGCATGCGTGAGCTGCAGAAATCCGCGCCCGTACCAAGGGGCATACCAGGCTGCGCTGCCGTTGCCCTCCTCAAAACTCGATAGCCACGATGACTCCTGCACGGCGTTGCCGAAGAAAGAGGCTTGCCGTAGCGGCGTGTTGATGCCCCATTTTCGCAAGGCGCGGTTGAGCGGAATGCGGTGGTTGGCAATGAGATCGCGCACTCTTGTTTCTTGAGGCGGTCGCGGCCCTGGCCCGGTCACCTTTTCCCAAAATACTCCAGCATGCTTGGCCCCCTGTGCATCCTTCCAGGTACCCGTTCTCACCGCATGGCTCGGCAGCAGCTGGACGAATTCCTTCTCGCTGAGCCAGCCGCACTGGCGTAGTTGCGTGATGAACTTGTGCGGATGCGCATGCCAGCGGGCATTCTTGAATTCCTGCGGCAATCCGTCGAAGCAAATCGCCTCCAGATGGGCCTTGATCCGGGGCCACGCGTTGGGGGCCTTCTGGAAGGCCGGCAATTGCTGCACGAAGCCGTACCGGTCGGTGACGGTGCCCTTGTCCCATTCGCATGGGAATTCGACGAAGAGCGTCTGCATTCTGGCTTGCACCGCCGCATCGCCCATCCGTTGCATCAAGGCCTCGGGCTGCATACGGTCAGCCTTCGCAGGGTCCGGGTCGCGGATCAGCCGCTTGAAGTTGTCCGAGTCGCAGCGCTGGTCTTTTGGCGAAGAATCGTCGTTGATGCAGTTCCAGCCCATCACGGGTGGAAAGTCCGCATCGCTGAACCGGCGGACGTCCTTGGCATTGAGGTCGGCCCACATTGGTTGGCCGCTGGGGCCAGTGATGCGGCGCCAGTGTGCAGCGTCGGACGGCAGTGGATCCTTGTCGGCGGCTGCGCCCCCGCGGCCCAGGTTGCGGCCGAAGCGCAGCAGTTCATACCAGCCGCTGGGACTGCTCTTGGCCTGATCGACAGCAGACAGCGCGTTGTGGCGCTTCTTGGCCAGGTCGTAGAGGGCGTGTTCGATGTCCGGTGTGGCATCGTCGAAGCCGCCGACGAACTTGCCTTGCGCATCGAAGCTGTCCCAACGACAGCCGCCCTGCCTGTAGGCCATGCGCACCCAGAGCGCCTGGCCCACGGACATTGCGCTAGGCTGACGTGTATGCACGGTCGGCTCGGTGTTGGCGGCGGGCGTGCTGGCCGGTACATAGAAGCAGATGGCGCCGAAAACCGCATCGGTGCGGCCATCGGCAGGCGGCGCTGGCAATTGCCCCGGTTCAGTCCAAGACGGGGCGCGGCCCAACAGGCGGGAGAGGTTCGCCTCGTCCATGCAGATCTCGAAGTGGATCTGCCCCGCTGCGCCGTAAATCTGGCCCGGGGTTCCTATCTCGTCCTTGCGCCAAATGGCATCGCCGGCCTTCCACGGTCGCTTGCCCGCATCCGGACTGGGGGCGGCAACCTTGCCAACATCCGACAAATGCATGTACAGGCTGTAGTAGACGAGAGGCGTGGGCTGGCCGCCGCTGGCGCCAATCTCGGTGGTGTGTCTGATGACGACACAGCCCACATCGGTCAACGTGGCTGGCGCGCTGTCCGAAGCCTCGAACGGGTTGTAGTTCAGTGGCTCCTTGTTGTCGTTGAAATTTGCAGGCTGCGTAGGTGGCGATACGAAGATCACTTCACCATCCGCCACGGCGCGCACGGGCGGCATGGCGCCTCCGCTTGCGGCTGGCAGCTTGCTTGCATCGATATGAACGCCGTTGTGCCATGCCAGATTGAATCCCACTGGATAGAAGCCCTCGGGCGTCCTGGAATTCCCGGTGCGGGGCGCAGCATCCGGCATGGCTGCGGCGACCCACTGCTCATCGGATGAGCCGTGGAGCTTGGTAGGAAGAAATGGGGGGCTGATGATCATTGGGACAATGCACCGCAGTTACTGCTGCGTATGGGTCAGATGGATGCCGGGTAGCTCGCTTCGCCGTCGGTCCGTTGGAGGTGCAACGAGGCTTCCGGCAACCGCTCCAATCGAATGGGCCTGCCGTCCGGTCCCACCAGTGAATGGCTCGCTGCGTGCTCCCGCCACAAGCCGTTTGTGCCGCTCACGATCCCAGTAGCATTCCACCGCGTGTAGCTGGCGCCCCCGTTGATCAGCACCTCCTCCTTGGCCGTGATCGTGATCCGGTTGGCTTCCTGCCTGATCTCCAGCTTGGCCAGGATGTTGATGCTGTCCTTGAGCGCCTGGATGTCGATGTCCG
>JAFEEH010000243.1 GCA_018241185.1 Pseudomonadota bacterium | reverse complement strand
GTGGGCCGCGACGGCCGGCTGTCGGGCCCTGCGCTGGCCGACGCCCTGATCCGCGGCCTCGTGGCCACCGGCGTCGAGGTGATCGACATCGGCGCCGTCACCACGCCCATGCTGTACTTCGCGGCCAGCACGCTGGCCACCAGCGGCATTCAGGTCACGGGCAGCCACAACCCCAAGGACTACAACGGCTTCAAGATGGTGCTGGCCGGCCGCGCCATCTACGGCGACGAGATCCAGGCTCTGCGCAAGGTCATGGAAGACGGCAGCGCCACGCTCGCCGATGGCGGCAGTGTGCGCAAGGTCGACGTGCTGTCGGCGTACGTCGAACGCATCGTGGGCGACATCAAGCTGCAGCGCCCGCTCAAGATCGTGGTCGACTCGGGCAACGGCATCGCCGGCGCCTCGGCACCCGCGATCTTCCGCGCCATCGGCTGCGAAGTGACCGAGCTCTACAGCGAGGTCGACGGCAACTTCCCCAACCACCACCCCGACCCGAGCAAGCCCGAGAACCTGGCCGACCTCATCAAGGCCTTGCAGAGCGGCGATGCCGAACTGGGCTTGGCCTTCGACGGCGACGGCGACCGCCTGGGCATCGTCACCAAGGACGGCCAGAACATCTACCCCGACCGCCAGATGATGCTGTTCGCCAAGGATGTGCTCTCGCGCGTGCCGGGCGGCACCATCGTGTACGACGTGAAGTGCTCGCAGCGCCTGGCGCCGGCCATCGAGGCCGCGGGTGGCGTGCCCATGATCTACAAGACCGGTCACTCGCTCATCAAGGCGAAGATGAAGGAGGTCGACTCCCCGCTGGGCGGCGAGATGAGCGGCCACATCTTCTTCAAGGAGCGCTGGTTCGGCTTCGACGACGGCACCTACGCCGGCTGCCGGCTGCTCGAGATCCTGTCGGCCAGCCCCAACGCCAGTGCCGTGCTCAACGCGCTGCCGACCAGCTTCTCCACGCCCGAGATCAACGTCAAGTGCGAGGAGGGCGAGCCGCACCGTCTGGTCGAGCAACTGGTCAAGACCGCGAAGTTCGACGCCCCCGCCAAGGTCTCGACCATCGACGGCGTGCGCGTCGACTGGCCCGACGGCTTCGGCCTCATCCGCGCCTCCAACACCACGCCGGTGCTGGTGCTGCGCTTCGAGGGACAGACGCAGGACGCGCTGCACCGCATCGAGGATGTGATGACCAAGCTCCTCAAGTCCGTGAAACCCGACGCCGTGTTCGGCGGAGCAGCCCACTGACCCACGTGCGTCGTTCGCTCTCGCTTCGCCTCTACGGCCTCGTCACCCGCCTCGCGCAGCCGCTGCTGCGCCGCAAGCTGCGCAAGCGCGCCGTGTCCGAGCCCGGCTACGCGGTGGCCGTGGAGGAACGCTTCGGGCACTACGACACGGCCTTTGCCGGTTCCGATTGGTGCTGGGTGCATGCCGTCTCGCTGGGCGAGACGCGTGCGGCCGGCATCCTGATCGCCGAGCTGCGCCGCCAACTGCCCGGCGTGCCGATCCTGCTGACCCACGGCACGGCCACCGGCCGCGAGGAGGGTGCCAAGCTGCTCGAGGAAGGCGACGTGCAGGTCTGGCAGCCCTGGGACACGCCCGAGGCCGTCGCGCGCTTCCTCGACCGCTTCCGCCCGCGCATCGGCGTGCTGATGGAAACCGAAGTCTGGCCCGAACTCACGGCGGCCTGTGCCGAGCGCGGCATCCCGCTCGCGCTGGCAAACGCGCGGCTCAACGAGAAGTCGCTGGCCTCCGCCGAGCGCCTGGCCTGGCTGTCACGGCCGGCGTATTCGTCGCTGGCCGCCGTGTGGGCGCAGAGCGAGGCCGACGCACACCGCCTGGTGTCGCTGGGCGCCAAGGTGGCCGGCGTGTACGGCAACCTGAAGTTCGACGCGGCGCCCGATCCGCGCCAGCTCGCGCATGCCGATGCGCTGCGCGCCCACCTGCCCAAGCCGGTGATCGTGTTCGCCAGCTCGCGCGACGGCGAAGAACGCCAGCTGCTCGAAGTCCTCAGGCATTTCTGGGTCTCCGCGCCCGTGGAGCCTGCGCGGGGTGCTACCAAAGGCATAGCAAAACTGCGGGCCTCCGACGTGCAATGGATGATCGTGCCGCGCCATCCGCAGCGCTTCGACGAGGTGGCCGGGCTCATCGAATCGATGGGCTTCGCCTGCGCGCGTCGCAGCACCGCCGATGGCACCCCGCGCGAGAACGAGATCTGGCTCGGCGACTCGCTGGGCGAGATGGCGCTGTACTACGGCCTGGCGGACGTCGCGCTGCTGGGCGGCAGCTTCGAACCGCTGGGTGGGCAGAACCTGATCGAGGCCGCGGCCTGCGGCTGCCCGGTGATCCTCGGTCCCTCGACCTTCAACTTCGCCGAGGCGGCAGAACTGGCCATCCAGGGCGGCGCGGCCCTGCGGGTGGACGACTTGATGCAGGCCGTGGTGCATGCGCTGGCCCTGGTGGCCGACAAGCAGCGCAGTGCGGGCATGGCGCAGGCGGCCCAGGTCTTCGCCGCCAGCCACCGCGGTGCCGCCGAGCGCACGGTGGCGGCGCTGCTGGCGCTGGCGCGGCAGGTGCCCGAGGCGCCGCCGCCGGCACCAGCCGCCGAGCCGGCCGAACCGGTGTTCGAGCCGGCGGCCGTGGTCGCACCGCAGGCGCCGTCCAGCGAACGCAGCGAGCCGCGGCTGGACTAGCGCGCAGCCCGCGGCTCGGCGCTCAGTTCGGCAGCCGCAGGTCCGACAGCGCACGCTCCAGCCGGATCAGCCACACACGCGTGGGCCGCTCCAGGTCGCTGCCGCGCGTGATGCGCGCCTTCACCACGCCCGTCGGGCAGCCGCTCACGATCGTGCCGGTCGCGTCGACGGTGCAATCCTCAATGCTGCCGGCCACGGTCTTGCCGTCGGCGTCGTAGAGCTTCGTCGCGAGGCCGAAGTCATCGTCGTTCACCAACGCGAGCGTGTGCTCGTCCACGAGGGCCAGGCCCTCGGCCTTCTCGGCCAGCCAGCCCAGGGCGTTGAGGTCGAGCAGTTCGGTCTTGCGCATCGTGACCACGCCGGCGTAGCTGACGCCGTTGGACGCGGCCTGCGTGATGCTGCTGATCTCGAGGTTCTCGTCCATCGCGGCGATGTCGGTGGCCGTGGCGGGCAGCTCGACCAGCATCAGCTTGTTCATCACCTTGCCGTCGCTCTTGCGCGCGCCCTGCTCGATGACGATGAAGCGGCCGTTGCCCAGGCTCACCACGTCGCCCAGCTTGGCGTTGCCGGTGCGGTCGTTGTCGTAGGCCGAGCCGTCGATGGGGTAGGCGTAGGACTTCGCGGTCTCCGTGGACGGGTCGAACTCCACCCAGCGCACGAACTTCGCGATGTGGCGCACGTCGGTGTTGCTGCCACCCGGCGGCTTGGCCTTGATCGACTTCCCGGCGCTGTCCTTCGGGTCGATGGGGCTCTGCAGGAAGCCGTGCAGCCGGCCGGTGGCCACGTCCAGCGTCAGGCCTTCCATGCCGCGGTTGAGGCGGCGCTTGGCGAAGATGGCAGGCAGCCCGTTGCCCGGCGCGTACTTCTTCTCGATCACGCCGGTGGCGATGTTGATGCGGGCCACGAAGGGGCCGTACTCGTCGCTGGTCCACAGCGCGTTGCGCGCCTTGTCGTAGACCATCGATTCCGGGTCCAGGCCGTTGGCGTCGAAGCCCGACTTCGCGGCGTCGTAGACGTAGGTATCGGTCAGCGGAATCTCGCCCGTCGAGCCCACGGCGCCGGCCTGGGGCGGCAGGCCGGTGACCTTCGTCTGCGCGTTCACGCGCAGCGCCGTGCTCGACGTCAGCACCGCGCCGTTCTTGCCGATGCGCACCAGGCCGAAGCTCGGCGCGAAGGAGGGCGCCGGGAACACCTTGCTGACGCTGGTCGCGCCGCTGCTGTCGCCGGGCACCGGCACGGTGGGTCCGTCGCCGTTGGGGCCGCGGTCGGTGATGGCGTAGAACTCCAGCGTGCCGTCGTCGGCCTTCCCCTTGAAGCCCATGCCCGAGCCGTAGGCGGGCAGGAAGCCCAGCGGAAAGTCCGCCTTCACCGCCGCCTGGCTGCCCTCGTAGGGCACGTAGTAGCTCGCGTCGGCCTGCAGCTGGTAGCGGGTCACGCTGGCCGCGATGCTGCCCAGCGCATTGGTCTGGCTGGCGCTGGTGCTGATCGGCGTGCCGAGCGTGGCGGCGAGCGTGTTCTCGAAGTGCTCGCGGGCCAGCAGGCGGCGGCTGTCGTCCACCGTGCGGCCCGACCAGGGCGCGGGCAGGGCGGTGAGCACGGCCTGCAGCGCGGTGTTGAAGTCGGTGGCCGAAGCCGAGAAATCGAGCGTGCCGGCCTTCAACTGCGCCTTGACCTCGGACGTGAGGCGGATGCCATTGGACGGGTCGCCGTCGTCGTCCAGGCTCTGCAGCGCGAGCAGGCGGTTGACCACCGCATCGGTTTGCAGGCCTTCGGCGGAGGCCGTGGTGCCGGCCAGCGTGAGCGGCGTCACCACGGTGCCGCACGGCGCCGAGCCCAGCTCCAGCGCGCCGGCGCGAAAGCGCACCATGTCGCCGGGCAGGCATTCGAAGCGGCCCTGCGCATCGGTCTGCGCCACGGCCGCGTTGCCGGCGACATAGTCCAGCCCTTCGACGGCTGCGTCCAGGAAAGTGCCGCTGACGCGGGTGGGCGTCGTGGGGGTGCTGCCACCGCCCGTGCCGGTGCCGGGGGTGCTGCCGCCGGAACCGGTGCCGGTGCCCGGCGTTGTGCCGCCGGTGCCGAGGACCGGCCAGCCGCCGCCTCCTCCTCCGCCCCCGCAGGCCGCCAGCAGCAGGCTGGCACCGGCCATGGCGATCAGGCCCCTCGTCATACGTCGCGCTCTTTTCGTGTTGGTCATCGTCTGGTGTCGGTCAGGCCTGCGCACCGCGCGCAGGACCGCGCGATTGGCGCTCGGCGCCGTGACCGGCTCATGACAACGCGGGCGTCTCCGGGGGTGCGTCGCCGAGGTGTGCCGCCAGGTGGTCGACCAGCACCCGCACCTTCGGCGGCAGGAAGCGGTTCGGCGGATAAAGCAGCCAGACCGTGCCCGCGTAGGCGTGGTCGTCGTGCGTCCAGCCCGGCAGCACCGGCACGAGCGCGCCGCTGCGCAACGCGCCGGCGGCGATGAAGTCGGGCAGCGTGGCGATCCCCAGCCCCTGCAAGGCGGCGTCGAGCCGCGCGACCGCATGGTTGACGCTGTAGCGGCCCCGCACTTCGATGGTGGTGCGGGTGCCGTCGGCCGCCCGGCGCAGGCGCCAGCGCCGGTCCTGTGGCGTTTCGCCCAGCGTGAGGCCATCGTGTGCCGCGAGTTCGTCGGGCGACTGCGGCACACCGTGCGCCCGCAGGTAGGCCGGCGACGCGCACAGACGCCAGATTGCGCTGCCGATGGGCCGGCCGGCCAGGTGCGGCGGTGGGCGGTCGGTGAGGCGCAGCACCAGGTCCAGGCCGTCCGCCACCGGGTCCAGCGACAGGTCGCTGGCCACCAGGCGCAGTTGCACCTGCGGCCAGGCGGCGAGGAAGGACGGCACCAGCGGATGCACCACGGCCTGCGCGAACTCGGTCGGCGCGCTGAGCGCCACCAGTCCCTGTGGCTCGCGGCGGGTTTCGCCCGCAGCATCGAGGGCATCGGCGGCGGCACCGAGCATTTCGCGCGCGTGGCGCGCCACCTGCGCACCGGCTTCGGTCACGCGCACGCGTCGGGTCGTGCGCTCGAGCAGGCGCGTGGCCAGCGCGGCTTCGAGCCGCTGCACGGTGCGGCTCACGGTCGACGGTGCCGTGCCCAGCTGGCGCGCGGCCACCGAGAAATTGCCGGCCTCCACCACGCGCGCGAAGGTGGCCAGGTCGGGCAGGAGCGGAAGCAGGTCAGGGTCCGTCATTGTTGATTCCGGCGCACAGCTGGATTGCGCGGCGGCTGGATTATCGAATCGAGCGCACGGGTAGACAGTCGCGGCATGGCTCCCTTCCCTCCTGCCCGCCGCCTGCTGTGGCTGTCCGACGCGCTGCTGCTGGCCGTCGCCGCCGTCTGGGGCACCAGCTACGGCGTCATGAAGACCGCGCTGGCCTTCTACCCCGTGCTGGGCCTGCTCGCCCTGCGCTTCGGCCTCACTTTCGTGCTGCTGTTGCCGGCGCTGCGCGGACTGCGCGGCGTGCCGGCCGCGCTGCGTTGGCAGGTCGGCGGGCTGGGCGTCCTGCTGCTCGCGATCTTCCTGTGCGAGAGCTACGGCGTGCTGCACACGCAGGCGGCGCGCGCGGCCTTCCTCATCAGCCTGTGCGTGGTGTTCACGCCGCTGGTGGAGTGGGCGCTGCTGCGCCGCCGGCCTGCCGGGCGCGAATGGGCCGCCGTCGGGCTCTCGCTGCTCGGCGCTGCGCTGCTGGCGGGCGACGCCGCGGGCGGATTCGGCCTGGGCGATGCCCTGGTGCTCGGCGCCGCGCTGCTGCGGGCGCTGATGGTGTGCTGCACACGGCGCGTGCTGGCACCGGGCGGGGCGGCACCGGTGGCGCCGGCGCTGGCGGTCACCGCGGTGCAGTCGGGCGTGGTGGCCGTGGGTTGCGCGGTGCTCGCCACGCTGCAGGGGCCGTGGCCCGCGCTGCCGTCCCTGGCGGGCGAGCCGCTGTTCTGGGGCTGCCTCGCCTGGCTGGTGGGCGCCTGCACGCTCTTCGCCTTCTTTGCCCAGAACGCAGGGCTGCAGCGCAGCACGCCCACGCGCGTGGCGCTGCTCATGGGCAGCGAGCCGGCCTTCGGTGCGCTCTTCGCGGTGGCGGTGCTGGGTGAGCCGGTCGGGCCCGCCGCGTGGACAGGCGGCGCGCTGATCGTCCTTGCGGCGCTACTGGCTACGGTGCGCTGGATGCCCGGTCGGCGCAGCGCGCTCGCCGCGCCAGCCGCCAGATCGTAACGAATGTGACGAATTTGAGCGTAGCGCCCACTGGGCGGGCGCTGGCGGCCGATTGCGCTTTCGGGTTTTCAGCGTGCCGGAGGCACAGGCACAGGGCTTTCGGTCGCCGCCGAGGGCTGCGTGCCCGCGCTCGCCGCCGCGGCCAGCGTGGCCTCGATCGGCTGCAGGTCCTCGGGCCGCAGCGAGCCGGCGGCCTGGCGCAGCTTCAAGTTGCCCAGCAGCACGTTGTAGCGCGCCAGCGCCAGGTCGCGCTTGGTCTGGAAGAGCTGGCTCTGCGCGTTGAGCACGTCGATGTTGATGCGCACGCCCACCTGATAGCCCAGGCGGTTGGCGTCGAGCGCGCTCTGGCTGCTGGCCTCGGCCGATTCCAGCGCCTTGACCTGGTTGGCGCCGGCCACGAGGCCGAGGTAGGCGGCGCGCGTGGCCTGCGTCACGCTGCGACGGGTGGCGTCGAGCTGCGCGCGGGCCTGGTCTTCGAGCGCGACGGTCTCGCGGATGCGGTTTTCCACCGCGAAGCCGGCGAAGAGCGGCAGCGTCATCTGCACGCCGATGTACGACTGCTTCACGCGCGTGCGCAGGGTGGAGTCGATCACGCCCTCGGGGTTGTTCTGCACGCCGTAGCTCAGCGTCGCGTCGACCACCGGCTTGTGGCCGGCCTTGGCCTTGTCGATCTCCAGGCCGGCCACGTCGAGCGCGAGCCGGGCCTGCGCGATGGCGGGGTGGCCGTCCTCGGCCTGTGCGACCCAGGCATCGGCGCTGGCCGGCGCGGGCACCGGCAGGCGCACGGGCGCGGCCAGCGCCCAGGGCGTGGTGCCACTGCGCCCCACGAGCTGGTCGAGGGCAATGCGTTTGACCTGCAGGTCGTTCTCGGCTGCGATTTCCTGCGCGGTGACGAGGTCGTAGCGCGCCTGCGCCTCGCGCGTGTCGGTGATGGTGGCGTTGCCGACGTCGAAGTTGCGCTGCGCGGCGGCGCGCTGCTCGGCGACAGCGGCCTTCTGCGCGCGGACCAGCGCGAGGCTGTCCTGGCTGCCCAGCACGTCGAAATACGCCTGGCTCACGCGCACGATCAGGTCCTGCTCGGCCAGGGCGAGTTGCGCGTTCGCGATGTCGTACTGGCGCTTGCCCTGCTCGTAGGTGGCCCAGTTGGCCGGCCGGTAGATCGGCTGCGTGGCCTGCACGCCCACCTGCTGGGTGCTGAAGTCGCGCGGTCCGGTGCCCTGGTCGGTGCGGATGCTGGCATCGGTGCGTGACGCCGAGGCCTGCAGGCCCACCTGCGGCAGCAGGCCCGCCTTGGCCTGCGCGGCGCGGGCGTTGGTCGCCTCGTACTGCGCGCGCGCGCCCTGGTAGGTGGCGTCGAAGGCGCGCGCCGATTCGTACAGCGTGACCAGGCTCTGGCCATGGGACGGCAGGGTGGCCGCGAGGGCAACGCCGCCGGCGGCCGCGAGAAGGGAAAGCCGCAGCCGGCGCATGGAGGTCCTTCGGTCAGGGAAAAGACAAGCTCAGTACCGCGGCACCGCCGGGTCGTGCGTGGCCGACCAGGCGTCGATGCCGCCCGACACGTTGGCCACCTGCTCGAAGCCCTGGTGTTCGAGGAACATGGCCACCCGCTGGCTGCGCGCGCCGTGGTGGCACAGGCAGGCGATGCGCTGGGCCGGGTCGAGTTCGGCGATGCGCGCCGGGATCTCGTTCATCGGGATGGCGACCAGCGTGAAGCCCTCGGGCGTCACGCTGGCGGTCTCGCGCTCCCACGGCTCGCGCACGTCGACCAGCACGGCGGGCGCAGACGGGTCCTGCGCGAACCATTGCGCCAGAGCGGCGGGGGGGACCTGGTCGATCATGGTGGCTCGGTTCAGAAGCTGAAGCGGGTCGGCTCGGGGAAGTTCAGCAGGCGCGGGACCACCATGTCCCAGGGCTGCGCCGTCTCCCACTTGCCTTCGCTCACGCGGGTCACGATGTGGGCGCGCATCATCGGCTCCTCGCCCACGATCGCGATCAGGCGGCCGCCGATGTTGAGCGAGCCCAGCAGGTTCTGCGGCACCTTGGCGACCGAGCCGCTGAGCACGATCACGTCGAAGGTCGGGCCGCTGGGCAGCGGCTTGGACCCGTCGGCGCAGCGCACCTCGGCGTTGTGCACGCCGTTGCGGCGCAGCGTTTCGGCGGCACGCGCGGCGATGGTGTCGTCGATCTCCAGGCTCAGCACCTTGGCGGCGCGGTAGGCCAGCAGCGCGGCCATGTAGCCCGAGCCGGTGCCGATTTCGAGCACGGTGTCGGTCTTCTTCACGTGCAGGTCCTGCAGCATGCGCGCCTCGACCTTGGGCGAAAGCATGCACTGGCCGGGTTCCTTCGCGTTCTCGAAGGGCAGCTCCAGGTCGAAGAAGGCCATCGAGCGATGCGCGGCGGGCACGTAGTCCTCGCGGCGCACGATGGACAGCTGCTCCAGGATGTCCAGTTCGAGCACGTTCCAGGGACGGATCTGCTGCTCGATCATGTTGTAGCGAAGCGGATCGGTGTTCAGGGGGGCGGTCATGCGGGGCTCCAGGCGAATGGGCGTCAAAAGGACGGTCGGTCGGACGACAAACTTTCGATTCTAGGAGGCGGGTGGCGGCGCGGCGGGCGGTGCAGGGCGCCAGGGCGCCTCGGCCGTCGCTGCCGCCGAACGGCGGCCGGCGGGGGTGCACAGGCCCTGCAGCACGACCTCGGCCTGTGTGGCGAGGTAGCGCTGCGGGTCCAGCGCCGCCGCGTCGTCGACACAGGCCAGTACCGAGTGCCGGGCCAGCATCAGGAACATCATGGGCGCCACGACTGCGTAGAGGGCGTGGTCCAGGTCGAGTGGAGCGAATTCGCCGCGGTCGATGCCGCGCTGCAGGACGCGCCGCACCAGTTCGTGGGCCGGGCGCACCACTTCGCGCTGGTAGAAAGCCGCCAGTTCCGGGAAGTTGCCGCCCTCGGTGATCATGAGCTTGGTGATGCCCGCGGTCTTGGTCGAACCGACGCGCTCCCACCAGCTGTGCATGCAGTAGCGCAGCATGTCCGGGGTGCTGCCGGCGAACTCCTCGTACTCGCGGTTCCACTCGGCGAAGCGGCCTGAGAGGTTTTCGGTGACCACGGCCTTGAACAGCTCTTCCTTGCTCGGGAAGTACAGGAACAGCGTGCCCTTGGAAACCCCCGCCCGCGTCGCCACCTCTTCCGAGCGTGTGGCCGCGAAGCCTTTTTCCACGAACAGGTCAAGCGCCGCCTCGAGCAACTCCCCCGGACGCGCCTCCTTGCGCCGTTCGCGCTTGGCGCGCACGGGGCACAGGGCTTTGTCGAGGAAGCGGGAAGGGGACATCGGCAATTACTGACTGACGGGTTAGTAATGTAGTCAGCGACCACGCGAGCGTCAACCGGCCACAATACCGCCCTTGCGTCTTTGCATGCGCTCCGTCTGGGGAGCCGCAGCTGGAGCCTTCACGCCATGTCCGCATCTTCGACTCCCCCGTCCTCCCCCGAAACCATCGTCCTCGGCGGTGGCTGCTTCTGGTGCACCGAGGCGGTCTTCGACCGCGTGGACGGTATCGTGGACGTCGAGTCCGGCTACAGCAACGGCCAGGTTCGCAACCCCAGCTACGAGCAGGTGTGCACCGGCCAGACGGGCCACAACGAGGTGGTGAGGCTGCAGTTCGACCCCGCGCGCATCTCGCTGCGCGAGATCCTCGAGATCTTCTTCGTCGTGCACGACCCGACCACCCTGAACCGGCAGGGCAACGACGTCGGCACGCAGTACCGCAGCGGCATCTACACCACCACCGACGCGCAGCAGGCAACGGCGCGCGAGGTGATCGCCGAGTTGGCCGCCAACCAGGTCTACCGCGGCGCGCCCATCGTGACCGAGGTGGCGCCGCTGTCCAACTACTGGCCGGCCGAGGCGTACCACCAGGATTACTTCCTCAAGCACCCGGACCAGGGCTACTGCGCCTTCGTGGTCGGCCCGAAGGTCGAGAAGTTCCAGAAGACCTTCGCCGCGCGGGTGAAGAAGGACTGACGGGACAGACGCTGCCTTGACGACCGTGCCGCACACCACCCCGCTGCAAGCCCTGCGCCGCCCCGCGGCGCTGCGGCCGCTGGCGTGGCTGCTGGTGGTGGCGCTGTGCCTGGCGTCGACGCTGGGACTGCTGCACCGCACGGTCCACCTGCCGGGGATGCCGCACGCCGCGGTGCTCGCAACCGGTACGGTCGCCGCGGACCCGGCCGCCGCAACGCATGGCCACGCCCACGGCGGGGCGCTGCACGGCCTGCTGGCCCTCTTCGGCGGCCACGACGACGGCGACCTGCAGTGCCGCCTGTACGACCAGCTCGCGCACGGTAGCGCGCTGCCGTCGGTGGCCTTGCTGGTGCTGCCGGTGGTGCTGCCGACCGCCGTCTTCGACTTCATGCAGGGCGAGGCGCTGGCGCGCTGGGTCCTGCTCTTCGACGCGCGCGGCCCGCCCGCCGCCCGCTGAATCCCTGCCCCTGCACGTCCGGCGCCCGTCCTGCACGGGCCGTCGGCGCTGCGTGGCACCTCCCTTTTCGCGACCGCGCGGTGCTCCTTCGGAGCCCGCGCGGCGCACCCCTGGATTCAACGGGCTTTCCATGCACCCCCAATTCCCCCGCCACGCCATCGGCGCGGCCACGCTTCTCGCCTTCTCCGTCCTCGCGCATGCGCAGGCGGACACGTCCACCGCATCGCCAGCCGCGTCCGCCGCGGCCCCCGCCACCGACGGCGCGGCGCCGATGCTCAGCACCGTCACGGTCACCGGCAATCCGCTCGGCGCTACGGATTCGATAGCGCCTACCGCAGCACTGGCGGGCGATTCACTGCTATTTCGTTCGCAATCCACCCTGGGTGAAACGCTCCAGGGCCTGCCCGGCGTGAGCAGCACCTACTTCGGCCCCAACGCCAGCCGCCCCGTGATCCGCGGGCAGGACGGCGACCGCATCCGCATCCTCAACAACGGCGGTGCCGCGCCCGACGCCTCCGCGCTGAGCTACGACCACGCGGTGCCGATGGACTCGCTCGTCACCGAGCGCATCGAGGTGCTGCGCGGACCCTCGGCGCTGCAGTACGGCGGCAGCGCCGTCGGCGGCGTGGTCAACGTGATCGACAACCGCATCCCGACCGAACCCATGGCGGCCCAGGGCGAAGTCGGCGGCCGTGCCGACATCGGCTACGCCAGCGGCAGCAAGGAGAAGAACGGCGGCGTGGTGGTCGAGGGGGGCAACGACCGCTTCGTGCTGCATGCGGACGCCTTCAGTCGCAAGGCCGACGACGTCGCGGTGCCGACCTGGCTCGAGTGCACCAAGCCCGGCTCGCCGGTCTACCAGCGGCGCATCTGCAACTCGGCGTCGCGCAGCGATGGCGGCGCCTTCGGCGGCACGGTGTTCCTCGGCGGCGGCAACTGGATCGGCGCGTCGGTCAGCGAATACCGCAGCACCTACGGCACCGTGGCCGAGGACGACGTGACCATCGGCATGCGCTCGCGCCGCTACGCCGTGGAAGGGGAGTTCAAGCCCGGTGGCTTCTTCACCAGTGTGCACGTCAAGGCCAGCCGCACCGAGTACCGCCACACCGAGTACGAAGGTGCGGAGGCCGGCACGACTTTCGCGAATGCCGGCAACGACCTGCGCATCGAGGCGCGCCACCAGCCCATCGCGGCGCTGGGCGGCCTGCAGGGCGTGATCGGCCTGCAGAGCGAGTCGACCCGCTTCTCGGCCGATGGCGAGGAGGCTTTCGCGCCGCACAGCCGCACGCGCTCGAACGCGCTGTTCCTGTACGAGGAGCTGCCGATGTCCTGGGGCCGCTTCAGCTTCGGGGCACGCACCGAGCAGGTCCGCGTGCGCTCGCTGGGCTACCCGGACGATCAGACGGTGGACCGCTTCGCCATTGGCGAGCGGCGCTTCAACCCGCACAGCGCGGCCTTCGGCGTACTGGTCAACCTGGCGCCGCAGTGGCAGTTGACGGCCAACCTCGCCCACACCGAGCGCGCGCCCAAGGACTACGAGCTATTCGCCAACGGCCCGCACGTGGCGACGGCCGCCTGGGAAGTGGGCGACCCGAACCTGAAGAAGGAGTCGTCCAACGGCGCCGATATCGGCGTGCAATGGAAGTCCGGCCCGAACCGCGCGGCCGTGAACGTCTACACCACGCGCTTTCGCAACTACATCGGGCTGACAGCCACCGGCAACCTGCGCAACGACGAGGGCGAGGTGAACCCGGTCGACGAGGAGGGCAACCTGCAGGAGGACCTGCTGGCCGAGTACGTGTACCGCGGCGTGCGCGCGCGCTTCACCGGCGCCGAGGCCAGCGGCAACCTGCGCCTCTTCGGCAGCGACGGCCTGAGCCAATGGGGGCCGAACGGCACGCTCGACCTCGAATGGCGGGGCGACGTGGTCCGTGCGACCAACACCGACACCGGCGAGCCGCTGCCGCGCATCTCGCCGGCGCGCCTGGGCGCCACGCTGGTGTGGGCCAGCGGGCCATGGACGGCCCGCCTGGGCTTCGACCGCTACGCCGCGCAGCACCGCGTGCCGGCCATGGGCCAGCGCGAGACCGAGGGCTACACGCTGTGGAACGCCGCGCTGAGCTACCGCATGCGCTGGGAGCGCGCCAACCTGCTCTGGTACGCACGGGTCGACAACCTGAGCAACGCACTGGCCTACAGCGCGACCTCGATCCTCACCACCACCGAGTTCCCGAAGGCCCCGCTGCCGGGGCGCAGCGTGAAGGTGGGGCTGCGCGTCACGTTCTGAGCCCCCGGGGCCGGTTCTGGCGGCGGGCGTGCTACCGCCCGGTATGCTCCCGGCCGTGAATTCGCCCGTCGTCACCGCGCTCCTGCCCGTCGTCCTGCTCATCGCCGTCGGGTGGGTGGCGGGGCGGCGCGGCTGGATCGGCGGGGCAGCGGTGCGCGAGCTGTCGAACCTGATCTTCCTGCTGCTGGCGCCAGCGCTGCTGTTCCGCTCGATGAGCACGGTGCAGGTGCAGCAGCTGAGCCTGAAGCCGGTGGCGGCCTACTTCATCACGGCCGGCCTGCTCTATGTGGCCACGCTGGCCGTTCGCGGCTTCAATCGCGAGGCGGCCGTGCTGGCGCTGGCCAACACCTACAGCAACACCGTGATGATCGGCATCCCGCTGATCGGCCTCGCGTACGGCGCGCCCGGCATGGTGGTGCTGTTGACGCTGGTGTCACTGCATTCTCTGATCCTGCTGACCGGCGCCACCGTGGTGCTGGAACTGGCCACTGCGCGCGAGGCGCAGGCGGCCGGCGGAAGCGGGCGCCGCCGCATCGCGGCCACCGTGGGGCGCGCGCTGCGCAACGCCATCCTGCATCCGGTCGTGCTGCCGGTGATCGCCGGCCTGGCCTTCGCCCAGACCGGCTGGGCGCTCCCCGAGGTGATCGACAAGCCCCTGGCGCTGCTCGGCCAGGCCTTCAGCCCGATCGCGCTGGTGCTGGTGGGCATCACGCTCGCCCAGACGCCGGTGGGCCTGCACCTGCGCGGCGCGACGGTGCAGGCGCTGGTCAAGAACGTCGCCCATCCGCTCGGCGTGCTGGCCATCGGCACGCTGCTGGGCGTGCATGGGCTGCCGCTGGCGGTGATGGTCGTGGCCGCGTCGATGCCCATCGGCGCCAACGTCTTCATGTTCGCGCAGCGCTACCGGGTGGCGGAGGAACTGGTCACGGCGAGCGTGGTGGTGTCCACGGTGCTGGCGCTGGCCACGGTGTCGCTCGCGCTGGCGGGTGCGGCGCGGCTGGCGGCGGGCTGAAGTCTCGAGCGAAAAGTGCCTGCAGCGCCCGCCGGACGGGCGCGGAGCGCTACGAAATCGATAGCGTCCTGCCGGCGCTCACGGTGCGAGGCGTTCTCGGAGCCACGTGCCGTCCTCGCGCCGGTAGCGCAGCCGGTCGTGCAGCCGGCTCTTGCGGCCCTGCCAGAACTCCCAGCGATCGGGCACCAGGCGGTAGCCACCCCAGTGCGGCGGACGTGGCGGCGCGAGCAGGAACTTCGCGCCGTAGAGGGCGGCGTTCTTGACCAGCGCCTCGCGCCCCGGTATCACCTGGCTCTGCGGGCTGGCCCAGGCGCCGATGCGCGAATCGAGCGGGCGGCTGGCGAAGTAGGCGTCGCTCTCGTCGGCGCCGGCTTTTTCGACGCGGCCTTCGATGCGCACCACGCGCTCGAGCTCGACCCAGTGGAACTGCAGCGCCGCGAAGGGGTTGCCTGCCAGCTCCTGGCCCTTGCGGCTGTCGTAGTTGGTGTACCAGACGATGCCGCGCGCGTCGTAGCCCTTGATGAGGACGATGCGCGTCGACGGCCGCAGGTCGCTGCCGACGGTGGCCAGCGTCATGGCATTGGGTTCGGGCACCTGGGCGCTGACGGCCTCGCCGAGCCAGCGCTCGAATTGGTCCAGCGGGTCGGCGGCGCTGTGGCTCTCGCCGAGTTCGGCGCGCTCGTAGCTCTTGCGAAGCGCGGCCAGGGAATTCTGCAGATCGCTCATCGGGTGATTGTGCGTTCTCCTGCGGCTTAACATCCGAGCCGCCCATGATCGTCCGCCCCCGCCCGCACTGGCTGCGCCTGCTCTTCGTCTGGCGCGGCTCGATCCTTTCGCAGATCCTGCCGCAACTGGCCGTGACGCTCGCGCTGGCGATCACGGTGACGCTGGTCCATGGCCAGGTGCTGCGCTGGAAGGTGCCGATGACCTTCGTGCCCTTCTCGCTGATCGGGCTCACGCTCGCGATCTTCCTGGGCTTTCGCAACAGCACCAGCTACAGCCGCTGGTGGGAAGCCCGCATGCTCTGGGGCTCGCTGCTGATCGAGTGCCGCGCGGCCGTGCGGCAGGCGCTCACCCTGGTCGAGGGCGGTGGCGACGCGCGGGTACTGGCGCTGCGCCTCATGGCGCTGGTGCATGCGCTGCGCCACCAGTTGCGCGGCAGCGACCCGGCGGCCGATATGGCGCGCCTGCTGCCGCCGGCCGAGGCCGCACGCGTGATGGCCGCGCGCTACCGGCCCGCGATGCTGCTGCAGATGGCCGGCGAGTGGCTGCGCGACCAGCGGCGGCAGGGCCGCATCGACGCCGCCATCGTGCCGGCGCTGGAGCGGCCGCTCGACCAGATCGGTGCCGCCGTCGGCGGCTGCGAGCGGCTCGCGAGCACGCCGATCCCCTTCACCTACAGCGTCATCATCCATCGCACCATCTACCTGTACTGCCTGCTGCTGCCCTTCGGCCTGGTGGATTCGATCGGGCCGATGACGCCGGTGATCGTGACCTTGGTGGCCTACACCTTCTTCGCGCTGGAGGCGCTGGGCCACGAGATCGAGGAGCCCTTCGGCGACTCGCCCAACGACCTTGCACTCGACGCCATCTGCTGGACCATCGAGACCTCGCTGCGCGAGAGCCTGGGCGACACCGACTGGCCGCCGCAGCCCCAGCCCCGGGACTTCGTCCTCACATGACGCCCGCCCTTCCCGTCGTCCTCGTGCTGGCCTCGGGTCGGGGCGAGCGCTTTCGCGCCTCGGGTGGCACCGTGCACAAGCTGCAGGCGCTGCTGGGCGACCGGCCCGTGATGGCGCATACGCTGGCCGCGGTGCGGGCCAGCGGCCTGGCCTGGCATGTGGAAGATGCCGGCCATCCCGGCATGGGCGACTCGATTGCGGCCGCCGTGCGCGCGACCGCGGCAGCGGCCGGCTGGCTGGTGCTGCCGGCCGATCTGCCGCTGGTGCAGCCGGCGACGCTGCAGCGGGTGGCCGATGCGCTGATGCAGCCTGGGGTCACGGCCGCGCAACCGGTCTTCGCGGGCCAGCGCGGGCATCCCGTCGGCTTCGGCGCCGCCTGCCGCGACGCGCTGCTGGCTTTGGAAGGAAATCAGGGCGCAGCGCCCGTCCTGCGGGCGCAACGCGCTATGAATTCGGTAGCAGATGTGGAGACGGCCGACGCCGGCACCGTTTCCGACATCGACACCGTGGGCGATCTGGCGCGCGCCGAGGCCCTGTGGCACGCGCGCAGGGGCAGCTGACAGCCCCGCCAGGCGCTGTGCTCAGCGGGTGATGACCGCGCACGCGATGCGCGGGCCGGAGTTGCCGGCCGGCTGGCTGGTGTAATCGTCGCGGTCGCGGTGCACGATCAGCGCGCGGCCGACGACGTTGTTGGCCGCGCCATCAGTGAGGGAAATCGCATGCACGTCGACGCTGAAGCGCGCCGTGCCGTCGGCACCGGCCACCAGGCTGGGCAGTTCGCCCGCGTGGCTGCCGGCGGCGCCGAACTTGCCATGCGTGCCGCCAGTCGGGTTGAAGTGGCCGCCCGAGGCGTTGCCGTTGTCGCCGCAGTCGCCCTTCTCATGGATGTGGAAGCCGTGCTCGCCGGGCGTCAGGCCGCGCACTTCGCCCGCCACGCGTACGCCGTGGTCGAGCGCGGTGAACGTGACCTTGCCGGTCGTCGGGTTGGGGTTGATGGCGCCGGTGGGCATCAGGTTGGCGGTGGCGGTGGCGCGGCCCATGCCCATGCTGCCGCAGCCCGAGAGGGCGGCGCAGGCGAGGACGGCGGCGCCGGCGACGGCCCAGGTGTGCTTGTTCATGTCAGCTTCCTTCGTTGGAGGGTCGGATGGGCGGGCGGCCGTCTGCGGCCGCGGTGGGTGACAGGGTAGCGGCTGCTGCGGCCGCCGCCGCGTCAGCCGACGCCGTGATCTCGGCCAGCCTCAGCAGGCGTGCCAGGGCGGCGTCGTGGATGTGGTGGCGCTTGAGCTCCAGCAGGGTCTGGCGCGCATAGTCGAGCGAGCTGCCATAGCGGCCCACGGCGCTGGCGAAGATCTCGCGGTAGCGGGCCTCGGGCAGGGTGCCCGTGAAGTTGGGGCTCTTGCGCGACAGCGTGAAGGCCAGGGCCCGCA
Source organism: Pseudomonadota bacterium (assembly GCA_018241185.1). GTDB lineage: Bacteria > Pseudomonadota > Gammaproteobacteria > Burkholderiales > Burkholderiaceae_C > Xenophilus. The sequence goes on along the minus strand of JAFEEH010000243.1, from coordinate 36,346 downwards.
CCGGGCCGCCGGGGGTGAGACAGCTCAGCCAGCGCGGGTCGTAGACGCCCGTGGGCATCTCGCGCAGCCACAGCCGGCCCAGCACTTCCAGCACGTCGGCAGCCGGGATGCGGAAGGCCATGCCCTGGCAACTGCCGCCGGTCAGCAGGCCGAACACCAGGCCGGGGTTCTGCACGCTGCCGCGGTTGACGCGGCTCCACATCTTCAGCGCCCGGTGCCAGCCGTGCACGCGGGCCGGGCGCCGCTCGACGAAGTCGAATTCGGGCTTCCAGATCAGCGAACCGTAGCCGAACAGCCACAGGTCCTCGTGGCCGCCCCATTCGTGGATCACCCGGTCCAGCAGGGGCTTGGGATCGCGCAACGGCGTGGGCAGCGGGTCCAGGCCGGGAGGGCCCAGTGCGGCCCCGCCTACAATTTCGGCGTCATGGTTCACGAACCGATTATTTACCGACCTCTTTCCCTGGGAGACCACCCGATGTCCACGCGTGCGGATGACGACGAACAACAACGTTTTGCGCTCGGTTTTCTTTTTGCCCTGATCGCCCTGGTCGTCATGACCGTGCTGGGCGTCGTCGTCTACAAGTACGGCCTGTCGCACGCGCCCAAGGCGCCCGCGGCCGCGACTGCACCGGCCCCCACGGTGGCGGTGGTCACCGAGACCGTCGCCGTCGTCATCCCCGACGGCGCCAGCATCCGGGTCGGCGAGGGCGTCGTGAACTTCTATTTCGCCACCGGGAGCGCCGACATCGCCCCCGGCGCGGCCGAGGCGCTCGCGCTGGTGATCCAGGGCGTGCAGAACGGCCGCAAGGCGATGGTCTCCGGCTTCCACGACACCACGGGCGATCCCGCGAAGAACGAGGAACTGGCCAAGCAACGCGCGCAGACCGTGCGCGACGTGCTCACGGGCCTGGGCGTGCCGGCCGACAAGGTGGCGCTCGAGAAGCCCGCCGTCACCACCGGCAGCGGCAACAACGCCGAGGCCCGCCGGGTCGAGGTCAAGCTGGTCGACTGAGCCGCCGTTCGGCGCCTGCGGGCGGTGTTCCGTCCTGACGCCCGGCCCTGGCCGGGCGTTCTGCTTCGTGGGGCAGGCCTTGGCCGCCCTGCAGGTCACGGGCGGCGGCCACCCCGGCGTGCGCGGACCCCTCGGCCGGGGCCCGGTGCCGCGTGCGCGCCCAGCAGTTACGCTCGGTGGCCCGAAGGTCTGCGCTGTCCTTCGGATCCGGCCCCCATGTTCTCGCGACGACAGCGCCATTCAAGGAAAAGGCACGCATGCATCCACCGAATCCCACGCCCCTCTGGCTCGTGGTGATGGGCGTGTCCGGCTGCGGCAAGTCCAGCCTGGGCCAGGCCCTGGCCGCCGATCTGGGTCTGCCCTTGATCGAGGGAGATGACTTCCACCCCGAGTCCAACGTCCGCAAGATGAAAAGCGGCACGCCGCTGACCGATGCGGATCGGGCCGGCTGGCTGGGGCGGCTGGGGGAGGAACTGGCGGCGCGGCCCGGCGGCGCGGTGCTGACCTGTTCCGCGCTGAAGCGCAGCTACCGCGACCGGCTCCGGGCTGCCGTGCCCAGCCTGGGCGTCGTGTTCCTGGAGATCGGGCGCGACGAGGCCGTGTCGCGCGTGCAGGCGCGCGAGGCGGTGCACATCTTTCCCGCCAGCCTGGTCGACAGCCAGTTCGCGGCGCTCGAGTCGCCCGTGGGCGAGGCAGGGGTGCTCACGCTCCAGGCCACGGCACCGCTGCCGGATTCCGTGGCACGGGTGCGCGACTGGCTCGACCCGGGCGGGCTGCGCACCCGCTGATTGCTCGTTGTTCGCGGACCCGACGGGCTGGCAGTCCCCTCACCGGCGGCGTTCGCATGGGCCATCGCACCGCATGGCCGACGCGCTGCGAGCCGGTCGCCGGGCCCGCCACGCCCCCCCGGTGGTGTTGTCCTGCCGCAAGAGGGTATCGGCGATCGGCGCGTACGCTGGCATGCTTCATGCCATCGTTTCCCGCGGCCGATGTGCCGCTGCCGACGATGATGATGGCCCGAACGACGCCGGCGCGCTGCGCTGACCGCCTGTCCTTCTCCCACACGCCTCTGCCCCGCCATGACCCCGATCCATTCCACCGTGCTCGACGTCACCGAGCGCATCCGTGCGCGCAGCCGCGACCTTCGCGCCGACTACCTCCAGCGCCTGCAGGCCCTGCGCCGGCGCGACCGCGGCTCCGACCGCATGGGCTGCGCCAACGTAGCGCACGCCGTGGCCGGCGCGCCCGCCAACGACAAGCTGCGCATCGTGGCCGAGCGCGCGCCCAACATCGGCATCGTCACGGCCTTCAACGACATGCTGTCGGCGCACGCGCCGTTCCAGGGCTACCCGGACATCATCAAGCACGAGGCGCGGCGCCTGGGCGCCACGGCCCAGGTCGCCGGCGGCGTGCCCGCCATGTGCGACGGCGTGACGCAGGGCACGCCCGGCATGGAGCTGTCGCTCTTCAGCCGCGACGTGATCGCGATGGGCACCGCCGTGGCCCTCACGCACGACATGTTCGACGCTGCGCTGATGCTCGGCGTGTGCGACAAGATCGTGCCGGGCCTGCTGATTGGTGCGCTGCATTTCGGCCACCTGCCGATGGTTTTCGTGCCCGCGGGGCCGATGCCCTCGGGCCTGTCGAACAGCGCCAAGTCCAAGGTGCGCGAACAGGCCGCGCAGGGCCTCGTCGGCCGGCAGGGCCTGCTCGACGCCGAGATGGCCGCCTACCACGGTGAGGGCACCTGCACCTTCTACGGCACGGCCAACAGCAACCAGATGCTGCTGGAGGCCATGGGCCTGCACGTGCCGGGCACGGCGTTCATCCAGCCCGGCGACGCCATGCGCGAGACGCTGACGCGCGAGGCGGTGCGCACGGTCCTGGGCAAGGCCTCGGGCCAGCCCTACGCGGTGCCGCCGATCGGCGAGATGGTCGACGAGCGTTGCATCGTGAACGCGATGGCGGCGCTGCTGGCCACCGGCGGCTCCACCAACCACCTGATCCACTGGGTGGCCGTGGCGCGCGCCGCGGGCATCCTGATCGACTGGGACGACTTCTCGCAGCTGTCGGAGGTCGTGCCGCTGCTCACCCGCGTGTACCCCAACGGCAGCGCCGACGTGAACGAATTCCAGAGCGCCGGCGGGCCAGGCTTCGTCATCGGCGAACTGCTCGGCGCCGGCCTGATGCACGCCGACGTCGGCACCGTGCGCGCCGGCGGCATCGCCGAGTGGTCGGGTGTGCCGTCGCTGGGCGCGGACGGCGCACTGCACTGGCAGCGCGCCGTGTCGAACAACGACACCGTCACGCGACCGGCCGCGAAGCCCTTCAGCCCGACGGGCGGCCTGAAGCTCCTGCAGGGCAACCTGGGGCGCAGTGTCATCAAGGTGTCGTCGGTGCCCGACGACCGCCATGTGATCGAGGCGCCGGCGCGTGTCTTCGACTCGCAGGGCGCACTGCAGAAGGCCTTCGCGGCCGGCGAACTGGAGCGCGACGTGGTCTGCGTGGTGCGCTGGCAGGGCCCCCAGGCCAACGGCATGCCGGAACTGCACAAGCTCACGCCACCGCTGTCGGTGCTGCAAGGCAAGGGCTTCAAGGTGGCGCTGGTGACCGACGGGCGCATGAGCGGCGCGTCGGGCAAGGTGCCGGCGGCCATCCACGTCTCGCCCGAGGCGGCTGCCGGCGGACCGCTGGCGAAGGTGCGCGACGGCGATGTGATCCGCCTCGATGCGGTCGCCGGAACGCTCGCCGTGCTCGTCTCCGACGCGGAGTGGGCGGCGCGGCCGCAGGCGACGATGTCGGACGCCCAGCGCACGGAGGACGGCCACGGCCTGGGCCGCGAACTCTTCGCCGGCATGCGGCGCAACGCCCTGGCGGCCGAGCAGGGCGCCTGCACCTGGTTGTGAGCCTGCGCGGGTTTCCCTCGCAGCGCGCATGCTTTATCGTGCTTGCTTGAGCCCGCGGCGCCGCACGTCCGCATCCTGCCGGCCGACCCTGATTTCTCTGGAGCCTTCCCCATGACCGAATCCCTCAGCGCGCTGGACGTGATGCGCGATGCCCCCGTGATCCCCGTGATCGTGCTGCACGACGTGAAGGACGCGGTGCCGCTGGCGCGTGCCCTGGTGGCCGGCGGCATCCGCATGCTCGAGGTGACCCTGCGCACGCGCGAGGCGCTGGAATGCATCGAGGCGATCGCCAAGGAAGTGCCCGACGCCGTGGCCGGTGCCGGCACCATCCGCAGTGCGGCCGATGCCCAGGCCTCGGCGCTGGCCGGTGCGCGCTTTGGCGTCAGCCCGGGCTACACGCGCTCGGTGGGCAAGGCCTGCCACGACCTCGGCCTGCCCCTGCTGCCCGGCGTGGCGACGGGCAGCGAGATCATGCTGGCCCAGGAGGACGGCTACACCGAGCTGAAGTTCTTCCCCGCCGTGCAGGCCGGCGGCATCAACATGCTCAAGGCCTGGCAGGGGCCCTTCGGCGACGTGAAGTTCTGCCCCACCGGCGGCGTGCACGCGGGCAATGCGCTGGACTTCCTGTCGCTGGCCAACGTGGCCTGCGTCGGCGGCTCCTGGATCGTGCCCACCGAGGCCATCGCCGCCAAGGACTGGGGCCGCATCGAGGCGCTGGCACGCGAGGCCAGCCAGCTCGCGCGCTGACGCTTTTTTCAAGCCAAATCGGGCTGCAGCGCCCGTCCAGCGGGCGCGAGCAGCTACAAAAAAGGTAGCGAGACAATGGACCCCGATTTCGATCCTGCTTCCCTCAAAGTCATCGCCTTCGACATCTTCGGCACCGTCGTCGACTGGCACGGTGGCATCGCCGCCGAGGTGGAACGCGCCCTGCCGGGCGTGGACGGCAGCGCCTTCGCCCTGGCCTGGCGCGCCGGCTACCAGCCGGCCATGCGCAGCGTCATGGCGCGCATGGCCAGCGGCGAGGGCGGCTTCACGCTGCTCGACGAACTGCACCTTGGCATCCTCGACGCGGTGCTGCGCGACTTCGGCGTCGCCGACCGGCTGGACGCCGACGCGAAGCGCGAACTCAACACCGCCTGGCACCGGCTGCCGCCGTGGCCCGACGCGGTCGAGGGCCTCACCCGGCTCAAGCGCAGGTACACCATCTGCACGCTGTCGAACGGCAACCTCGGCCTCTTGACCGAGATGGCCAAGCGCGGCGGCCTGCCCTGGGACTGCATCCTCTCGGCCGAGGTCTTCAAGGCCTACAAGCCCGACCCGCGCACCTACCTCGGCGTCGCCACCGTGTTCGACGTGGCGCCCAGCGAGGTCATGCTGGCCGCGGCGCACCACGACGACCTGGCGGCCGCACGCGTGTGCGGTTTGGCCACCGGCTACATCGAGCGCCCGCTGGAGTTCGGTGCCGGGCAGCCCAAGGACGTGTCGCCGCAGCCGGACAACTCGCTGCATGTGCGCGACATCGTGGCGCTGGCCGAGCGGCTGGGCTGCTGAGTTTGCGCAGCATCCACGCATCGAGGAGACCGCATGACCGCCGACCAGTTGCAAACCCTGCTCGAACCGCTGTTTCCCGGCCTCATGGGCGTGCGGCTGCTCGAGGTCGCGCCGGCGCGCGTCGTTGCCGAGATGGCGGTGCGCCCCGACCTGTGCACCAGCGGCGGCATCCTGCACGGCGGCGCCTACATGGCCTTCGCCGACACGCTGGGCGCGGTCGGCACCGTGGTGAACCTGGGCGCGGGTCAGCGCACGACGACGACCGATTCGAGTACCAAGTTCATCGCCGGCGCCAAGGTGGGCACCCGCGTGCGCGGCGAGAGCGTCGCGCTGCACCGCGGGCGCACCACGCACGTCTGGCAGACATCGGTCACGAATGCCGAAGGCCGGCTGTGTGCGGTGGTGACGCAGACGCAGCTGATCCTCGGCGCGGCGGCCTGAGTTTCGCCGGTGCGGCCCATGTCACCCGAACTGGACACGCCGGAGCCTTTGCAGCGGTTGCTGGCGGAATTGCGCTTCATGGAGGACCGCTTCCATGCGGCCTCGCGTGCGGCCACGCCCGAGGACTTCGGCCGCATCGTCGCGCCCGACTTCTGGGAGATCGGTGCTTCCGGCAAGCGCTACAGCCGTGCGTTCTGCCTGGAGGTGCTGTCTCAGCGCGCCGCCAAGCCGCCCGAGGCGGCGTGGGTCACGCGCGATTGGCATTTGCGCGAACTCGGCCCCGACCATTGCCTGTTGACGTACACGCTGGAGCAGCCGGGTCGCGTCACGCTGCGCTCGACCGTCTGGCGCCGGACGGCCGACGGATGGCAGGCTGTCTTCCACCAAGGCACGGTGTGCCTTTGACGGGTGACCATTTGGCCAGGGCAACCGCATGACGCACGGTGCGGTGCCGCCTTCCGTTCCCGTCCTCTCGTTTCCCGCGCCGCATGTCTTGCGGACTGCGCGCCTGCAACTGCGGCCGATGCGGCCGGCCGATGCCGATGCGCTGCACGCCATCCTGAACGACCCCAAGGTCCTGCGCTACTGGGACACGCCGCCATGGCCCGACGTGGCGCATGCGCGCGAATTCATCGTCGACGAGCAGCGCGCGCTCGCGGAGGGCGAGTCGCTCACCTTGGGCATTTACCAGGACGAGCCACCGCGCCTGATCGGGGAGTGCCTGCTGTTCGCGCTCGACTGGGATGCCGGACGGGCCGAGTTGGGATTCGCGCTGGCGCCCGGCGCGTGGGGCTGCGGCTATCTGCACGAGGCTGCAGGGGCCTTGCTCGACTACGGCTTCGACAGGCTGCAATTGCGCCGCATCGAAGCCGAAATCAACGTGGGCAACGCGGCGGCAGCCCGGGCGCTGGAGCGCCTCGGCTTTCAACATGAGGGCGTGCTGCGCGAGCGCTGGGCCGTGAATGGCCGCATCTCGGATGCCGCCTTCTACGGCCTGCTGGCGAGGGAATGGGCGGCGCGCACCGCAGCCTGAAGGCGGGCGCGGCGAGCGATCACATCAACCGTTGGTTGCGCCCCGGATCAGCGCAGGCCCTGACCGCTGCCGGCGTCGTCCTGGCGCTGGATCAGTTCGATCTTGTAGCCGTCGGGGTCGGTCACGAAGGCGATCACGGTGGTGCCGCCTTTCACCGGACCGGCTTCGCGCGTCACGTTGCCGCCAGCCGCCTTGATCTTCTCGCAGGCCGCGTACGCGTCGGGCACGCCCAGGGCGATGTGGCCGTAGGCGGTGCCCAACTCGTAGCTGTCGGTCCCCCAGTTGTAGGTCAGCTCGATCTCGGCCTGCCCGGGGTTGCCGTCGCCGTAGCCGACGAAGGCCAGGCTGTACTTGTATTCGGGGTTCTCGCTGGTGCGCAGCAGCTTCATGCCCAGCACCTTCGTGTAGAAGTCGATCGAGCGCTGCAGGTTGCCGACGCGCAGCATGGTATGAAGGAATCGCATGGTGTTCTCGTGAGGCGGAAAGCGGCGAGTGTGCCGCGTGTGGCGCCGTGCTGCAGCGCATGGCGCAGAGGCCGGCGCGTCCGGACGGTCACCCGATCTTCAAGCCGAAAAGGCCTGAAAGCCGCATGGGGCGGGCGCAAGCAGCTATCGATAACGTAGCAAACAGGCCCCGTCGGCAGGCTCGCGGGCGGCCTTCGCCCTACGGCGCGGTCGCAGTCGACCACTGCACCAGCCGCCCACCGTGCATGACGCCGATGTGGTCGGCCATGGCCTGGGCTTCGGCCGCGTGGTGCGTGACGAGGATCGCCGTCTGCCCCGCGGCGCGCAGGATGTCGCGTACCTCGACCGTCAGGCGCTCGCGCGTGGCGCCGTCGAGGTTGGAGAAGGGCTCGTCCAGCAGGATCAGCGCCGGTGCCGGCGCCAGCGCGCGGGCCAGCGCCACGCGCTGCTGCTGGCCACCCGACAGCTCGTGCGGAAAGCGCGTCGCCATCTCGGGCAGGCCGACCAGCGTGAGCATCTCCCGCACGCGGGCGTCGCGGTCCGCGCGTGTCCAGCGCCGCAGGCCGAAGGCCACGTTGCCAGCCGCCGACAGGTGCGGGAACAGCGCGTACTCCTGGAACATCAGGCCGATCTGGCGCGCCTCGGGCGGCAGGTGCACCTCGGCCGAGGAGAGCAGCCGTTCGCCCAGCCGGATTTCGCCGGCGCGCGCGGGCTCGAAGCCGGCGATGGCCCGCAGCACCGTGGTCTTGCCACAGCCCGAGGGGCCGAGCAGGCAGCCGATGCGGCCAGCGTCCAGGTGCAGGCCGAAGCCGTCGACCACGGTGTGCAGGCCGCGCGGCGTGTCGTAGCCCAGGCGCAGGCCGTCGATGACGAGGGCGCCGCTCATGCGGGCACCCCCACGGTCGACTCGACGCTGCCGGCGTCGAGCTGCGTGCGTGCCAGCCACACGACCGGCAGCAGGCCCGCCAGCACGATCGCCAGCGCCGCGATGGCGCCTTCCTCGTAGGTGCCGCGCGCCGCCTCGGCGTACAGCCAGGTGGCGAGGGTGTCGAAGTTGGCGGGGCGCAGCAGCAGGGTGGCGGGCAGTTCCTTCATGGCATCGACGAACACGAGCAGGGCGCTGGCGGCGATCGCCGGGCGCAGCAGCGGCAGGTGCACGCGCCGCAGGGCGCCGAGTGTGCCTTCGCCCAGCGAGCGCGCGGCCTGCTCGAGCGCCGGCGGGATGCGCGCCAGCCCGGCATCGATCCCGCCCACCGGCATCGCCAGGAAGCGGATCGTGCAGGCGATCACCAGCACCACGCCCAGGCCCATCAGCGGCAGGCCGGGCAGGCCCAGCGCGGACGCCACACCGACATCCAGCGCCAGCGCGGGCGACAGCAGGCCGATGGCCAGCACCGTGCCGGGCAGCGCGTAGCCCAGGCTGGCCGCGCGCGCGGGCCAGCGCGCCGGCCGCGTGCTGGCGGCGCCCTGGCGCACGGCCCAGGCCACGAGCAGGCCGGCCAGCACCGCGGCAGTGGTCACGCCCAGCGCCAGCGCGACCGTGTTGCCGAGACTCGCCCACAGGCCGGTGGAGATCCCCTGGCCCAGGCGCAGGCGCTTGACCGTTTCCCCCACCAGGTAGGCCGCCGGCGCCACGAAGCCCAGCAGCACCGGCAGGCTGGCGAGCGCTGTCGCGGCCCAGGCGCGCAGGCCGTGCAGGCGCCGCGGCACCATGGCGCGCATGCGCTGCGCCGAGCCGAAGCGCTGGCGGCGGCGGCCATGCTGTTCGAGCATCACCAGAAGCACCACGACGGCCAGCATCGCGCAGGCGATCTGCGCAGCGCCGGCGAGGTCGGAGCGCGTGATCCAGGTCGTGTAGACCGCGACGGTGAGCGTGTTCACGCCGAGGAACTCCGACGCGCCGATGTCGTTGAGGGTTTCCAGCAGCGCCAGGCTCAGGCCCACCGCCAGCGCCGGCCTGGCCAGGGGGAGCGCCACGCGGCGGAAAGCGCCCCAGCGGCCCTCTCCGAGCGAGCGTGCCGCCTCCAGCAGGTGGGCAGGCTGGGTCATGAACATCGCGCGCGCCGTGAGGTAGACGTAGGGGTAGAGCACGATGCCGAGCACGCACACAGCGCCGCCCATCGATCGCAGGTCGGGCAGGCGGAAGTCACGTGGGCTGTCGTAGCCCAGCGCCCAGCGCAGCGCGGTCTGCACCGGGCCGATGGGGTGCAGCAGGTCGAGGTAGGCGAAGGCCACGATGTAGGTCGGCATGGCCAGCGGCAGCAGCAGCGCCCAGTTCAGCACGCGGCGGCCGGGGAAGTCGCAACTCGACACCAGCCAGGCACAGCCGGTGCCGATCACCAGCACCAGCGTGCCGACACCGGCCAGCAGCAGGGCGGTGTTGAGCGCCGCCTGCGGCAGCACATGCTGCGCGAGGTGCGCCCAGTGCGAGAAGTCGGCACCCGCCGCCAGCCAGGCCAGCGAGAGCACAGGCGCGAGCACGCCCAGCGCCACGAGGATGGCGCTGGCCTGCCACAGCGGGCCCACGTTGCGCAGGCCTGGCCTGCGAGCGATCCACATCAGGTCATCGCGGAGCGGAATCCAAGCCGCCAAGCGGCTTGGGGGTTGAACTCCTATCTATCGAAGCCGACCTTGTCGACCAGTGCGCTGGCCTGCTTGCGGTACTTGGCGATTTCAGTCAGCGGCAGCGGATCGACCTTCAGCTCGCCGATGGTCTGGCCGATGATCGGATCGAGCGCCACGCCCTTTCGCACCGGGTACTCGTAGTTGGCCTGGGCGTAGAGTTGCTGCGCCGGCTCCGACACCAGGAACTCGAGCAGCCTGACCGCGTTGTCGCGGTTCGGCGCGCTCTTGGCCACCGATGCGCCGCTGATGTTGACGTGCGTGCCGCCGCCTTTGGCGAAGGTCGGGCGGACCACCTTGATCGCGTCACCCCACTTGCGGGCATCGCTGCCTTCCTTGGCGCCCTTCATCTGGCCCACGTAGTAGGAGTTGGCCAGCCCCACGTCGCAGATGCCGCCGAGGATGTCGCGCGCCACATCGCGGTCACCGCCCGTGGCCTTGCGCGCCAGGTTGTTCTTCACGCCGCGCAGCCACTGCTCGGCCTGCGCCTCGCCGTCGTGTGCGATCAGCGCCGCCACCAGCGCGGTGTTGTACGGGTGCTGGCCGGCGCGAATGCAGACCTTGCCCTTGTACTTCGGATCGGCCAGGTCCTCGTAGCGGAAGTTCGCAAGTTTGAGGTTCTTGTCGGCGTACAGCACGCGCGCGCGCATCGACAGCGAGAACCACTGGCCATCGGCGCCGCGCAGGTTGGCGGGAATCGCCGATTCGAGCGCAGCCGACTTCACCGGCTGCGTCACGCCGCCTTCGACGAGGTCGAGCAGGTTGCCCACGTCCACCGTCATCAGCACGTCGGCCGGTGACCGGGCGCCCTCGGCCTTCACACGTTCGAGCAGGCCGTCCTTCACGAACACGGTGTTGACCTTGATCTGCGTCTGGGCGCTGAAGGCCGCGAGCAACGGCTGGATCAGGCCCGGCTCACGGGTGGTGTAGAGCGTCAACTCGCCCTGCGCGTGGGCGGGCAGGGCGGCAGCCACCAGGCCGGCGGCTGCCAGGGCGAAGGCGCACGCCTTGCGGCGCGGGCGGGACAACAGGAACATGGAAACTCCTCCGGACGTCGACTGGGATCTCTAGTGCCGGCGGGCGCCGGCCCAGCGTGTTGCTGGTTGAGAATCATTGTCAACGACGTGCTGCCGCCCTCAGCCCGATGAACCCTGCCCGCGTGGGGTTGAATCGCTCTTGCGCTCAGCGCTTCGCGGGCACCTCGAAGACCAGGCAGGTGGTCGTCGCGTGGGCGTACAGCGTGCCGTCCGGGCCGACCAGCCGCGCCTCCGCCGTCGCCAGTTGCCGGCCGCAATGGATGACGCGGCCTTCGGCGCGCACGCGCTGCACCTTGGGGGTGATGGCCTTGACGAGGTTCACGCCCAGTTCGGCCGTCGTGTAGCCGCGGCCCGGCGGCATCATGGTGTGCACGGCGCAGCCCAGCGCGGAGTCGAGCAGGGTGGCGAACCAGCCGCCGTGCACCGTGCCCAGCGGGTTGAGGTGGCGCTGCAGGGGCGTGCCCTGGAACACGGCCTTGCCCGGCCCGACCTCGACGATGGTGAAGTCCAGCGTCTTCGCGATCTCGGCATAGGGCAGTTCGCCCCGAAGCATGCCTTCCATGACCTGCAGGCCGGTCTTGCCGGCGATCTGGTCGGGCCGGGCGAGCCCGGGGCCCGGGCCCGCGTCGAGCCGGGCCATCACTTCGGCCTCCTCGGCGAGCCAGGTCTTCAATACGTCTTCGGAATTCGTCGGCGTCACGGTTGCGCTCCTCTCTGGATGTCATAAAGGTTGCATATGCAATCATTGCAGCTACAATGATCGGCATGGATGCTATCGCAAAGCCCAAGGGCTGCACGAGTTTCAAGCTGCGCCAGCTCAGCCGGGTCGTCGCGCGCCACTACGACGCCCACGTGGCCGCCAGCGGCCTCAAGACCTCGCAGTACTCGCTGCTGTCCAACGTCCTGGCGACAGGGCCGGTGCGGCCGGTCGACCTGGCGGCGCGCATGAGCCTGGACGCGTCGACGCTCACTCGTAATCTCAAGCCGCTGATCGCCGAGGGCTGGGTCGAGGTGGGCGAGGGTGCCGACGCCCGCAGCCGCCTGGTCCACATCACCCCCGCCGGCCGTGCCAAGCGCGACGAGGCGCGCGCGCTGTGGCAGCAGGCCCAGCGCTCGCTCAACGAGCGGCTCGGGCTGGTTCGCGTGGCCCAGCTCCATGCCCTGATCGACGAGGCCCTGGACCTGCTGGCGCCCGGCGAAGTGGACGACCCGGCCTGCTGAGCCCTGCGCCCCGCCACCACCCCGACTTCATCGACCACTGGAATCCCGATGTCCGCCACACGCGTCTCCGCCTGGCTGCAAGCCCGAGGCATCCACTACGGCTGGCTGGTGGCCGCCGTCACGTTCCTCACCATGCTCACCATGGCGGCCGCGCTCGGCTTGCCGGGCGCGATGCTCAAGCCGCTGGGCGACGAGTTCGGCTGGACGACGGAACAGATTTCCTCCTCGCTGGCCCTGCGCTTCGCGCTTTTCGGCCTGATGGGGCCTTTTGCGGCGGTGCTGATGGAGCGTTTCGGCCTGCGCAGGGTCATGGTGTGCGGCCTGGCGCTGGTCGGCGGGGCGATGGCGCTGGTCACGGCCGCGAACCAGCTGTGGCAGCTGTTCGTGCTCTGGAGCCTGATGTTGGGCCTGGGCACTGGCATGACCGCGATGGTGCTCGGCGCGGTGGTCGCCAACCGCTGGTTCAATGCCAGGCGCGGGTTGGTCATCGGTCTGCTCACCGCAAGCTCGGCCACCGGGCAACTGGCCTTCCTGCCGGTGGCCGCGTGGATGATCGAGCATTGGGGCTGGCGCTCTGCCGTCGTGCCCATCGTCGTCGGGGCCCTCCTGATCGCCGTGCTCGCGCTGTGGCTCATGCGCGACCGGCCTGCCGACGTGGGCCTGCTGCCTTACGGGGAGACGCCCGCCACGGCGACGGCGCCCCAGGCCGCTATCACCCGCCCGGGCTTTGCAACGCCCTTCCGGGTGCTTGCCGAGGCGGCACATCACCGCACCTTCTGGATCCTGGCCGGCACCTTCTTCATCTGCGGCCTGAGCACCAACGGCCTGGTGCAGACGCACTTCATCTCGCTGTGCGGCGACAACGGGCTGGGTCCGGTGCCTGCCGCGTCGGTGCTGGCCGCGATGGGCGCCTTCGACTTCGTCGGCACGGTGCTGTCGGGCTGGCTGTCGGACCGCTACGACAACCGCAAGCTGCTGTTCTGGTACTACGGGCTGCGCGGGTTGTCGCTCTTCTGGCTGCCGCACTCCGGCTTTTCTCTCGTGGGGCTGGGCGTGTTCGCCATGTTCTACGGGCTCGACTGGATCGCCACGGTGCCGCCCACCGTCAAGCTGGCCGGCGCGGCCTTCGGCCCTCAGAAGGCCGGCATGGTGTTCGGCTGGGTGTTCGCGGCGCATCAACTGGGCGCCGCGACGGCGGCCTGGGGCGCCGGCATGTCGCGCACGCTGCTGCTCACCTACACCCCAGCGTTGTATGTGGCCGGCGGCGCCTGCCTGCTGGCGGCCCTGCTGGTGCTCACGATCCGCCGGCCCGCGGTGCCGGTGGCCAAGCCGGCCGCACCGGCAAACCAGGGCGGCATGGCCGTCGCACAGGCCCGCGCATGAACGCGCCCCTCGACCCCCGCACGCAGCGCATGCTGCACGACCCGATCGTCCCGACGCTGCTGCGCATGGCGGCGCCCAACGTGCTTGTCATGGTCGCGCAGGCCGCGGTCGGCCTCATCGAGACCTGGTTCGTCGGCAAGCTGGGCACCGACGCGCTCGCCGGCATGGCCCTCGTGTTCCCGATCGTGATGCTGATGCAGATGACTTCCGCCGGTGCGATGGGCGGCGGCATCGCCTCGGCGGTGGCACGGGCCCTCGGTGCCGGCCGCCGCGAGGACGCGCAGGCGCTCGTGTGGCAGGCGGTGGCCATTGCGCTGGGCTTCGGCGTCGCCTTCACGCTGGCGCTGTGGCTGGGTGGCCGCGCGCTGTATGGCGCAATGGGCGGCAGCGGTGCGGCGCTGGAAGCGGCGCTCACCTACTCGCACTGGGTGTTCGCGGGCGCGGTGCTCGTGTGGATGTTCAACTCGCTGGCGGCGGTGATCCGCGGCACCGGCAACATGGCCGTGCCGGCCAACGTCACGGTTGCGGGGGTGGTGCTGCTGGTGCCGCTCTCGCCGCTGCTGATCTTCGGCTGGGGTCCGATGCCGGGCATGGGCATCGCCGGCGGCGCCATCGCGCTGCTGGTGTATTACCTCGCGGGCACGATCGCGCTGGCGTTGTACCTGCGTTCGCCGCGCAGCCTGCTGCGGCCCGTGTGGGCCCAGGCGCGGCTGCGCTGGCCGCTGCTGCGCGACATCCTGCGCGTCGGACTGTTCGGTGCCATTTCCACCGTGGCCACCAACACCTGCATCGCGCTCGCAACGGCTTTCGCCGGCCGCTACGGCGCCGGGGCCATTGCGGGCTACGGCACCGCGTCGCGCCTCGAGTACCTGCTGGTGCCCCTGGTCTTCGGCCTGGGTGCGCCGCTGGTCGCGATGGTGGGCACCTGCATCGGCGCCGGCCAGCGCGAACGCGCGCTGCGTGCGGCCTGGACCGGTGCCGCGGTGGCCTTCGTGCTCACCGGCAGCATCGGGCTTGCGGCGGCGCTGTTCCCGCGCCAGTGGCTGATGCTCTTCGGCAACGATCCCGCGATGCTCGAGGCGGGCACACAGTACCTGCGCGCGGTGGGGCCGCTGTACGGCTTCTTCGGGCTGGGGCTGGTGCTGTACTTCGCCTCGCAGGGCGCGGGGCGCCTGATGTGGCCGGTCATCGGCACGCTCATCCGCCTGGCCGTGGCCGGCATCGGCGGCTGGTTGGCTTTGCGTTGGGGCGGCCAGCTCGTGCATGTCTTCGTGGCCCAGGGGCTGGCCCTGGTCGCCTACGGACTCTTCATCGCCTCGGTCATCTCGGGTGGCGCCTGGTTCGGGCGGCCCGGCTGGCCGCGCAGCACGGGTGCGCTGATGCGCCGGCTGGCCTGAGCCGTCGGCCGCGGCCGTTCCGGTTCCTTCCCTTCACTTCCCCTTGCACTCTTCCATTCGGAGCATGTCATGAACCTTCAGGATTCCGTCGTTTTCATCACTGGCGCCAACCGCGGTCTGGGCCTGGCCTTTGCCAAGGCGGCGCTGGCGGCCGGTGCGCGCAAGGTCTACGGGGCCGCGCGCGACGCGGGCACGGTCACCTGGCCCGGCGTGACACCCGTTGCGCTCGACGTCACGAAGCCCGATCAGATCGAGGCCGCCGCGCGCGCCTGCGGCGACGTCACCGTGCTGGTCAACAACGCCGGCATCTCGCGCGGCTCGGACCTGCTGGGCACCGGCTCGGTCGAGGCCGCCCGTGCCGAGCTCGAGACCAACTTCTTCGGCCCCTGGCTGCTGGCACGCGCCTTCGCGCCCGTGCTCGCGCGCAACGGCGGCGGCGCGATCGTGAACGTGCTGTCGGCGCTGGCCTGGACCACCTTTCCCAGCGTGGCCACCTACAGTGCCACCAAGTCGGCGGCCTGGTCGCTCAGCAACGGCCTGCGCAACGAACTGGCGGGTCAGGGCACGCAGGTCGTGAGCGTGCATGTGGGCTACATGGACACCGACATGGCCGCCCACGTGGACGGGCCGAAGACCTCGCCCGACGACGTGGCACGCCAGGCCTTCGATGCGGTGCAGGCAGGCCGCGTGGAGGTGTTGGCCGACGAGGTGTCGCGCCAGCTCAAGCAGGGCCTGTCGAGTGCCAAGCCGCCGTACGCGGCCAGCGCCGTGGCGGCCTGACCTCGCTGGGAAAAATGAAGAACGTCCTCGTGGGGCGTTCTTCGTCTGCTCAATAGCGGTAGGGGTTGTTCGGACGGCGGTCGTAGCGGTTCGGCACGCCGTCGCGGTCGCTGTCGCGCCAGCCGTGCCGGCGCTCCCAGTGGCGGTGGCGGGGGTGGTAGCGCGGGCCGTCGTGGTAGTAGCCGGGGTGCGCGTAGCGCGGCGGCGGGGGCGGCCGGTGGTAGCGCGGTGGCGGCGGCGGTGCGACGTAGTACTGGACCTGCACGACGGGCCCGTGAGGCTGGGCCTGCGCCGGGGTGCCGAGCATGGCCAGCGACATCAGGGCGGCGCCGCCGACGGCTGCGATGAGTTTCTTCACGGTGACTCCTCGTTATGGGGTGCTCGAATGGTCGCCGCGCGATGTGAACGCTGTGCAAAGCTGCGACGAAGGCGCATGAAGAGTTGTGATCGCGTTCGTGCCCGAGCGTACATCGGCGTGGACCCCCGCGGCGTCGTGCAAAGGGCGTAGGCCGCGCGGCTTCGACCGGGGCTCGGTCAGCCCCTTGGAGCCGGCAGCAGCCGTCGCAGCGCCTCGAAGAACAGATCCGACTGCTCGCGTTCGCCCTGGATCTGCGCCGCGACGTGGGCCGCCAGTTCAGGACGCACCGGCACCAGCGGCCGGCCGGTGCTCTGCGCCAGCACCTGGTGCAGGCAGGCGCGCTCCAGGTAGTACAGGTCGTCGTAGGCATGGGCGATGGTGGCGCCGGCCACGATCACGCCGTGGTTGGCCAGGAAGGCGATGTCCTTGCCGGCGTTGTCGCCCATCATCGTGCGCGCGATGCGCTCGCCCTCGGCGTCGTCGAGCGCCAGGCCGTTGTATTCGGCGTCGATGGCGATTCGGTTCATGTAGCGCATCGCGTTCTGGCTCAGCGTCGGGTCCAGGCCGCGATCGCTGGTGAGCGTGAGCGCGGTCGCGTACGGCATGTGGCAATGCAGGACCACGGCGCGCCCCGTGAGGCGGTGCACGGCGCCGTGGATGAAGAGGGCCGTGGGCTCCACGCGGTGGCGCCCGGCCAGCACGTTGCCCTGCACGTCGATGAGCACGATGTCGTCGGGGCCCACTTCGCTCCAGTGCAGGCCGCGGGGGTTGATGAGGTACCTGTCCTGGGCTCCAGGCAGCATCACGCTGAAGTGGTTGCAGACGCCTTCCTCCAGCTTGTGGTGGGCGGCGGCGCGCAGGGCGAGGGCCAGGTCCTCGCGCAGCCGGCGCACGGCGGGGCTGGCGTATTCGGCGTCGGCCGAGCCGGCAGTGTGGAGATGGGACGAAGCGGTCTTTTCAAGCATTTTTGGCCTCAAACGCCCGTGGGGCGTGCGTAAGCAGCTACGAATTTGATAGCGTCGGCCGCCACGGCCGCCGCGCTCTTGCCGGGTTTGTACAGCGACGAGCCGATGCCGAAGCCGGCCGCGCCCGCGTCGCGCCAGGGCTGCATGGTTTCGGGCGAGATGCCACCCACCGGCATCAGCGCCGTGCCCTGGGGCAGCACCGCCAGCAATGCTTTCGCCACGGCGGGCGAGGCGAGTTCGGCCGGAAACAGTTTCAAGCCCGTGGCACCGGCGGCCAGCGCGCCGAAGGCCTCGGTCGGCGTCATCACGCCGGGCAGGCTCACCATGCCCAGCCGGCGCGCCTCGGCCACCACGGCGGCGTCGAAGTTCGGCGCCACGACGAGCTCGCCGCCCGCATCGTGCACCGCGCGCACCTGCGCCGCGTCGAGCACGGTGCCTGCACCCACCAGCGCGTCGGGAAAGCGCCGGCGTAGCAGTGCGATACTGGTCAACGGCTCGGGCGAGTTCAGCGGCACTTCGAGCAAACGGAAGCCGGCCCCGACCAGGGCGTCGCCGACCGATTCGGCTTCGGCCGGCGTGAGTCCGCGCAGGATCGCCACGAGAGGCAGCTCCTGCATGGCGGACTGGAACTTGTCGAGTGCGGTGTTCATGGGTACGCGGCGTCGGTGCCTTGCAAGGCGGTGTGGAGGGCATGCGCGCCGGCCCAGGTGGCCTCGGCACCGAGCACGCGCGGCGTGATGCGCAGGCCTTCGAGCGCGAGGGCATAGCGAGTCGTGAGTGCCGGCGCGCCGATGAGCACCACCTCGGCGTGCGCATCCAGCGGCTGCGTATGAAGCTCCTCGCCGATCAGCAGGCCCGAAAGGTAGCTCGCCAGTTGTGCCGGCGACATGCGCTCGAACAGCCCCAGGGTGCGCGCGCCGAACGCGTTGTGCAGCAGTCCGCCACCGTGCGCGGAGCGGGCAACGCCCTGGGCGAAGGCCTCGGCGTCGAGCGGCGCGGCCGGGTCGACGGTGCGCGAGAGGATCGAATGCTGCGCGAGCAGGGCGTAGAACTCGCCGGTCATGAAGGTACGGAAGCCCAGCACGCGGCTGCCTCGAACCTGCACCCATTTGTTGTGCGTCCCCGGCAACACGAACACGCCGTCGGTCACGCCCGTGAGATGCATGGCGCCGAAGATCTGGACCTCCTCGCCGCGCATCACGTCGGGCACGTCGTCATGGCTGTCCGTGAGGCCGGGCACCAGGGCGATGCGCCCGGGAACGACCGATATCACCCGCGCCGCCAGTGCCGCGGCATCGGCCGGGCAGGGGCAGTAGGGCGCTTCGATCCAGCCCTGCCTGCTGCCGGCCATGCCGGAGATCAGGCAGCGCCGGTCGGCGGGCGCCATCCAGTCGCCGAAGAGTTCGTCGAACACGGCCGGGAAGCCCCCCGCGGGCACGCCGAGGATGCCGCGCGGCGCATGCCGCTCGTCCAGCACGCGCCCGGCGTCGTCGATGAGTGCGCCGCGCAGCGAACTGGTGCCCCAGTCGACGGCCACGAAGCTCATGCGTTCGCTCCTGCGCTGCGCGTCACTGCGTCAGTGGTTGTCGCGCGGCACGAAACTGCCGCGCTTGCCGCGCAGGAAGCCCAGGTCCGCGCCCTCGTCGGCCTGCAGCACGTTGTCGACGTAGAGCTTCCAGTAGCCCGAATCCAGCGGCGGCTTGGGCGCGGTCCACGCGGCGCGGCGACGCGCGAGCTCCTCGTCGCTCACGTGCAGGTGCAGGCGGCGGTTCGGCACGTCGAGCTCGACGATGTCGCCGTCCTGCACCAGCGCCAGAGGCCCACCTGCTGCCGCCTCGGGCGCGGTGTGCAGCACCACGGTGCCGTAGGCGGTGCCGCTCATGCGCGCATCGCTCACGCGGACCATGTCGGTGATGCCCTTGCGCAGCACCTTGGGGGGCAGCGGCATGTTGCCGGACTCGGCCATGCCGGGGTAGCCCTTGGGGCCGCAGTTCTTCAGCACCATGACGCAGGTCTCGTCGATGTCGAGGTTCTCGTCGTCGATGCGCTTGTGCAGGTCGTCGGCGTTCTCGAACACCACGGCGCGGCCCTTGTGCACCAGCAGCTCGGGCGTGGCAGCGCTGGGCTTGATGATGGCGCCGTTGGGCGCCAGGTTGCCGCGCAGCACGCAGATGCCGGCCTTGTCCTTGAAGGGCTCGGCCAGCGGGCGGATCACCTGCGGGTTGTAGTTCTCGGCGTCCTGCACGTTCTCCCACACCGTCTTGCCGGTGGCGGTGACGAGGTCCTTGTGCAGCAGGTCGATGATCTGCTTCATCACCACCGGCACGCCGCCCGCGTAGCAGAAGTCCTCCATCAGGTACTTGCCCGAAGGCTGCAGGTCGAGCAGGCAGGGCAGCTCGGAGCCCAGCCGGTCGAAGTCGTCGATGGTCAGCGGGATGCCCAGCCGGCCCGCGATGGCGATGAGGTGGATGACGAGATTGGTCGAACCGCCGATGGCCGCGTTGACCTTGATGACGTTCTCCATCGCCTCCCGCGTCACGATCTTCGACATGATGAGGTCTTCGTGCACCATGTCGACGATGCGTCTGCCGGCCATGCGCGCCAGCACGTTGCGGCGGCCGTCCACCGCGGGGTACGCCGCATTGCCGGGCAGGCCGATGCCGATCGATTCGACCATGCTCGCCATCGTGCTGGCCGTGCCCATGGTCATGCAGTGCCCGTGGCTGCGGTGCATGCAGCTTTCGGCCTCGAAGAAATCCTGCAGCTTGAGCGTGCCGGCGCGCACCTGCTCGCTCATCTGCCACACGCCGGTGCCCGAGCCCAGCTCCTGGCCGCGCCACTTGCCCGACAGCATCGGCCCGCCCGAGACACCGATGGTCGGCAGGTCGACGCTGGCCGCGCCCATCATCAGTGCCGGCGTGGTCTTGTCGCAGCCCATGAGCAGCACCACGCCGTCGAGCGGGTTGGCGCGGATCGATTCCTCCACGTCCATGCTCGCGAGGTTGCGATACAGCATGGCGGTGGGGCGCAGCAGCGTCTCGCCCAGCGACATCACGGGGAACTCGAGCGGGAAGCCGCCCGCCTCGTAAACGCCGATCTTCACCTGCTCTGCCAGCGTGCGGAAATGCGAGTTGCAGGGCGTGAGTTCGCTGAAGGTGTTGCAGATGCCGATCACGGGCCGACCGTCGAACTGGTCGTGCGGCACGCCCTTGCCCTTGACCCAGCTGCGGTAGATGAAGCCGTCGCGGTCGGTGCGGCCCCACCACTGCTGGCTGCGCAGTTCGTGGGCGGGTTTTTTCTTCTTGGGCGTGTCGCTGCTCATGGTGTCTCCGTCGTGGCGCGGCCTGCGGCTCAGGGTTTCCACTCTGCGGGCCAGCCGATTCAATCATCATATGATAAGAATGAAGACGACGGCCCTGCTCAGGGTTTTCGAGTGGCACCCCAGGAGACGACACCCATGACCACCGGCTCGAACGGGCCTTCCTGCGATCGCGCGGCGCCCCGGGCGGCGGTGCGCGCGGGTGCCGTCGCATGCGGCTGCCGGGGTTCCCATCGCCCATGAGCGCGATCAAGAACGTCCACGGCAACACGGTCGACCGCATCGGCGCCGATATCGTGGCCGGCCGCTATCCGCCCGGCGCGTCGCTGCCGCCCGAACCCTTGCTGTGCGAGGAGCTGGGCGTGAGCCGCACGGTGATCCGCGAGGCCGTCAAGTCGCTGATCGCCAAGGGACTGATCACCAGTGGCCCGAAGGTCGGCACCCGCGTGCTGCCCGAAGACCAGTGGAACTGGTTCGATGCCGACGTCATCGTCTGGCAGACGCACGTGGGCCTGTCGCGCGAGTTCCTGCGCGACCTGCAGGACCTGCGGCGCGCCGTGGAGCCGGCGGCGGTGCGGCTCGCGGCCGAGCGCGCCACGGCCGCGGACATTGCCGACATGGAGGCAGCGTTCGCACTGATGAAGCATGCGATCGAGTTCGGCGGCGACTACGTCACGCCCGACCTGCGCTTCCACCAGGGCCTGATCGCCGCAAGCCACAACCGCATGCTGGTGCAGATGAGCCGGGCGCTCGCGGCCCTGCTGCGCACCAGCTTCGAGATCTCGACCCGCCGCAAGAACGGCCCGGCGCTCTCTCTGCCGCTGCACCGCGCGGTGCTCGACGCCGTCATCGCGCGCCATCCCGAGCGTGCCGAGAAGGCGATCCGCGTGCTGATCGACGGCGCGCGCGAAGACATCGACACCGTGCTCGCCTCGGGCAAGCGCATCCCGCAGATCCATGCGCCGCCGCGGCGCATCAAGGCCGCGGCCTGACCCCATACCGACAACAACAACCCTTCAGGAGACAACCCCCATGAGAGGCGTGATCGACGCATTCTTCAAGCTGCTCGAGTTCCTCGTCGTCGTGTGCATGGTGGCCATGGTCGTCATGGTCTTCGGCAACGTGGTGCTGCGCTACGGCTTCAACTCGGGCATCACGGTGTCGGACGAGATGTCGCGCTACTGCTTCATCTGGCTCACCTACATCGGCGCCATGGTCGCGATGCGCGACGGCGCGCACCTGGGTGTCGACACACTCATCAAGCACCTGCCGCGCGTGGGCAAGAAGGTGTGCTTCTTCATCAACCAGGTGCTCATGCTGTTCTGCAACGTGCTCTTCTTCATGGGCACCTACGAGATGCACGAGCTGCAGACCACCAACATCTCGCCGGTGGTCGGCATCTCGATGATCTGGATCTACGGCATCGGCTACGTCGTCTCGGTGGTGATGGGCCTCATCAACCTCGAGAAGCTCTGGCGCCTCTTTACCGGCCGCATGAGCGACGACGAACTGGTTCAGGTGATGGAGTCGGAAGACGTTGCCCCCGAACCCGGCCATGCCGGCGAATCGAGGAGCGCGTCATGACGGTCGCGGTTTTCGTCGTCTCGCTGCTGGCCGCCATGGCCATCGGCATGCCCATCGCCTATTCGCTGCTGGTGTGCGGCGTCGCGCTCATGGGCTGGCTCGCCTTCACCGGTGTGCTGCCCGCCTTCGACAGCCAGATCATCGCCCAGCGTTTCGTGGACGGTGCCGACAACTTCCCGCTGCTGGCCGTGCCCTTCTTCCTGCTGGCCGGCGAGTTCATGACCGCCGGCGGCCTCTCGCGGCGCATCGTCGACCTGGCCATGGCCTGGGTGGGCCACTTCCGCGGCGGCCTGGGCTACGTGGCGGTGGTGGCGGCCATCATCATGGCGTCGATCTCCGGCTCGGCCGTGGCCGACACGGCGGCGCTGGCCGCGCTGCTGATCCCGATGATGAACCGCGCGGGCTATCAGACCAACCGTTCGGCCGGTCTGATCGCCGCGGGCGGCATCATCGCGCCGGTGATCCCGCCTTCGATCGGCTTCATCGTCTTCGGTGTGGCGGGCAATGTCTCGATCACCAAGCTGTTCCTCGCGGGCATCGTGCCCGGCATCCTGATGGGCCTGGCGATCGGCATCGCCTGGTGGATCGTGGCGCGTCGCGACAAGGTGCAGTCCGCGCCGCGCGTGCCGTTCGGCGAGCGTCTGCGCATCACCTTCCGGGGCAGCCTGGCGCTGGCGCTGCCGGTGGTGATCATCGGCGGCATGAAGTTCGGCATCTTCACGCCGACCGAGGCGGCGGTGGTGGCGGCCGTGTATTCCTTCGTGGTGGGCATGTTCGTCTACCGCGAACTGAAGTGGCACATGATGTACCGGCTCATCGCGGCGGCCGGCAAGACCACGGCCGTGGTCATGTTCCTGGTGGCGGCGGCGATGGTGAGCGCGTGGCTCATCACCGTGGCCGACATCCCCGGCGAAGTGACCAAGATGCTGCAGCCCTTCATGGACAACAAGACGCTGCTCATGTTCGTGATGATGGTGCTGATCGTGATCGTCGGCACGGCGCTGGACTTCACGCCCACGGTGCTGATCCTCACGCCCGTGCTGATGCCGGTGGTGCTCAAGGCCGGCATCGACCCGGTGTATTTCGGCGTGCTGTTCATCATCAACAACGCCATCGGCCTGATCACGCCGCCGGTGGGCACCGTGCTCAACGTGGTGTGCGGCGTCGCGCGCATCAGCATGGACGACGCCTTCAAGGGCGTGATGCCCTTCTTCATCGCGCAGCTCATCGTGCTGTTCGCGATGGTGTTCTTCCCGCAGATCGTGACCGTGCCGCTGTCGTGGTGGCTCGCCCGATGAAGCCGCCCCTGCCGGCGGCTTCCTGAACGCGCTTTCGACCCCCCAGTTCCCAACCCCCGACGAGAGAAGGAGACACCCATGTTCAATCGCAGAAGCCTGGTCGCCGCGGCGGCCGCCATCGCCCTGGCCGCACCGTTCGCCGCCTCGGCCCAGTTCGCCGAACGCACCATCAAGTTCACCAACGGCGTGAACGAGGACCACCCGGTGGGGCTCGGCGTCAAGAAGATGCAGGAAGTCCTGGCCGCCAAGACCGGCGGAAAGATGAAGATCGCCGCCTTCTGGGGCGGCGCCGCCGGCGGCGACCTGCAGGCCACGCAGGCCCTGCGCGCCGGCACGCAGGAAATGGTATGCACGTCCAGTTCGCCGCTGGTGGGCATCGTGAAGGAGCTGGGCGTGTTCGACCTGCCCTTCCTGTTCAACAACGAAAAGGAAGCCGACGCGGTGCTCGACGGACCTGCCGGCGAGTATTTCAACAAGAAGCTCGAGGCCGCGGGCCTGATCAATCTGGCCTACTGGGAGAACGGCTTCCGCAACCTCACCAACAGCAAGCGCCCGGTCGCCAAGGTCGAGGACTTCGAAGGCGTGAAGGTCCGCGTGATGCAGAACAACATCTTCCTGGATTCCTTCAAGACGCTGGGCACGAATGCCGTGCCGATGGCCTTCGGCGAGGTATTCACCGCGCTGGAGACCCGCACCATCGACGGCCAGGAGAACCCCTTCGTGACCATCGAGACTTCGAAGTTCAGCGAGGTGCAGAAGTACCTGAGCGTGACGCGCCACGCCTACACCCCCTTCCTGATCCTCTACAGCAAGAAGCTGTGGGACCAGCTCAAGCCCGAGGAGCAGGCCGTGCTGCGCGAGGCCGCGATCGAAGGCCGCAAGGTGGAGCGCGAGGCCAACCGCGCGCTCAACGCCAAGTCGCTGGAGAACCTGAAGAAGACCATGACGGTGAACGAGGTGACGCCTGCCGAGCAGAAGCGGATGTTCGACAAGGTCAAGCCGGTGTACGACAAGAACATCCCCACCATCGGCGCCGAGGCTGTCAACGTGGTGATGGATGCGCTGAAGAAGGCGCGCGGCAGCTGAGCATTCGCGCCGCGCAGGCCGCGCCCGCAGGGGTGCGGCCTTTTTCATTCCTCACTTGTTCCCTGGCTGAAGCCGCGCCATGAAGATCACGCAAGTCGAAACCGTCCGCCTCGGCGAGTTCCCCAACATCCTCTGGGTGCGCCTGTACACCGACGAGGGCCTGGTCGGCGTGGGCGAAACCTTCATGGGCGCCGCCGCGGTCGAGGCCTACCTGCACGAATGGGCCGCGCCCAAGTTGCTGGGTGCCGACCCGTTGGCCATCGAGGCGCGCAATCGCGACCTGACGGGTTACCTGGGCTGGCGCGGGTCCGGCGTCGAGACGCGCGGCAACTCGGCCGTGGACATCGCGCTGTGGGACCTGTTCGGCAAGGCCGCCGGCATGCCCGTGCACACGGCGCTGGGCGGCAAGAGCCGCGACGCCATCCGCATCTACAACACCTGTGCCGGCTACCAGTACGTGCGCAGCACCGCCAACCAGAACACGTCGAACTGGGGCCTCGGGAACAACGCCGGGCCGTACGAGGACCTGCAGGGCTTCCTGCACCACGCCGACGAACTGGCCGAGTCGCTGCTGTCCGAAGGCATCACGGCCATGAAGATCTGGCCCTTCGACCCCGCGGCCGAGAAGAGCCACGGCCAGTACATCAGCAACGCCGATCTCGACACGGCGCTGGAGCCCTTCCGCAAGATCCGCTCGGCGGTGGGACGGCAGATGGACATCATGGTGGAGTTCCACAGCCTGTGGCGCCTGCCGATGGCGCAGAAGATCGCGCGCGCGCTGCAGGAGTTCGACACCTTCTGGCACGAGGACGCGATCCGCATGGACAGCCTCGACCTGCTCAAGCAGTACGCCGTCGACTGCAAGGCGCTGATCTGCGCCAGCGAGACGCTCAGCTACAAGTGGGGCTTCAAGGACTATCTGCAGACCGGCGTGGCCGGTGTGGCCATGCTCGACCTGAGCTGGTGCGGCGGCCTGACCGAAGCGCGCAAGATCGCCGCCATGGCGGACGCCTGGCAGCTGCCGGTGGCGCCACACGACTGCACCGGGCCGGTGGTGTGGGCGGCGTCCACGCACCTGAGCCTGCATGCGCCCAACGCACTCATCCAGGAGAGCGTGCGCGCCTTCTTCACCGGCTGGTACAAGGAGCTGGTCACCGAGCTGCCCATCGTCGAGAAGGGCATGATCCGGCTCAACGACAAGCCGGGCCTGGGGCTCGAGCTGCTGCCCGACCTGCACAAGCGCGCCGACGCGACGGTGCGCGTGTCGAAGCCCTGATGCTATCGATTTCATAGCTGCTCGCGCCCGTGGGACGAGCGTTCCAGGCCGATTTGGCTTGAAAGAAGTCCGCCGGCGCGCCATCGGAAGATGGCTTCTTCTGCGCCCTCTGCGTTCGGCTGTCCGCTTGCGTGCTCAGGCGATCCGCAGCCGCAGCAGCGCACGCACGAAACCGTGGTCCGATCGCGTCCGGTCGCGGCCCTCGTGCAGGTGGTCGTTGAAGTAGTCCACCCGCCGCACGTCGCCCAGGCTCCTCGGCGAGCCGGCCATGAACTCCTCGCTCACGAACACCTGGTCGAGGATCTCCGGGAAGCCCTGGTGCACGTGCGAGTACGCCACGTCTTTCTTCAGCGCCGACTCGCCCTGCATCTCGTAGGCATTGAACAGGGCCACGTCGCGCGCCGACTTGTCGTACACCGCGTCCGAGGTGGCCGCCACGAGCTGCGTGGTCACGCTGTGCGGGTGGTCGTTGAAGTCGCCCATCACCACCAGCGGCACCTGGCTGCCACGCAGCAGGTCGATCACGATGCAGCGCAGGGCCGCAGCCTCGGCGCCGCGCATCAGCAGCGAGCGCAGCGAGGCGCGTGCGGCCACCTTGCGGTCGTCCCGGTCCTCCAGCGTCTGGCCTGCCGCGTCGAGCAGGAACTTGGGCCGCTTGGACTTGAGGTGCACCGTGAGCACGTTCACCGGCTGGCCGTGCTTCATGCGCAGGCGTGCGAGCAGGGGCGGGCGCTCGAAGCGCGTGTGCAGACCCAGGCCGGGCACGTCGACCGCGATGCCGTCGGGAAAGTCGACGAAGGATTCGATGCCGTCCACCCGCAGCCGCGTCGCGATGCCCACCCGCGGCGTGCCCTGTGCACCCTGGTCGGGCGGCGCACTCTCGGCGCCGGGCACTGCGATGGTGTCGTAGCGCAGGCCGCTGGCGAGCACCGCATCTTTCAGGGCGGTGTCGTCCCACACCTCCTGCACGGCCAGCACGTCGGCGTTCAGCGCACGGAAGCGCTCGCCCAGCCAGCTCACCTTGCGCTGGTAGTCGCGCGGGTCGTAGGCGTCCTGGTTGGCGTAGAAGACGCGCTGTGGCCGGGCCAGGTTGAGCAGGTTGCAGGTGGCCACGAACAGGGTCGCGAAATTCGGCGGGATGTCTTGCATGGCCGCAATCTAACCCGCCGCCGTGGCGCCGCCGTGCAGCTCAGGCGTGCCGCACGGCGGCCGGCAAACCGCCGGCCCCCATGTCCACCCCGCGCCGCTCGCGGCTGAAGAGGATCAGGCCGGCAATGACCACCGCCACCGTGCCGGCGACCACGGCCATCGCGAAGGCGTAGTCGTTGCCATGGCGCGTCGCGAGCGAGGCCTGCATCGTCGCATTGACCGAGGCCAGCAGGTTGCCCAGCTGGTAGACCAGGCCCGGGAAGGTGGCGCGGATGCTGTCGGGCGAGATCTCGTTCAGGTGCACCGGGATCACGCCCCAGGCGCCCTGCACGGCGATCTGCATCAGGAAGGCGCCGAAGGCCAGCCCGGCCGCGGTGTGCGAGTACGCCCACAGCGGCAGCACAGGCAGCGCCAGCAGCGCGGCGCCGAAGATGGTCCAGCGGCGCCCGATGCGTTCCGACAGCGTGCCGCAGGCCAGGCCGCCGACGATGGCGCCGATGTTGAGCACGATGGTCACCAGGGCCACGGTGTGCGTGTCGAAACCATGCTGCACGCGCAGGAAGGTCGGGTACAGGTCCTGCGTGCCGTGCGAGAAGAAGTTGAAGGCCGTCATCAGCACGATGGCGTAGAGCGCGAGCTTCCAGTCGTGCCGCAGCGCCGCCAGCAGGCCTGGGCGCGGCTGCGTGCGCTGTCGCTTCCAGGCCGGCGACTCGGGCACGTGCGAGCGCACGTAGATGACGAGCAGCGCGGGCAGGATGCCGACGAAGAACATGCCGCGCCAGCCGATGCGGTCGTAGAAGAGGCCGAACACGAGCGAGGCGAGCAGGTAGCCCGTCGGATAGCCGGCCTGCAGCAGGCCCGAGACGAAGCCGCGCGAACGCGCCGGCACGGTCTCCATGGTGAGCGCCGAGCCCACGCCCCATTCGCCGCCCATGGCGATGCCGAACAGTGCGCGCAGCACGATCAGTGTCGCGAGGTTGGGCGAGAAGCCCGACAGCAGCTCCAGCACCGCGTAGCACAGGATGTTGGCCATCATCGTCGGCCGCCGGCCGAAGCGGTCGGCCAGGCGGCCGAAGATCAGCGCACCCACCGGCCGCATGGCCAGTGTCAGCGTGATGGCCAGCGCCACCGAGGGAATGGGGGTGTGGAATTCCGCCGCGATGTCCTTCAGGATGAAGACCATCAGGAAGAAGTCGAAGGCGTCCAAGGTCCAGCCGAGGTAGCTGGCCGCGGTGACGTGGATCTGCTCACGGGTCCAAGACATGCGATATCTCCTGGTTGTTTGCGCAAGGGCGTCGCGCCTGGCAAGCAGAGGAAGAAACCACCTGTCGGTGTGCAGCGTCGACTTCACTTTAGGAGCCGGGCGCTTGGACCACGCGTCGGACACCGCCTTGTGCGGGCGGGCTTAAGCCTGGCCTAAGTCAGGGCCGCGCGAGCCTACGCGCAGCATAAAAAAGGCCACGCCCCGAAAGGCATGGCCCGTGTGCCGGACGCGGTGCGCGTCGTGCTCAGTAGCCGCCGCGGCGACCGCCGCCGCCACCGCCGTAGTTGCCGCCACCACCGCCACCGCCGCCGCGGCGCTTGCCACCGCCACCGCCGTAGTTGCCGCCGCCACCGCCACCGCCGCCGCCATAGCCACCACCGCCACGGCGCTTGCCGCCGCCGTAGCTGTCGACGCTGGTGCGCAGCGGATCGGGCTGGCCGGCGGCACCGCCGACGCTGTCGGCACGCCGATGCGCCACCATGTCGGCGTGCGACGGGCTGGTGGAATTGCCGTAGTGCTTGGGCTGGCGCTCCGGCCGGTCCTCGTACAGCGCATGCGGCTGGGCGGGATTCGGGTGGTGGCGCTTGGGCGCATGCTGGCGCGGCGGCTGGCCGTCACGCTGGGCATCGCGCGGCGGGCGCTGGCCGCCCTGGCCACGGTTGCCGCCGTTGTTGTTGCCGCCACCGTTGTTGCCACCGCCATTGGCCTTGCGGGGTGCCTGGCCGGCCTTGTTCTCGCGGATGCGGGTCATCATTTCCTGGCGCGCGGCCTTGGCGGCAGCCGCCATGACGTCGCGGCTCGGCGGTCGGCCGGCGCCGCCCCACAGGGTCTGGCGGCCCATGGCGATGGGCTCGGCGATCTCGCCCTCGTCGGGGCCGAAGCCCTCGATGACCTGCGCGGGAATCTGCTGCTTGGTGAAGCGCTCGATCTCCTGCATGAAGCCTTCCTCGTCCAGGCATACCAGGCTCACGGCCTGGCCTTCCTTGCCGGCGCGGCCGGTTCGGCCGATGCGGTGGACGTAGTCCTCGGGCACGTTCGGGATCTCGTAGTTCACCACGTGCGGCAGGTCGTCGATGTCGATGCCGCGCGCAGCGATGTCGGTGGCCACCAGGGCGCGGATCTCGCCGCTCTTGAAGCCGGCCAGCGCCTGCGTGCGGGCGCTCTGGCTCTTGTTGCCGTGCAACGCCATCGCGGTGACGCCGTTCTTGGCCAGGAATTCGGCCACGTGGTTGGCGCCGAACTTGGTGCGCGTGAACACCAGCACCTGGCTCCAGTCGTGCTCCTGGATGATGTGCGCCAGCAGCTGCTTCTTCTTGGCGCGGCCCACCGGGTGCACCACCTGCGTGATGCGCTGCACGGTGGTGTTGCGCGGCGTGACCTGGATGCTCTGCGGATTGCGCAGCAGGCCGTTGGCCAGGTCGCGGATCTCGTCGCTGAAGGTCGCCGAGAACAGCAGGCTCTGCTTGTCGTCGGGCAGCAGGGCCAGGATCTTCTTCACGTCGTGGATGAAGCCCATGTCCAGCATGCGGTCGGCCTCGTCCAGCACCAGGATCTCGACGGTGGAGAGGTCCAGGTTGCCCTGCTGCTGCAGGTCGAGCAGGCGGCCGGGGGTGGCGACCAGGATGTCCACGCCCTTCTTGATGCGGTCGATCTGCGGGTTCATGCCCACGCCGCCGAAGATGACGGTGGAGGACAGGGGCAGGTACTTGCCGTAGGTGCGCACGGATTCCTCGACCTGGGCGGCGAGTTCGCGCGTGGGCGTCAGCACCAGGGCGGCGATGCCGTCCTTGCCGAACTTGTTGGTCTTGCCCTCGCCCTTGGACAGCTTGTGCAGCAGGGGCAGGGTGAAGGCGGCGGTCTTGCCGGTGCCGGTCTGGGCGCCGGCGAGGAGGTCATGGCCCTCGAGCACGGCGGGGATCGCCTGGGCCTGGATGGGGGTGGGGGTTTCGTAGCCTTGCTCGTGCACGGCCTTGAGGATGGCCGGAGCCAGCTTCAGTTCGTCGAAGTTCATGGAGATGAAAGAGCGCCTTGCACGGCGCAGTGTTCTTTGGGTATCGGCCTGCCGCGGTGCGCTCGCTGGGAGCGGCCGGGCCAGTCAAAGGCAGATGCAATCGAGAGAGAGCGGGAGCCAGGAAGGATTTCCGTCGTCCCCGGCAGGAAGCCGGTGTTGCGGGTAACTGCGCCCGGCAACCCGCGTATTGTCGCACGAGCGGGCGATCGCCGCGCCGGGAGCGCCGAATTTCGGCCCCCAAAGCGGCAGAGCGCGTGGCTGCGCCGATAATCCAGGGTTTCGCGCCGGCCCGGCCCCCGGGCGCCCCCGCATCGCACGGCGCGCTCCCACCCACCGAAGAAACGCCCATGGCCCAGTACGTCTACACCATGAACCGCGTCTCCAAGACCGTGCCGCCCAAGCGGCAGATCTTGAAAGACATCTCCCTGTCCTTCTTCCCCGGCGCCAAGATCGGCGTGCTCGGCCTCAACGGCTCGGGCAAGTCCTCGCTGCTCAAGATCATGGCCGGCGTCGACAAGGAGATCGAGGGCGAAGCCCTGCCGATGGCCGGCCTGTCGATCGGCTACCTGGAGCAGGAGCCCAAGCTGAACCCCGAGCACACCGTGCGCGAGGCGATCGACGAGGCGATGGGCGAGGTCAACAACGCCAAGAAGCGCCTCGAGGAGATCTACGCCGCCTACGCGGAGCCCGACGCCGACTTCGACGCGCTCGCTGCCGAGCAGGGCCAGCTCGAGGCCGTGATCGCCGCCGCCGGCACGGATTCCGAGCACCAGATCGAGATCGCCGCCGACGCGCTGCGCTTGCCGCCCTGGGACGCCAAGATCGGCCTTCTCTCCGGGGGCGAAAAACGCCGCGTGGCGCTGTGCAAGCTGCTGCTGTCCAAGCCCGACATGCTGCTGCTGGACGAACCCACCAACCACCTGGATGCCGAGTCGGTCGAGTGGCTTGAAGTCTTCCTGCAGCGCTTCACCGGCACCGTGGTGGCCATCACCCACGACCGCTACTTCCTCGACAACGCGGCCGAGTGGATCCTGGAACTGGACCGCGGCCGCGGCATCCCGTGGAAGGGCAACTACAGCACCTGGCTCGAGCAGAAGGGCGAACGGCTGGCGCAGGAACAGAAGAGCGAAGAGGCCCACGCCAAGGCGCTGAAGAAGGAACTGGAGTGGTCGCGCCAGAACCCCAAGGCCCGCCAGGCCAAGAGCAAGTCGCGCCTGGCCCGCTTCGAGGAGCTGAGCGACGTCGAATACCAGAAGCGCAACGAGACGCAGGAAATCTTCATCCCGGTGGCCGAGCGGCTGGGCAGCCAGGTCATCGAGTTCAAGGACGTCAGCAAGAGCTTCGGCGACCGCATGCTGATCGACAACCTGAGCTTCAACATCCCCGCCGGTGCCATCGTCGGCATCATCGGCCCGAACGGCGCCGGCAAGTCCACGCTGTTCAAGCTGATCGCCGGCAAGGAGCAGCCCGACAGCGGCGAGGTCGTGATCGGCCAGACCGTGAAGATGGCCTTCGTCGACCAGCACCGCGACGAGCTGGCCAACAACAAGACCGTGTGGGAAGACATCTCGGGCGGGCTGGACATCATCAACGTCGGCAAGTTCCAGATGGCCAGCCGCGCCTACGCGGGCCGCTTCAACTTCAACGGCCAGGACCAGCAGAAGAAGGTCGGCAACCTCTCGGGCGGCGAACGCGGCCGCCTGCACCTGGCCAAGACGCTGATCCAGGGCGGCAACGTGCTGCTGCTGGACGAACCGTCGAACGACCTCGACGTGGAAACCCTGCGCGCGCTCGAAGACGCGCTGCTGGAATACGCGGGCACCGTGCTGGTCATCAGCCACGACCGCTGGTTCCTCGACCGCATCGCCACCCACATCCTGGCCGCCGAGGGCGACTCGCAGTGGGTGTTCTTCGACGGCAACTACCAGGAGTACGAGGCCGACAAAAAGAAGCGCCTGGGCGAAGAGGGTGCCAAGCCCAAGCGGGTGCGCTTCAAGGCACTGAAGTAAGCCGCGCACCGCGCGCTGTCCATGCAAGGCCCGTCGACGACGGCCCTTTTCTTGGCCGTCGCGTCGCCCGTGCAGGACATCGCCGCAAGTTGCGACCTCGCACTTGGCAGCGCCCGCAGGCCGCGCGCACACTCCCGCGATCCTTGCACGGAGAGCCGCATGAACTTCACCGCTGTGCGCCCCTGGGGCTGGAGCCTGTCCTTGCTGGTCGCCAGCTGTGGCGGTGGAGGCGGGGGCGGCGGCGGCTTCCCGATCGCGGCGCTGCCGGGCACCCCAGCCCCCGCACCGGCACCGGCGCCGGCCCCTTCACCCGCGCCTGCTCCCTCGCCAGCCCCGGCGCCTGCGCCGGCACCCGCGCCCGGCCCCCTCAAGGTGGTCGAACTCGCCACCGGCCTCGCCAACCCCTGGAGTCTGGCCTTCCTGCCCGACGGCCGCATGCTCGTCACCCAGCGCGGCGGCCAGATCCGCCTGCGCAACGCCGACGGCAGTGCGGCCAACGGCGGGGCCGACGCGGTGTGCTGCGTGCCCGCCGTCGACACGGCCGGGCAGGGCGGGCTGCTCGACATCGCGCTGGACCCGGCCTTTGCGGCCAACCGGCGCATCTACTTCAGCTTTTCCGAACGCGACGGCAGCGGCGCCAACGGCACGGCGGTCGGGCGGGCGGAGATCGACCTGGCCGCACGCACCCTGGCCAACGTCACCGTGATCTACCGGCAGACGCCCAAGGTCACCGGCAGCAGCGGCCACTACGGCTCGCGCCTGGTGTTCGACCGCGGCGGCGCGCTCTTCGTGACCATGGGCGAGCGCCAGCTCGACAGCCAGCGCGGCTTCGCGCAGGACCTGGCGCGCGGCAACGGCAAGGTGGCGCGCATCACCACAGACGGCGCGACCGCGCCTGGCAACCCGGCATGGACCGTCGCCGGCGCCCAGCCCGAACTGTGGAGCTACGGCCACCGCAACCCGCAGGGTGCGGCACTGCATCCGGCCACCGGCGAGCTGTGGACCAGCGAGCACGGCCCGCAGGGCGGCGACGAGATCAACCGCACGCTGCCCGGCCTGAACTACGGCTGGCCCGTCATCAGCTGGGGGCAGGAGTACGGCACCACCACGCAGATCGGCGAGGGCACGGCCAAGGCGGGCATGGAGCAGCCCGCCACCTACTGGGAAACCATCGACGGCTCGCCCTGGACGCCGGGCACGCAGAAGTCGTCGATCGCGCCCAGCGGCCTGGCCTTCTACACCGGGGACAAGATGCCCGAGTGGCAGGGCAGCCTGTTCAGCGGCGCGCTGGCGGGCACGGCGCTGTGGCGGCTCACGCTCAGCGGCAACACGGTCGTCGCGCGCGAGCGCCTGCTGGCCGATCGCGGCGAACGCATCCGCGACGTGCGCCAGGGGCCGGACGGCTGGCTGTACCTGCTCACCGACGGCGGCAACGGCAAGATCCTGCGGCTGGAGCGCTGACAGGACCGCGGGTCCTGGCCTGGCGCCTGCCGCCGGGGCCCGACTCTCAGCGTGCGTGCCGTTGCGTCGGGCCCGACGCGGGCTCGGCGGTCGGCTCGATTCCCGCCCATCCCGCGTCCGGGTAACGCGCCCCGGCGGCCGAGCCGGGCGGGAAGAGGGCATCGAGGGCGTGCATCTGTGCAGCGTCGAGCGCGATGTCCGCCGCGCCCGCGTTCTGCGCCAGGTGCGCCAGCCGTCGCGCGCCTGGGATCGGCAGCACGTTCGGGGCACGGTGCAGCGTCCAGGCCAGCGCCAGTTGCGTGGCGGGCACGCGCCAGTCGGCTGCCAGGGCACGCAGGGCCTCGATCTGGCGGCCGTTGGTGCGCGCCGCCTCGCCGTTGAAGCGGGGCAGCGAACGCCGGAAGTCGCCTTCCTCCAGCGCCTCGCTCGCCGGCAGGGCGCCGGTGAGCATGCCGCGCCCGAGCGGGCTGTAGGCGACCATGGCGACACCCAGCTGGCGTGTCAGCGGCAGCAGCTCGGCTTCGAGCCCGCGTTCCCACAGCGAGAACTCGCTCTGCAGCGCCGCGACCGCTTGCACCGCATGTGCACGCCGCAGGCTGTCCGCGCCGATCTCCGAGAAGCCGATGGCCCGCACCTTGCCGGCGGCCACCAGCGCGCCCATGGCGCCGGCCACCTCCTCGATCGGCACGGCGGGATCGCGGCGGTGGCAGTAGTACAGGTCGATGCAGTCCACGCCCAGGCGGCGCAGCGAGGCCTCGCAGGCGGCGCGGATGTAGGCCGGCGTGTTGTCGATGCGCCGCTCGTAGCGGCCCGCCTCGCGCACGATGCCGAACTTGGTGGCCACGGTCAGGCGCGCGCGGTCGGTGGTCGGGAGTGTGGCCAGGAATCGGCCGAGCAAATGCTCGTTGTGGCCGAAGCCGTAGGTGTCGGCGGTGTCGAAGTGCTGCACGCCCAGGTCGACGGCGGCCTGCAGGGTGGCGAGCGATTCGGCGTCGTCGCTCGCGCCGTAGAACTCGCTCATGCCCATGCAGCCGAGGCCGATGGGGAAGACCTCGCGGCCGGCAAGCGGGCGCGCCGACGGTGCGTGGGTTCGTGCGTTGGCGGGGGATGCGTTCATGGTGTGCTTTCGTGCAGGAAAAGATGAGCGTCGAGGTCTCTCGACCGTTCAGACCGCGGTGTAGCCGCCGTCCACCAGCAGGGCCTGCCCGTTGACGAAGCTGGAGGCCTGGCTGAGCAGGTAGGCTGCGGCCGGCGCGATCTCTTCGGGGGCACCGGCGCGCCCCGCCGGCGTCCGCGCGACGAAGGCATCCCGGCCGGCCGGCGAGCCGAAGCCCACGTCCGACATGGCGGTGTCCACCACACCGGGACACAGGGCATTGACGCGAATGCCTTCGCCGCCGAGTTCCAGTGCCGCGCTGCGCACCAGGCCCAGCACCGCGTGCTTGCTGGCGGTGTAGACCGCCGCTTGCGCAAAGCCCACGGTGGCCGCCATCGATGCCGTGAAGACCAGCGCGCCACCACCGCCGCGGCGCAGCGCGGGCACCTGGTGGCGCAATGCGTGAAAGGCGGCGCGCACGTTGACGTCGAAGACCTCGTCGTAGTCGGTATCGGCGGTGGCCGCCACCGGGCCGCCGCGACCCAGCACGCCGGCGTTGTTGAAGGCGCCGTCCAGCCGGCCCCAGCGGGTCAGCGCGGCTTCGACCAGGCCGTGCATGTCCTCATCGCGGGCCACGTCGGCAGCCATGGCCAGTCCCTCGCCGCCAGCGCTGCGGATCTCGTCCAGCAAGGCCTCGCAGGCCGCCACGCGCCGCGCGGCCAGCAGCACGCGGGCGCCCTGGGCGCCGAGCAGGCGAGCGGTCGCGGCGCCGATGCCGGACGAAGCGCCCGTGACCAGGATGACGCGTTCCTTCAGGTCGGCGAAGCGAACCGGGGACGATGAGTGCGGAAGAGGCAGGGCCATGGCAGGTGACGGCGGAACGAGTGAGCAGGCGGCCATCCTCCCGTCGATGCGCGCGCCCGGCAATCCCGACGCGGCTGCATGGCGCATGCAGCCGCGCTTCACAATCCGGCCCATGCTGCCTTCGCTGCCCGACCTTCGCCAACTGCGTGCCTTCGCGGCCGTGGCCGAACTGCACAGCTACCGCCGTGCTGCCGCCCGCCTGGGCGTGACGCCCTCGGCTGTCAGCCAGTCGGTGCGCGCGCTGGAAGAGGCGCTGGGCCAGCCGCTGGTGCAGCGCACCACCCGCAGCGTGGCGCCCAGCGTGGCCGGCCTGCAGCTTCTTGCGCGCATGCGGCCGCACCTCGACGGGCTGGAGGCCGCCTGGTACGACACGCAGGACGCAGGCGGCGCGCCCGCTGGCACGCTGCGGCTGAACATGCCGCGCAGTGCGGCGCAGCTCGTCCTGGCGCCGGTGATGTCGGCCTTCCTCGCCGCCTATCCGCGTATCGCGCTGGAGTTGCAGACGCAGGACGGTTTCGTCGACATCGTGGCGGCCGGTTGCGATGCCGGGATCCGCTTCGAGGAATCCGTGCCGCGCGACATGGTGGCTCTGCCCCTGGGTGGCCCGCAGCGCTTCGTGGTGGTGGGCGCGCCGGCCCTGCGGGCGGCCGTGGGCGCACCGGCCGAGCCCTGGGACCTCCTGACGCAGCCCTGCATCCGCCAGCGCTTCCCGCACGGTGCGCTCTACCACTGGGAATTCGCGCGCGGCACCGAACACCT
>JAFEEH010000242.1 GCA_018241185.1 Pseudomonadota bacterium | reverse complement strand
GGGTTCTTCTTCATTTCGTCGGCAAAGGCGAGCTGCGCCGGCGACTGGCATTCGTCGGCGAGGCGGACGCCCTGCTTCTGGTTCATCAGCATCGACTTGTTGCCCAGTTGAAGCCACATGGCGCCGGCACGCGCGTCTTCGAGACGGATGGCGCCGGTGCGGCTTTCGACCGGGTGCATGCGATAGCGCGCGCCCTTGGTCGACACGGTGAAGAAGCCGGGCTTCTTGTCGTCGGCGGCCACGGTCACGTCGGCGCCCAGTTCGCACTGGATCTTGCCGGTGAACACCTTCTGCGCCACTGCGAGTTCGGCTTCAGTCAGTACCACGCTCGGATCGTCTGCGATGGGCGTGACTTCTTCGACCGCCTTAGCGGCGCTGCGCGTGATGGGGGCTTTTTTCTTGGGGGCAGCCTTGGTGGTCTTGGCCGCCGGCTTGGCGGCCGGCTTGGCCGTGCTGCTGCTCTGCGCCGAAGCGGCGAAAGGCAGGGCGACGGCAGCTGCAACGAGGAGGGCAAGCGTCTTCATGGAGTGGGCTTCCTTAGGCGTGAAAGTTGTGCATCAGTTTTCCGCAGCGGCGGGCGCGAACCACGCCTTCGCTTCGGACGGCAGCGCACGCCCGGTGGCGTGCGCACGCGCCAGCACCTGCCAGAAATGGCGGTAGCTCGCGCGGTCGTGCAATGTGCCATCAAACTGGACCGGAGCCCAGTCTGCATCTGCGGCAGCAGCTATTATTTTTGTAGCAAGGTGAATCTGTTCATCGTCGGGTGCGAAGGCCTCGAGGATGGGTCGGATCTGGTCCGGATGGATGCTCCACATCCGCGTGTAGCCAAACTCGCGGCTGGCGCGCCGTGCCGCTGTGCGAAGGGCCTGCGCATCGCGGAATTCGGTGACGACGCAGTGCGCGGGCACCTTGCCGAAGGCGTGCGCTGCCGAGGCGATCTCGAGCTTGGCCCGCACCACCAGCGGGTGCGAGAACTGGCCTGCCACGCCCATGCCGTCAGCCGGGATGGCCCCCGCGTGGGCCGACACGAAATCCATCAGCCCGAAGCTGAGCGACTGCACGCGCGGATGAGCGGCGACGTCGAATGCATGCCGCACCGCCAGCGGCGATTCGATGAGCACGTGCAGCGGCAGATCCGGGGCACCGGCCGCGTCCAGCGCCGTGGCGGCGCGCACCACATCGGCCAGCCGCTCGACCTTCGGCACCATCAGGTGGCTGAGGCGGTCGCCTGCACGGCCTGCGATGGTGGCCACGTCGGCGTCGAAGGCCGCATGGTCGACCGGGTGCACACGCACACCGACGCGCATGCCCGGCGCTGCGGCGAGCGCCAATTCGGTGACGAGCTGTGCATGCTCGGCTTCGCCGCCCACGGGCGCGCCGTCCTCGCAGTCGAGCGTGACGTCGAACACGCAGGCGCCGAATTCCTCGGCCATCTCGGCCTGGAGCGCGAGGCTCTTGCGCATGCGCGCCTCGACGCCGCTGTAGTGGTCGCACACCGGCAGGCTCACGGCACCGGCCTGCGCCCCGAGCAGCACCTCGGCAGGATGGGAGCGGCGCGGCGCGGTCATGCCGCCTTGCGCGCGACGATGAACATGCGCGGGAAGGCCAGCAGGCGCTTGCCATCCGTGCGCACCGGGTAGGCCGCATCGATACGGCGTTCGTACTCGGCCAGGTAGCTTGCCCGCAACTCGGGCGAGAGCGGATCGATGAAGGGCCGCAGTCCGGTGGCGCGCACCCATTCGACGATGGCGGCTGCCGAGTCCATCCGGTGCTGGTACACGGTGTGCCAGACGTCGACCTCCGCCGCCAGCGGCGCCAGCAGGTCGTAGTAGCCACCGATGCCCAGCAACTCGGTGCGCAGGCGCGTGTAGTCACCGATCGGCTCCGTCCACGGGGCTTCGGACGCCAGCTCGCGCATCAGGCGGTGCGTGGGCTCGGCGCGGTTGTCGGGCATCTGGACGGCGAGCACGCCGCCCGGCGCCAGCGCCGCAAAGAGGCGCGGGATCAGCGTTTCGTGGTCGGGCACCCACTGCAGGGCGGCGTTGGCATAGATGAGATCCGGTGCGCCGGCGTCCGCGACTGGCGTCCAAGTGGCGATGTCGCTCAGCTCGAAGCGGGCCTGCGGCAACCGCTCACGGGCGCTGACGAGCATCGCCTCGGAGTTGTCGGTGCCGATGACCTGCGCCTGCGGGAAGCGCCGCACCAGCAGCTCGGTGGAGTTGCCCGGGCCGCAGCCCAGGTCGACCACGCGGGCAGCCGTGACCAAGGGAACCCGCGCCAGCAACTCGGCCGCAGGACGCGTGCGCTCGTCTTCATAGCGACGGTAGAGCGCGGGGTTCCACTCGGCCATGGCGGTGCCTCAGAGCAGGTGCTTGACGCCGTCCTGCTCGCCCTGGAGTTCGGCGAGGGTCTTGTCGATGCACTTCTGGCTGAATTCGTCGATCGGCAGGCCCTCGACGATCTTGTACTTGCCGCCCTCGGTGGTGACCGGGAAGCCGAAGATCACGTCCTTGGGGATGCCGTACTCGCCGTTGGAAGGCACGCCCATGGTGACCCACTTGCCGTTGGAGCCCAGGGCCCAGTCGCGCATGTGGTCGATGGCGGCGTTGGCAGCCGAGGCGGCCGAAGACAGGCCGCGCGCCTCGATGATGGCCGCGCCGCGCTTGCCGACGGTCGGCAGGAACACGGTCTCGTTCCAGACCTGGTCGTTGATGGTGTCCTTGACCGACTTGCCGCCGATGGTGGCGAAGCGGTAGTCGGCGTACATGGTGGGCGAATGGTTGCCCCACACGGTGAGCTTTTCGATCTCGCCGACCTTGCCGCCGGTCTTGGCAGCGATCTGGCTGGCGGCACGGTTGTGGTCCAGGCGCAGCATGGCGGTGAAGTTCTCGCGCGGCAGGCTGGGCGCGCTCTTCATGGCGATGTAGGCGTTGGTGTTGGCGGGGTTGCCGACGACCAGGACCTTGACGTCGCGGCTGGCGACCTTGTCCAGGGCCTTGCCCTGGGCGGTGAAGATCTGGGCGTTGGCGGCCAGCAGGTCGGCACGCTCCATGCCCGGGCCGCGGGGACGGGCACCGACGAGCAGCGCGTAGTCGGCATCCTTGAAGGCCACTTCCGGGTCACCGGTCGGCACCACGCCGGCCAGCAGCGGGAAGGCACAGTCTTCGAGTTCCATGATCACGCCCTTGAGCGCCTTCTGGGCCTTCTCGTCAGGAATCTCGAGCAGTTGCAGGATGACCGGCTGGTCCTTGCCGAGCATTTCGCCCGAGGCGATGCGGAACAGGAGGGCGTAACCGATTTGACCTGCGGCGCCGGTGACGGCAACGCGAACGGGCTTTTTGCTCATGGGAAGACTCCAGAAGGTGAGAAGGAAACGGCGCGCGGCCCTTCTGGCTGATGAGTCAAAGCAGAAGGACCGCCGAAACGCTGCGATCCCGGCGCGGGGAGCCCACGACAAGACGCCGTGCATGGCCCGCTTGCGCGCGGAAACCATCGAGCATTCTAGGCTCAATCGGTGGCGCTTGTCTTATGTCTTATATAAGATATGCCCAGACGACCGACCGGCATGCCCATCGCATGCCGGCGCGGCCGCAATCCGACCTCATGCCCCCACCCCCCGCCACCGCCGAGGCGAATACGCCCTCGTTCAGCCCGCTGTACCAGCAGATCAAGGCCTTGATCCTGCAAAGCCTTCAGGCGGGCGAGTGGAAGCCCGGCGAGCCCATTCCCAGCGAGATCGAACTGGCGGCACGCTACCGCGTGAGCCAGGGCACGGTGCGCAAGGCAATCGACGAACTCGCCGCCGAGAACCTGGTCGTGCGGCGCCAGGGCAAGGGCACCTTCGTGGCCACGCATGCCGAACAGCATGTGCAGTACCGCTTCCTCAAGCTGGTGCCCGACAGCGGCGACCTGAACCACGAGGGCCCTGCCGAGCGCACCATCGTCGACTGCCGACGCCAGCGTGCCAGCGCCGAGGTGGCGCGCGCACTGTCATTGCGCACCGGCGACCCGGTGCTGCAGGTGCGCCGCGTGCTGGCCTACGGCGGCGTGCCGACCATCCTGGAAGACCTGTGGCTGCCGGGCACCCCCTTCAAGGGCCTGACGGCAGAACGGCTCTCACAGTGGCACGGACCGATGTACGCACTCTTCGAAACCGAGTTCGGCGTGCGCATGGTGCGCGCCGAAGAAAAGCTGCGAGCGGTACTCCCCGACGCGCAACAGGCACGGCTGCTCGGAGTTGACACCGCCACGCCCCTGCTGAGCGTGGAGCGCGTCGCCCACACCTACCACGACACGCCGATGGAGTTGCGACGCGGCCTGTACCGCACCGACACGCACCACTATCGCAACGACCTGGGCTGATGCACGCCGCAAAGAAAAAAGGGCTGCAGCGCCCGAGGGACGGGCGCCTCCAGCTATCAAACCGATAGCAGCCGAGCAAGTTGGTGCGATGAGCCCGGCGCGACCGTTGCGTCATGGTGCATTGCAATAGAATTTTGCGTTGTTTGCATTTCGCCTGAAGAACAAGCCGCTTCCTCAATAAACACGAAAGCCATCCCCATGACAGAGCTTGCATCCTCCTCACGGCCACGCCGCGAGTTCCGAAACATCAACGCGATCACCGACCTCACCACCTACCGGCTGCCGCCGGCCGGCATCGTGTCGATCCTGCACCGCGTGAGCGGCGTGCTGATGTTCCTGCTGCTGCCGTTCATCATCTGGATGTTCGACACCTCCGTCTCTTCCGAAATCTCGTTCGCCAAGTTCAAGGCCGCCTTCAACAGCGGCCTTGGTTTCGTTCCGGGGTGGTTCCTCAAGCTGGTGGCGCTGGCGCTGATCTGGGCCTACCTGCACCATTTCATCGCCGGCCTGCGCCACCTGTGGATGGACGTCAGCCACGCGGCCGTGACCAAGGAGTTCGGCAAGACCTCCGCCATCGTCACCCTGGCCCTGAGCGTGCTGCTCACCGTCGTCCTGGGCGCCAAGCTCTTCGGCCTCTACTGATCAACGGAGCACATTCATCATGGCAGTGAACTACGGCTCCAAGCGCGTCGTCGTCGGCGCGCACTACGGCCTTCGCGACTGGCTCTCCCAGCGCATCACCGGCGCCCTCATGGCGCTCTTCACGATCATCGTCCTGGCTCAGCTGCTGCTGACCAGCGGCCCCATCGGCTACGACAAGTGGGCCGGCATCTTCGCTTCGCAATGGATGAAGGTCCTCACCTTCGCCGTCATCGCGGGCCTGCTCTACCACGTGTGGGTCGGCATGCGCGACGTGTGGATGGACTACGTCCAGCCCGTCGGCATCCGCCTTGCCCTGCAGATCTTCACCATCGTCTGGCTGGTGGGCTGTGCCGGTTGGGCCATCCAAGTCCTCTGGAGAGTGTGATTCCCATGAGCTACACAAAAGAAAAAATCGCCCACCGCAAGTTCGACGTCGTGATCGTCGGGGCCGGCGGCTCCGGCCTGCGCGCCGCGCTGGAACTCTCGCGCGCCGGGCTCACCGTGGCCTGCCTGTCCAAGGTCTTCCCCACCCGCTCGCACACCGTGGCGGCGCAGGGCGGCGTGTCGGCCTCGCTGGGCAACATGTCCGAGGACAACTGGCACTACCACTTCTACGACACCATCAAGGGCTCCGACTGGCTCGGCGACCAGGATGCCATCGAGTTCATGTGCCGCGAAGCGCCGAACGTCGTGATCGAGCTCGAGCACTTCGGCATGCCCTTCGACCGCAACCCGGACGGCACCATCTACCAGCGGCCCTTCGGCGGCCACACCGCGAACTATGGCGAGAAGCCCGTCCAGCGCGCCTGTGCCGCGGCCGACCGCACCGGCCACGCGATGCTGCACACGCTGTACCAGCAGAACGTCAAGTCCAAGACGAACTTCTTCGTCGAATGGATGGCCCTGGACCTGGTGCGCGACGCCGAGGGCGACGTCGTGGGCGTGACCGCGCTCGAGCTGGAAACCGGCGACCTGCACATGCTGCAGGCCAAGGCCGTGCTGCTGGCCACCGGCGGTGCCGGCCGCATCTTCGCGGCGAGCACCAACGCCTTCATCAACACCGGCGACGGCCTGGGCATGGCGGCGCGCGCCGGCATCCCGCTGCAGGACATGGAGTTCTGGCAGTTCCACCCCACCGGCGTGGCCGGCGCGGGCGTGCTGCTGACCGAAGGTTGCCGCGGCGAAGGCGCCATCCTGCTCAACAGCAACGGCGAGCGCTTCATGGAGCGCTATGCGCCCACGCTGAAGGACCTGGCACCGCGCGACTTCGTCTCGCGCTCCATGGACCAGGAGATCAAGGAAGGTCGCGGCTGCGGTCCCAACAAGGACTACATCCTCATGAAGCTCGACCACCTGGGCGCCGACACCATCCGCAAGCGCCTGCCCTCGGTGGAAGAGATCGGCCACAACTTCGCCAACGTCGACATCACCAAGGAACCGATCCCGGTGGTGCCCACCATCCACTACCAGATGGGCGGCATCCCGACCAACATCAACGGCCAGGTGGTGGTGCAGAACGGCGACGTGAACAACCAGGTCGTGAGCGGCCTGTACGCGGTGGGCGAATGCTCCTGCGTGTCGGTGCACGGCGCCAACCGCCTGGGCACCAACTCGCTGCTCGACCTGCTGGTGTTCGGCAAGTCGGCCGGCAAGCACATCGTCGAGTTCGTCAAGGGCAGCGGAGAACACAAGCCCTTGCCCAAGGACGGCGCCGACCGCTCGCTGGCACGCCTGAACCAGCTGCAGGACTCGACCAGCGGCGAATACGCCCAGGACATCGCCAACGACATCCGCAGCACCATGCAACAGCACGCCGGCGTGTTCCGCACGCAGGCGAGCATGGACGAAGGTGTGGGCAAGATCGATGCGATCCGTGACCGCGTCGGTGCCGTGGCCCTGGCCGACAAGTCGCTGGTGTGGAACACCGCCCGCATGGAAGCCCTCGAAGTCGATAACCTGATCGAGGTCGCGCAGGCCACGATGACCTCGGCGGCCGCGCGCCACGAATGCCGCGGCGCACACACCGTCGACGACTACGAGCGCCCGGCCGACGATCCGGAATGCCCGCTGGGCCGCAACGACAAGGAATGGATGAAGCACACGCTGTGGCACAGCGCGGGCAACAACCTGACCTACAAGCCGGTCAATCTGAAGCCCCTGACGGTCGACTCGGTTCCGCCGAAGGTCCGCACGTTCTGAACAAGGTCCCACCACGATGAAGCGCACATTCAAGATCTACCGCTACGACCCGGACAAGGACGCCAAGCCCTACATGCAGACCGTCGAGATCGAGCTCGACGGGCACGAGCGCATGCTGCTGGACGCCCTGGTCAAGCTCAAGGCACAGGACCCGACCATCTCGTTCCGCCGCTCCTGCCGTGAAGGCGTGTGCGGTTCGGATGCGATGAACATCAACGGCAAGAACGGCCTGGCGTGCCTCACCAACATGAACACGCTCAAGGACCCGATCGTGCTCAAGCCGCTGCCCGGCCTGCCCGTCATCCGCGACCTGATCGTGGACATGACGCAGTTCTTCAAGCAGTACAACTCGATCAAGCCGTACCTCATCAACGACACGCCGCCGCCCGAGCGCGAGCGCCTGCAGTCGCCCGAGG
This sequence comes from Pseudomonadota bacterium, assembly GCA_018241185.1. Lineage (GTDB taxonomy): Bacteria > Pseudomonadota > Gammaproteobacteria > Burkholderiales > Burkholderiaceae_C > Xenophilus. Next base: position 15,294 of record JAFEEH010000242.1, on the reverse strand, counting down.
AACGCGAGGAGCTCAACGGCCTGTACGAGTGCATCCTGTGCGCGAGCTGCTCCACCAGCTGCCCGAGCTTCTGGTGGAACCCCGACAAGTTCGTCGGCCCGGCCGGCCTGCTGCAGGCCTACCGCTTCATCGCCGACAGCCGCGACGAAGCCACCGGCGCCCGCCTGGACAACCTCGAGGACCCGTACCGCCTGTTCCGCTGCCACACCATCATGAACTGCGTGGACGTGTGCCCCAAGCACCTGAACCCCACGCAGGCGATCGGCAAGATCAAGGAATTGATGGTGCGCCGCGCCGTCTGACGGCCACGCCCTTCCAGGAAAACGCATGCCCCCTGAGCACGACGCCACCCTCGACCTGCTCGACCCCCGCGAGGTCGGCAAGCTGAAATGGCGCTGCCGCCGGGGCCTGCTGGAAAACGACCTCTTCATCGCCCGTTTTTTCGAGCGGCATGAATCTCGCTTGACCGTCGGTCAGGCCCAGGCGATGGAGACGCTCATGGATCTGTCGGACAACGACCTCCTGGACCTCCTGCTGCAAAGAAAGGAGCCCGAGCCCGCATGGGCCGGGGCCGAGGTGGTGGCGTTGATCGGGTTGATGCGCGCCGAGGGCGCGCACCCGCCCTCCGCTGCGTTTCCGTCTTCGTCTTCTTAAATCAACCTTCCGAGAGAAAGTCGCTATGAAAGCTTCCGACACCAAGGCCGCCCTGTCCTTCAGCAACGGCGGCCAGACCGTGGACCTGCCGATCTACAAGGGCACCATCGGCCCCGACGTGATCGACATCCGCAAGCTGTACGCGCAGACGGGCATGTTCACCTATGACCCGGGCTTCATGTCGACGGCCTCGTGCCAGTCGGCCATCACGTACATCGACGGCGACAAGGGCGAGCTGCTCTACCGCGGCTACCCCATCGAGCAGCTGGCCACCAACTGCGACTACCTCGAGACCTGCTACCTGCTGCTCAACGGCGAGCTGCCGAACGAGTCGGAGAAGACGAAGTTCACGCACCTGGTGACCAACCACACGATGGTCAACGAGCAGATGCAGTTCTTCCTGCGCGGCTTCCGCCGCGACGCGCACCCGATGGCCATCATGACCGGCTTGGTGGGCGCGCTGTCGGCCTTCTATCACGACAGCACGGACATCAACAATCCCGAGCACCGCGAGATCGCCGCGATCCGCCTGATCGCGAAGATGCCCACGCTCGTGGCCATGGCCTACAAGTACACGATCGGCCAGCCGTACATGTACCCGAAGAACGACGAGACCTACGCAGGCAACTTCCTGCGCATGATGTTCGCGACGCCGTGCGAGGACTACAAGGTCAACCCGGTGCTGGAAAAGGCGCTGGACCGCATCTTCATCCTGCACGCCGACCACGAGCAGAACGCGTCGACCTCCACCGTGCGCCTGTGCGGTTCGTCGGGCACGAACCCCTTCGCGGCCATCGCAGCCGGCGTGGCCTGCCTCTGGGGCCCGGCCCACGGCGGCGCCAACGAGGCGGCGCTGAACATGCTCTACGACATCCAGAAGCAGGGCGGCGTGGAAAAGATCGGCGAGTTCATCAAGAAGGTCAAGGACAAGAACTCGAACGTCAAGCTGATGGGCTTCGGCCACCGCGTCTACAAGAACTACGACCCGCGCGCCAAGCTGATGCAGGAAACCTGCAACGAGGTGCTGACCGAGATGGGCCTGGAGAAAGATCCGCTGTTCGCGCTGGCCAAGCAGCTCGAGAAGATCGCCCTGGAAGACGAGTACTTCGTCTCGCGCAAGCTCTACCCGAACGTGGACTTCTACTCGGGCATCGTGCAACGCGCCATCGGCATCCCGGTGCCGCTGTTCACCGCCATCTTCGCGCTGGCCCGCACGGTGGGCTGGATCGCCCAGCTCAACGAGATGATCGCCGACCCCGAGTACAAGATCGGCCGCCCGCGCCAGCTGTACGTCGGCGCCGCGTCGCGCGACGTCAAGCCGATCGGCCAGCGCTGACCGCCGCGCGACGGAGGGTGCGCCGCCTGCGGCGCGCCTCCCGCTCCACCAGGCCGCCCCAAGGGCGGCCTTTTTCATGGCTGTCCGCTGTGCAATGCTATTGATTTGATAGCTGCTCCCGCAAGCGGGACGGGCACTGGAGGCCAATTTGCCTGTGTATTGCCGAGGCAGCAGCCCGCTCTTCGCGATACACGATGACCGAGGCTGCCAAACGGTAGGAAAATCCCGGCTCGCCTTCGCGAACCACGATGCCAGCTTCCCCCGTCCTTCCCCCGTCCGAGCGCAATTTCGCGCGCCGCATCGACCTCACGTCGCTGCAGCTGTTCGTGGCCGTGTGCGAACTGGGCAGCATCGGCCGTGCGGCGGAGCGGGAGTTCATCGCCGCCTCGGCGATCAGCAAGCGCCTGTCCGATCTGGAGGCCACGCTCGGCATCACCCTGCTCTATCGCCACGCCCGCGGCGTGGACCTCACGCCAGCCGGTGAAAGCCTGCTGCACCACGCGCGCTCGATGCTCTACAGCCTGGAGAAGATGCAGGGCGAGCTCAGCGAATATGCCGAGGGCGTGCGCGGCCATGTTCGCGTGCACGCGAACATCTCGGCCATCGTGCAGTTCCTGCCCGAGGACCTGGGCGCCTTCGTACAGGCGCACGACGCCATCAAGATCGACCTGGAAGAACACCTGTCGAGCGAAGTCGTGCGTGCGGTGCAGGAAGGCGCGGCCGACCTGGGCATCTGCCACGTGCCCGACGGCGCCGGCGACTTGCAGACGCAGCCCTATCGCCAGGATCGCCTGGCGCTCATCGTGCCGGCCGGCCACCCGCTCGCCGCCGGCGGTGCGATCGATTTCGTCGACGCGCTCGATTTCGACCATGTCGGCCTGCACACCAACAGCTCGATCTACGTCGCCATGCACCAGGCGGCGCTGGACGCAGGGCGCAGCGTGCGCCTGCGCATCCACGTGACCGGCCTGGACGCCATGTGCCGAATGATCGACAACGGCCTGGGCATCGGCGTGATGCCGCAGCGCGCCTTCGAACTCATGCGCGGCGGCATCGGCCGCCGGCTGGTCAGCGTCACGCTGAACGACGCCTGGTCGCTGCGCGAGATCCGGCTCGTCGCGCGAGACTTCTCCACCCTGCCGGTGGCGGCCCGAACCCTGGTGCAGCACCTGCAGGCACCCGCCGCCACCGAGGCACTGGCCGCCTGAGCGCGGCGCCCACCCTTTTCCCCACGCTTCCCACGAAAGAAACGAGACCCCACCATGGCACGCACGCTCTACGACAAGATCTGGGACGAACACGTCGTCCACACCGAGGAAGACGGCACCGCGGTGCTCTACATCGACCGCCATCTGGTGCACGAGGTGACCAGCCCGCAGGCCTTCGAGGGCCTGCGCGTGGCCGGCCGCAAGCTGTGGCGCATCAGCTCGGTGGTGGCCACGGCCGACCACAACACGCCCACGACCGGCTGGGAACGCGGCTACGACGGCATCGAGGACCCGATCAGCAAGGAACAGGTCACCACGCTGGACCACAACATCGCCGAGTTCGGCTCCGCCGCCTTCTTCCCCTTCCTCAGCAAGCGCCAGGGCATCGTGCACGTGATCGGCCCCGAGTCGGGCGCCACGCTGCCGGGCATGACGGTGGTGTGCGGCGACAGCCACACGTCCACACACGGCGCCTTCGGCGCGCTGGCGCACGGCATCGGCACCAGCGAGGTCGAGCACGTGATGGCCACGCAGACGCTGCTGGCCAAGAAGGCCAAGAACATGCTGGTCAAGGTCGAGGGCAAGCTGCCGCTGGGCTGCACCGCCAAGGACATCGTGCTGGCCATCATCGGCAGGATCGGCACCGCCGGCGGCACGGGCTACACCATCGAATTCGCCGGCTCGGCCATTCGCGACCTGTCGATGGAAGGCCGCATGACGGTGTGCAACATGGCGATCGAGGCTGGCGCACGCGCGGGCCTGGTGGCCGTGGACCAGAAGACGATCGACTACGTGAAGGGCCGGCCCCTCGCGCCGTCGGGCGTCGAATGGGACCAGGCCGTCAGCTACTGGAAGACGCTGCACTCCGACCCCGGCGCGCATTTCGACACCGTGGTCGAACTCGACGCCACGCAGATCAAGCCGCAGGTGACCTGGGGCACCTCGCCCGAGATGGTGCTGCCCGTCGATGGCCGCGTGCCCGACCCCGACAAGGAGAAGGACGCCAACAAGCGTGGCGCCATCGAGCGCGCGCTGACCTACATGGGCCTGGAACCGAACAAGGCGATGGACGACATCTTCATCGACAAGGTGTTCATCGGCAGCTGCACCAACAGCCGCATCGAGGACATGCGCGAAGCCGCGGCCGTGGTGAAGAAGCTCGGCCAGAAGGTGGCCAAGAACGTGAAGCTCGCGATGGTGGTGCCCGGCTCCGGCGTGGTGAAGGAACAGGCCGAGCGCGAGGGCCTGCACGAGATCTTCAAGGCCGCGGGCTTCGAGTGGCGCGAGCCCGGCTGCTCGATGTGCCTGGCCATGAACGCCGACCGCCTGGAACCCGGCGAGCGCTGCGCCTCGACCAGCAACCGCAACTTCGAAGGCCGCCAGGGCGCCGGCGGCCGCACCCACCTCGTGAGCCCCGCCATGGCCGCCGCCGCCGCGGTGCACGGCCACTTCGTGGACGTGCGCAAGTTCGCCTGAAAACCCATACGGACAGCCGAACGCAGAAGGAAGACAAAAGCTACGCAGAGGGCGCGAAGAACACCGAGATCATTTTTGGTTGTCCTTCTGCGACCTCTGCGAAATCTTTGCGTCCTCTGCGTTCGGCTGCCCGCTCCCGTATTTGAATTGGAGCTTCACATGCAGAAATTCACCGTGCACCAGGGCCTCGTCGCCCCCATGGACCGCGAGAACGTCGACACCGACGCGATCATTCCCAAGCAGTTCCTCAAGTCGATCAAGAAGACGGGCTTCGGCCCGAACCTGTTCGACGAATGGCGCTACCTCGACCACGGCGAGCCGGGCATGGACCCGGCCAGCCGCAAGCCGAACCCGGACTTCGTGCTGAACCAGCCGCGCTACCAGGGCGCCTCGGTGCTGCTGGCGCGCAAGAACTTCGGCTGCGGGTCGAGCCGCGAGCACGCGCCCTGGGCGCTCGACCAATTCGGCTTCCGCGCGATCATCGCGCCGAGCTACGCCGACATCTTCTTCAACAACAGCTTCAAGAACGGGCTGCTGCCGATCGTGCTGCCCGAGGCGACCGTGGCGCAGCTCTTCGACGAGGTGTATGCCTTCCCGGGCTACCAGCTCACCGTCGACCTGGAGCGCCAGGTGATCGTCAAGCCCGACGGCGTGGAGATCGCCTTCGACGTGCAGCCCTTCCGCAAGTACTGCCTGGTCAACGGCCTGGACGACATCGGCCTCACGCTGCGCCACAAGGACAAGATCAAGGCCTTCGAAGCCGAGCGCCTCGCGGCCAAGCCCTGGCTGGCGCACCAACTGGTGGGCTGAGCACCGCTTTTGCTATATTTTTCATAGCTACTCGCGCCCGCAGGACGGGCGCTGCAGCCCGATTTGATTCACAAACCGAGAACCCCAGAACCATGAAGATCGCAGTCCTGCCCGGAGATGGCATCGGCACCGAAATCGTCGCGGAGGCCGTGCGCGTGCTCGACGTGCTCGACCTGAAGTTCGAGATGGAAACCGCACTGGTCGGCGGCGCCGCCTACGAGGCGCACGGCCACCCGCTGCCCGATTCGACGCTCAAGCTCGCCAAGGAGGCCGACGCGGTGCTCTTCGGCGCCGTGGGCGACTGGAAGTACGACAAGCTGGATCGCCCGCTGCGGCCCGAGCAGGCCATCCTGGGCCTGCGCAAGAACCTGGGCCTGTTCGCCAACTTCCGTCCCGCCATCTGCTACGAGCAGCTCGTCGGCGCGTCGAGCTTGAAGCCCGAGTTGATCGCAGGCCTGGACATCCTCATCATTCGGGAGCTGACCGGCGACATCTACTTCGGCCAGCCGCGCGGCAAGCGCGTCGCCACCGACGGGCACTTTCCCGGTGCCGAAGAAGCCTTCGACACGATGCGCTACTCCAGGCCGGAAATCGAGCGCATCGCGCGCGTCGCCTTCGAAGCCGCCCGCAAGCGCAGCAAGCGCGTGACCAGCGTCGACAAGGCCAACGTGCTGGAGACCTTCCAGTTCTGGAAGGACGTTGTGACCGAGGTGCACAAGGACTACCCGGACGTCGAGCTCGACCACATGTACGTCGACAACGCGGCCATGCAGCTGGTGAAGGCGCCCAAGAAGTTCGACGTGGTCGTGACCGGCAACATGTTCGGCGACATCCTCTCGGACGAGGCGGCCATGCTCACCGGCTCGATCGGCATGCTGCCCTCGGCGTCGCTCAACAGCAACAAACAGGGCCTGTACGAGCCCAGCCACGGCAGTGCGCCCGACATCGCCGGGCAAGGGGTTGCCAATCCTCTGGCTACAATCCTGTCCGCTGCCATGATGCTCCGCTTCTCCCTCGACCAAGCCGAAGCTGCCGACCGTATCGAGTCGGCGGTCAAGTCGGTGCTCGCGTCGGGGCTGCGCACGGCGGACATCTGGTCCGAAGGCACCACCAAGGTCGGCACGCGCGAAATGGGCGACGCCGTCGTGGCCGCCATCACCAAAAAGACGATTACCGGCTAACCACAGCCCGCTTCGTCACGCCCTCCCCCGGCTCGACGAGCCGGGCGCAAGAAAACCTGATTTCCTAGTTTTTTCTTCGAAGGGCACTACTGAAATGGCGAACGCACAACAACCCCTGGTCGGCCTCGTGGGCTGGCGCGGCATGGTCGGCTCGGTCCTCATGGACCGCATGCAGGCCGAGAACGACTTCGCGCTCATCGAGCCGGTCTTCTTCTCCACCTCCAACGCCGGCGGCACGGCCCCGGCGATGGCGAAGAACGAGGCCACGCTGCAGGATGCGCACGACATCGCCGCGCTGAAGAAGTGCGACATCGTCATCACCTGCCAGGGCGGCGACTACACGACCGAGGTCTTCCCCAAGCTGCGCGCCGCGGGCTGGAACGGCCACTGGATCGACGCCGCCTCCACCCTGCGTATGAAGGACGACGCGATCATCGTCCTCGACCCGGTGAACCTGTCGGTGATCCAGAACGCCCTGACCCAGGGCGGCAAGAACTGGATCGGCGGCAACTGCACCGTCAGCTGCATGCTCATGGGCGTCGGCGCGCTCTACAAGGCCGGCCTGGTCGAGTGGATGACCAGCATGACCTACCAGGCGGCCTCGGGCGGCGGCGCGCAGCACATGCGCGAGCTGCTGACGCAGTTCGGCGCCCTCAACGCCGAGGTGAAGGCCCTGCTGGACGACCCCAAGAGCGCGATCCTCGAGATCGACCGCAAGGTGCTGCACAAGCAGCAGACGCTGAGCGCCGCCGAAACGGCCAACTTCGGCGCGCCTCTGGGCGGCTCGCTGATCCCGTGGATCGACAAGGACCTGGGCGACGGCATGTCCAAGGAAGAGTGGAAGGGCGGCGCGGAAACCAACAAGATCCTCGGCCAGGGCGCCGGCTTCGGAACGGCCGCGACGCCGGTCGACGGCTTCTGCGTGCGTATCGGCGCGATGCGCTGCCACAGCCAGGCGCTGACCTTCAAGCTGAAGAAGGACGTGCCGGTGGCGGACATCGAGGCCATGATCGCCGCCGACAACGATTGGGTGAAGGTGGTGCCCAACACCCGCGAAGCCACCGTCAAGGACCTGACGCCCGTCGCCGTGACCGGCACGATGTCGATCCCGGTCGGCCGGATCCGCAAGCTGGCCATGGGGCCGGAATACGTCGGCGCCTTCACCATCGGCGACCAGTTGCTGTGGGGCGCGGCTGAACCGCTGCGCCGGATGCTCCGGATCCTGCTGGACGCCTGAACCGTGCAGCGCGGGGCGCCAAGCACCCCGCCGTTGCACAGCCGCAACGAGTTGCATGTGCCGAAGTTGGCGCGCACTGGTGGAACACTTCCGTTGCCTTGTCAGTTCGGGCGGGATGGTGTTAACGTCCTCTTACATTTTTGGGCGTTCCCGCCCCCTTCAGCATGACCAGACCTTCGCTGCCCGCGACCGGCGCCCCCTCCGATCGCCCGAATCCGGCCCTCGCCAGCCGCAGCCAGTTGTCCCTGCTCAGCGTGGCTGTGGCGTTGGCCATTGGTGCGGTCAGCGGCAACGCCCACGCCCTGGCCCTGGGCCGCCTCAACGTGCAGTCTGCGCTGGGCGAACCGCTGCGGGCCGAGATCGACGTCACCGAGATCAGCGCGGCCGAGGCCGACGGCCTGAAGGTCGGGATGGCTTCACGCGAGGCCTTCCAGGCGGCCGGGGTTGCCTACAACGACGCCCTGTCCAACGTGCGCGCCGCTTTGCAACGGCGCGCCGACGGCCGCTACGTCGTCCGCCTGACCGGTTCGCGGCCGATGAACGAGCCGTTCGTCGACATCCTGCTCGAAGCCAACTGGTCCAGCGGCCGGATCGTGCGTGACTACACCGTCCTGCTCGACCCCCCCAGCAGCCGGCAGGCCAGTGCTGCCGTCCCCATCGCCCCTGTCGCACCGCAGATGTCGGCACCGCCGCCCGCACCGCGCGTCGCCGTCGCGCCCTCCGGCGATGCCGGAGCCGCCGCCCAGCGGCGGCAGCGAGCGGCCCCAGCGCCGGTCCCGGCCCCCTCCGCACCTGCCGAGAACCGCGTTCGGGCAGACGGCGGCAGCGACCAGCAGGTGACCGTGCGCGCCGGCGACACCGCCGGACGCCTCGCCGCCAACCTGAAGCCGGCCGACGTCTCGCTCGACCAGATGCTGGTGGCGCTGCTGCGCGCCAATCCCGATGCCTTCATCAACGGCAACGTGAACCGCATCAAGGCCGGCGCGGTGCTGCAGGTGCCGAGCGCCTCGATCGCCGCGGCCACGCCACCAGACGAAGCCCGGCGCACGGTCGTGGCCCAGAGCCGCGATTTCAGTGACTATCGCCGCCGCCTGGCCGAGAACGCGCCCACCTCCCGCGTCGCCAGCGCCGACCGCCAGGCGTCGGGCCGGCTGGAGGCGAACGTCGAGGACCGCAACGCGAACGCCGCTGCGCCCGACAAGTTGACCGTCTCGCAAGGCAGCGCTGCCCGCGCCGCCGAAGACAAGCTGGCGCAAACGCGCCAGGCGCAGGAATCGAGCACGCGCGTGGCCGAGCTGTCGCGCAACATCAACGAACTCAACAAGATCCAGAACGCCGGCTCCAGCGCAGGCGCCGCCCCCGCCGCCAGTGCGGCACCGGCACCCGCAGCTGCGCCTGCTGCCCCTGCCGCGGCTGCGACCGCTCCAGCCACTGCGGCTGCCCCGGCCCCCGCCGCACCCGCGTCCCCAGCGCCTAGCGCGGGCACGGCCGCTCCGGCACCGGCCCCCGCCGCGACCGCGCCTGCGGCCGCCGCACCTGCCGCCAGCCCGGCAACGCCGGCCGCCAGCGCACCAGCGGCGCCAACAGCAACGGTGCCTGCAGCAGCCACCCCCGCCCCAGCTCCCGCACCTGCCCCTAAACCCAAGGTCGCAGCCCCCCCTCCGCCACCCGAGCCGAGCTTCTTCGACCAGTTGATGGAGAACCCGATCCTGCTGGCCGGTGGCGCGCTGATCCTGCTGCTCATCGGCTTCCTGCTCTACCGCGTGCTGGGTCGCAAGAAGCAGGACGCGGCCGACAGCGTGTTCCCGGAGAGCCGCCTGCCCAAGGACTCCTTCTTCGGTGCCACCGGCGGCGAGTCGGTGGACACCAAGGGCCGCAGCAGTTCCATGGTGTCATCGCTGTCCTATTCGCCCAGCCAGCTCGATGCGGGGGACGTCGACCCGGTCGCCGAAGCCGACGTGTACCTGGCCTATGGCCGTGACCTGCAGGCTGAGGAGATCCTGCGCGAAGCGCTTCGCACGACGCCCGAGCGCACCGCGATCCATCTCAAGCTGCTCGAGATCCACGCCAAGCGGCGCGACCTGCGCGCCTTCGAAGCGCTGGCCAACGACGTGCACAAGCTCACCGGAGGCAGCGGCGCCGACTGGGGTCGAGTGATCGACATGGGCCGCGAACTCGACCCGGGCAATCCGCTGTATCAGGGCAGCGCGGCACTGGCCGACAACGAGAAGACAGTGCCACTGGCCGGGTTGGCCGGCACAGCAGCCACGGCGGCCGCCATCGCAGCCACGGCCCCGCCCCCTCCGGCCGAGCCGCCTCCGCCGTTCGTGCCCTCGGTTGCGCCGCTGGATTTCGATCTGGACCTGGCCAAACCCTCCGACGTGGCACCGCTGCCCGACACAGCCCCTGCGCCGGTGGCGGCGCCGGCGCCGATCTTCTCGCCGGCACCCAGCGCGAGCTACGAGCCGACGGCACGCGCCTCCCTGGGCGGCGCCATGGCTGCGCCGAATGCAGTCCCTGCCCCGCCAAGTTCGAGCTACGAACCGACTTCGCGTGCTCCGCTGTCGCGTGGCACGATGCCTGAGCTGGACAACGACTTCGACACCGCACCCGCCGAACTCGAAGCGATCACCCGCAACGGCGCGCTCAATGACGACGAACGCACCCAGCCCGCCACCCTGCGTGCCGGCCTGCCCGGCGACTCTGGCTTCATCGAGTTCGACATGAGTACGCTGTCCTCGCTGCGCTCCGGCACGGGCGACACGCGCCCTGGGGCACTCGAGCCCACCCGCGCCGCCGAACTGGACGACGCTGGCGGCGACAGCCCGCAGGCCATCAAGCTGTCGCTGGCCCGCGAACTGCAGGCCCTGGGCGATGCGGAAGGTGCCCGCTCGCTGGTCGAGGAAGTGGCGAGCGAAAGCTCCGGCGACATGCGCCACCAGGCCGAACAGTTGCTTGCCCAACTGCGTTGAGCGTTTGTGCAAGACTCCGGGGCGGCCAGTTCGGCCGCCCTTTTCTTTTTCCGCTCCACGACTTTCATGAGACTGGCCCTCGGCGTCCGCTACAACGGCCAGGCCTACGACGGCTGGCAGAGCCAGCCCTCGGGCCGCACGGTGCAGGATCGCCTGGAGAAGGCGCTGGCCCAGTTCACCGCGGGCCCGCGCGTCGGCACGCTGTGTGCCGGCCGCACCGACGCCGGCGTGCACGGCTGGATGCAGGTGGTGCACTTCGACACCGAGATCGACCGCGTGCCGTTTTCGTGGGTGCGCGGGCCCAACCGCTTTCTGCCGGACGACATCGCCGTGCAATGGGCGCAGCCGGTGCCGGCGGAATTCCACTGCCGCGCCAGCGCGCTGGGGCGGCGCTACGTGTACGTGCTGTCGCAATCGCCCGTGCGGCCCAGCCTGGACAGCGGCCGTGTCGGCTGGTCGATGCACGCGCTCGATGGCGACGCGATGCGGGCCGCGGCTGCGCACCTGCTCGGCGAGCAGGACTTCTCGTCCTTCCGCGCTGCCGCCTGCCAGGCACGCTCGCCGGTCAAGACGCTGCGCCGCATCGAGATCACCCGCCGGGGCGGGGGCGCGCGCTGCCGCTGGCACTTCGAGTTCGAGGCCGACGCCTTCCTGCACCACATGATCCGCAACATCATGGGCTGCCTGGTGCGCGTCGGCCAGGGCCAGGCGGCGCCCGAGTGGGTGCGCGAGGTGCGCGATGCACGCAGCCGCGAGGTGGCGGCGCCCACGTTCTCTGCCGACGGGTTGTACTTCCTGGGACCGCTGTACGACGCGCACTGGGGCCTTCCGCCGGAAGTCACGCTCGGGGCGCAGGGCGATTCGTATGATGGGCCGCCATGAACCATGTTGCCCCCGCGCTCCCCGCTTCGCGCGGTTCGCTGCCGCCCGAGGCGACTGATCCTGCTTTGGGGCAGCCCGGCGGCAGGGTCGTCGTCGCCCCCCGCACCCGCGTCAAGATCTGCGGCCTGACGCGCGAGCAGGATGTCGATGCGGCCGTGGCCGCCGGAGCCGACGCGGTGGGCTTCGTGCTCTACGCCAAGAGCCCGCGCGCCGTCAGCGCGCAGCGGGCGGCAGAACTGGCCCGTCGCCTGCCCCCCTTTGTCACGCCGGTGCTGCTCTTCGTGAACGAAGATGCTACGAAAACCATAGCTGCTCTCGCAGGCGTGGCGGGCGCTGCAGCCCAATTTCATGGTGATGAAACGCCCGAGCTATGCTGGGCCGCCAGCGGCGAAGGGCGCTTTCGCTACCTGCGCGCAGCCCGCATTCCCCTGGGCGAAGCCGGGCGCAGCTTCGACCTCGTAAACTACGCGTCCGATTTCTCCCGCGCCCACGCCATCCTGCTCGACGCCCAGGTCGACGGCTTTGGCGGCGGCGGCAAGGCATTCGATTGGTCACTTCTTCCACCCGCCGTCGACGCTCACCTCGTCTTGAGTGGTGGACTCACACCTGCAAACGTGGGCGATGGCCTGCGTGCCCTGCAGGCGTTGCGGACCGGCGCGAAGTCGCTGTCCGTTGACGTGAGTTCCGGCGTCGAGGCCCGCAAGGGCATCAAGGACGCCGGCAAGATCCGCGAGTTCATCGCCGCCGTGAGAGCGGCCGATGCACTCGCCGCCTCCTGATCCCGCTGCGCAGCCCGTCCCGACGACGAGGGCTCGCGGCCCTCATCGAAAGTCGATCGAGACCATGGCAACCCCTTACCAGCAACCCGACGCCGCCGGCCACTTCGGCATCTACGGCGGCACCTTCGTGAGCGAGACGCTCACCTATGCGATCGCCGAACTGCGCGAGGCCTATGCGAAGTACAAGGACGACCCGGCCTTCGTGGCGGAGTTCGAGTACGAGCTCAAGCACTTCGTCGGCCGGCCCTCGCCGATCTACCACGCCGCGCGCACCAGCCGCGAACTCGGCGGCGCGCAGATCTACCTCAAGCGCGAGGACCTCAACCACACCGGCGCGCACAAGATCAACAACGTGATCGGCCAGGCCATGCTGGCCCGCCGCATGGGCAAGCCCCGCATCATTGCCGAGACTGGGGCCGGGCAGCACGGCGTGGCCACGGCCACGATCTGCGCACGCTACGGGCTCGAATGCGTCGTGTACATGGGCAGCGAGGATGTCAAGCGCCAGAGCCCGAATGTCTACCGCATGAACCTGCTGGGCGCCACGGTGGTGCCGGTCGAATCGGGCAGCCGCACGCTGAAGGACGCGCTGAACGAAGCCATGCGCGACTGGGTGACGAATGTCGAGAACACCTTCTACATCATCGGCACCGTCGCAGGGCCGCACCCCTACCCGGCCATGGTGCGCGACTTCCAGAGCGTGATCGGCAACGAGTGCATCGAGCAGATGCCATCCATGTTGGCGGCGCAGGGCATCGTGGGCGAGGCGGAAGGCCGCCAGCCCGACGTGGTGGTCGCCTGCGTGGGCGGCGGCAGCAACGCGATGGGCATCTTCCACCCCTACATCCCCTTCCCCGGCGTGCGTCTGGTGGGCGTGGAGGCCGCGGGCGAGGGCCTGGACAGCGGCAAGCATTCCGCGTCGATCCAGCGCGGCAGCGCGGGCGTGCTGCACGGCAACCGAACCTACATCCTGCAGAACGAGGATGGCCAGATCACCGAGACGCACAGCATCAGCGCCGGCCTGGACTATCCCGGCGTGGGGCCCGAGCATGCGCACCTCGCGGACATCGGCCGGGCCGAGTACGTCGGTGCCACCGATGCCGAGGCGCTGGCCGCCTTCCACCACCTGTGCCGCACCGAGGGCATCATCCCCGCGCTCGAATCCAGCCACGCACTGGCCTATGCGATGAAGCTGGCGCCCACGATGCGCCCGGACCAGTCGATCCTGGTGAACCTCTCGGGCCGCGGCGACAAGGACATCGGCACGGTGGCCGACCTGTCGGGCGTCGACTTCTATGACCGGCCCTCGATGCGCGGCCTGGCCGTGAAGGGGGGCAAGCAATGAGCCGCATCGCCGCCACCTTCGACAAACTCAAGGCGGAGGGTCGTCGAGCCTTAATTCCCTACGTCACCGCCGGCTTCCCCTATGCCGACATCACGCCCGAACTCATGCACGGCATGGTCGCTGCCGGCGCCGACGTGATCGAACTCGGCGTGCCCTTCTCCGATCCGATGGCCGACGGCCCGGTGATCCAGAAGGCCGGCGAGGCCGCGCTGGCGATGGGCATCGGCATGGCCCAGGTGCTGGCGATGGTGCGCACTTTCCGCGAGAAGGACAGCGCCACGCCGGTGGTGCTGATGGGCTACGCCAACCCGGTGGAGCGCTACGACCTGCGCCACGGCGCCGACGCTTTCGTGCGCGACGCCGCCGCGGCCGGCGTGGACGGCGTGCTGATCGTCGACTACCCGCCCGAGGAGTGCGAGGACTTCGCCGCCAAACTGCGCGCCGCCGGCATCGACCTGATCTTCCTGCTGGCGCCCACCAGCACGCCGGAACGCATGGCCCAGGTCGCCCGCATCGCCAGCGGCTACGTGTACTACGTGTCGCTCAAGGGCGTGACCGGCGCCGGCCATCTGGACACGGAAGCCGTCGGCCTCATGGTGCCGCGCATCCGCCAGCACGTGAAGATCCCGGTCGGCGTGGGCTTCGGCATCCGCGATGCGCGAACGGCGCAGGCCGTGGGCTCGGCCGGCGACGCGGTGGTGATCGGCACGAAGATCATCCAGCTGATCGAGGGCCAGCCGCGCGACCAGGTGGTGCCGCGGGTGGCGGGATTCCTGGCCGAGATCCGCCAGGCGCTGGACACCCTGCCGGCGGCCGTGCCCAAGAACGCGGCTGGCGGATAATCGCCCGCTGCCTTTCCAACCCTCCGCCCGGCCGCCGGGCGGGGGAAGCCTTCAGGATGGAACCCCATGAGCTGGCTTGAAAAACTGCTTCCCCCCAAGATCGCCCAGACCGACCCCGCCGAGCGCCGCCAGGTGCCCGAGGGCCTGTGGATCAAGTGTCCCAGCTGCGAGACGGTGCTCTACAAGACCGACCTGGAGCAGAACCAGAACGTCTGCCCGAGCTGCAGCCACCACCACCGCATCGGCGCACGCGCGCGACTGGATGCCTTCCTCGACCCCGAAGGCCGCTACGAGCTCGGCCAGGAGGTGCTGCCGGTCGATGCCCTCAAGTTCAAGGACAGCCGCAAGTACCCCGAGCGCCTGAAGGAAGCCCTGGAATCGACCGGCGAGACCGATGCGCTGATCGTGATGGGCGGTTGCGTGCACAGCATCAGCGTGGTCGCGGCCTGCTTCGAGTTCGAGTTCATGGGCGGCTCCATGGGCAGCGTGGTCGGCGAGCGCTTCGTGCGCGGCGTCGAGACGGCCATCGAGCAGAAGGTGCCCTTCATCTGCTTCACCGCCACCGGGGGCGC
>JAFEEH010000241.1 GCA_018241185.1 Pseudomonadota bacterium | reverse complement strand
CAGCGCATTCCTGGCGCAGTTGAACGCCCAGGGCGCGCGTGGCCTGCGCCTGCTGGGCGGCCTCGCCTTCACGCAGAGCCCCGCCGGCATCGAGCTGGTCGAAGCCTACGTCCGCGATACCTCGGCTTCGGCCACCTACACCTACGAGCGGCAGGCGCCGCCGGCCGACGCGGCTGCCCTGGCGGCGCAGCTGGAGGCGCAGGGCGCGCGCGGCTTCGCCTGGGTCGGTGCCTACAGCGTGGGCGGCGAGATCTCGTACATCTATCAGAAGCAGGACGCGTCCACCACCACCTTCAGCTACCGGGTGCTGCCCGCGCAGTCCGCAGGCGCCGACTACCTGGCGCAGACCAACGCACAGGGCGCCGAGGGCTTCTTCGGCTTCACCCCGTCGTACCTGATCGGCGGTGCGGCGGTGGCGATCTACGGCAAGGCGTCGGGCAGCGCCGCCACCTTCGCCTATGAGCTGCTGGAATCGCCCACGGCCGACGACGCCTTCATGGCGACCCTGAACAGCGCCGGGGGACGCGGCTTCCGGCTGCGCACGCCTTATTTCTTCACCGAGGGCGCCCGCCTCGTGATGGTGCGAGACGTCTCGCAGTCCGCCACCTTCTCGTTCTTCGGGCTCGCGCCCGCCGGCAACGCGGCCGCCTTCGTCGCGCAAGCGAACGCCGAGGGCGCCAAGGGCAACGGCTACCTGGGTGACTACGCGCTGCCCAGCGGCGCGATATCGACGCTCTACTTCGACGAGACGGGGTGTGTCGACAGCGTGCTGTGCCGGCCGAGCAGCTTCCTGGGTTGGTAGGAGGGGGCACGGATGAACACATCGACCTCACGGCGGCCGGGTGCCGCGGCCCGCCGGATGGCCATGGTGCTCGTCGGGCTCGCCCTCGCGGGGTGTGCGGCGACCGCCGTCACGTCCGACACGCTCGAGCAGAACACGGCGTTCGCGCTCGGCCTGGAGCCCGGAAGCTTCCAGATCTCCGATCGGCAGGACCAGGGCATCAAGACCACCTACCGGGTCGTGACGCAGGCAGGGCGCCGGTACTCGTGCTATGTGACGGGCGCGGTGGGCATCACCGGACGCGCGGTGTCGGACGCCCTGTGCAGCGAGATTGGCAGGCCGCCTGGCGCGGGTGCGGCGACTGGCGGCCCGGCATGCAATGCCCTGCTGAAGGCGGCGGGCCGCTGTTGACGGGCGCCGCACTCAGCGCCGCACGACGTAGCGCGTCACCACCGGCGGCGACTCGCCGATGTGGAAGGCCAGGCGCCGCTCGCGCAGCGCCATGTCGGTGGCCGTGGCGCGGCTGAAGCGGCGCAGGTGCTCGGTCCACGACTCGTCGACGATCTCCTCGACGTAGCGCTCGGGCTGGCCCACGTCGTGCAACAGCTCCCAGCCGACGGCGCCCTGGCTCAGGCGCACGCGGCGCGTCTGCTGCATCACGAGGTGGAAGGCGGCGGCGCGCGCCGGGTCGATGATGTATTCGACCGTCACCACCACGCGGCCGCTTTCCTCGGGCGGCTCGGGCGGCGGGCCGGCCGCCCAGCCGGCCTGCGCGGGGCTCATGTCGTCCTCGTCGGCATGGTCGGTCACGAAGCGCAGGGCCAGCAGCATGACCACCGTGCCGCTCACGGCCGCCACCAGCAGGCTGGTGCGCAGCGAGCTGGCTTCGGCCACGTTGCCCCACAGCGCGGCGCCGAAGGCACTCGCGCCCATGATGGCCATCTGGTAGGTCGCCATGCCGCGCGCGCGCACCCAGTCGGGCAGCGCGAGCTGGGCCGACACCGACAGCGAATTGGCCACTGTGATCCACGCCGCACCGCCGAAGAACATCGCGGGCACCGCCACCCAGGTGTTGGGCGCCACCGCCATCACCGCCGTGGCCACCGACTGCAGGGCCGTGCCGCGAAGCACCAGCTGGTCGCGCCCCAGCGCCTGGCGCAGGCGCGGCAGGAACAGCACCGCCAGGATCGCGCCCGCGCCCATCGAGGCCAGCAGCAGCGTGAAGGTGCCGGCGTCGCCGCCCTGCAGACCGCGCGCCAGCAGGGGCAGCAATGCCAGCAGCGCGGTGGAATGCAGGAAGAAGATCGCGATGCGCGTGAGCACCGCCCGCATGCGCGCCGACTGGCGCACGAACTGCACGCCCACGCGCATCGCGCTGATCAGGCGTTCGCGGCCCAGCGGGTTGGGCGTGTGCTCGCGCCGCCAGCGCAGCACCACGAAGCCCGAGGCCACCGACAGCACCGCGTTGAGCGCGAACACCCACACGCTGCCCGCGCTGGCGATCAGCACGCCGGCCGTGAGCGGGCCGATGATGCGCGAGGCATTCATCGCGATGCCGTTCAGGCCCAGGGCCGCCGGCAGCAGCGGCCGCGTGACCAGTTCGGGCACGATGGCCGAGAACACCGGCCAGCGCAGCGCCAGGCCGATGCCGTTGGCAAACGTCAGCGCCAGCAGAAGCGGCGCGTTCATCCAGCCCAGGGCGATGGCGGCGCACAGCACGATGGCCGTGCCCGCCAGCCAGAACTGCGTGGCCACCAGCCAGCGTCGGCGGTCCAGGATGTCGGCCAGCGCGCCGCTGGGCAGGCCCAGCAGGAACACCGGCAAGGTGGAGGCCGACTGCACCAGCGCCACCCAGATCGGCGAGGACGTGAGCGTGGTCATCATCCACGCCGCCGCCACGTCGTTCATCCACATGCAGATGTTGGCGATCAGCCAGGTGCTCCACAGCATGCGGAACACCGGAAGCTTCAGCGGCTCCAGCGCCGCGAGCTTGGGCGGCCGGGGCTTGAGGGGCGGGAGGGACGTTTCTTCGGGGTCGATGGGCGGCATGGGGCCCGGTGATTGTGGCGTGCCTAGCGCACCGCGGTCGCCACCGGCACGGTATTGCTATGAAAACAATAGCTGCCGGCGCAATCAGGGCGGGCGCTGCGGGCCGATTTGGTCCGAAGACGAAAAACGAGCTCAGCCCTTCAGATGCGCCAGCGGCAGCGCCCGGCTGGCCTTCACCTCGCCGAGCGAAAAGCTCGTGTGCAGGTCTTTCACGTTGGGCAGGTTCATGAGGTGCTCGCGCGCGAAGCGCGAAAAGCCGTCCAGGTCCTGCGCGACCACCTGCAGCTCGAAGGTGCCGGTGCCGCTGATGTAGTGACAGGCCACCACCTCGGGCAAGCGGCGGATCGCATCTTCCAGTTTGCGCGTGGCGTCGCCGGTGACACGCTCGGTGTCCACGCGCACGAAGGCCAGCACGCCCAGCCCGATCTTGTGGCGGTCGATCTCGGCGTGGTAGCCCTTGATGTAGCCCGCCGTTTCCAGCGCCCGCACGCGGCGCCAGCAGGGCGCGGCGGACAGGCCCACGCGCTGCGCGAGCTCGGCGTTGGTGAGACGCGCATCGGCCTGCAGTTCTTGCAGGATGGAGAGGTCGTACTTATCTATTCTTTCCATATTTCCCGCCCTTGAGAAAGGAGCTTTCTACAACGGCCGAGTTTGAGGCATAGAAAGCAAACACCTGTCGGCGCGCCGGGCATACACTTTGCGAGCATCATGGCCGCGGGGCAAGTGTGTTCACCCGACCGCCTGAGCCCCCCGACCACGCCACGCCCACAAGGCACAGCCACGGAGACAAACCCGCACCATGAACGCTCCCCTCCCGGAACACATCCGCAAGGCCCTCGAGACGGTCACGCTCGACGACAAGTACTCCCTCGACTACGGCCGCGCCTTCATGAGCGGCGTTCAGGCGCTGGTCAAGTTGCCGATGCTGCAGCGCCTGCGCGATGCGCAGCAGGGCAAGAACACGGCAGGGTTCGTCAGCGGCTACCGCGGCTCGCCGCTCGGCGGCTATGACCAGGCGCTGTGGAAAGCCAGCAAGTACCTCAAGGCCCAGAACATCGTCTTCCAGCCCGGCGTGAACGAGGAACTCGCTGCCACGGCCTTGTGGGGCACCCAGATGATGGGTTTCGCGCCGCAGGGCAGCAACAAGTTCGACGGCGTGTTCGGCATCTGGTACGGCAAGGGCCCCGGGGTGGACCGCTGCTCCGACGTCTTCAAGCACGCCAACATGGCCGGCACCACGCCCTGGGGCGGGGTGATCGCGGTGGCGGGCGACGACCACATCTCCAAGAGCAGCACGGCGGCGCACCAGAGCGACCACATCTTCAAGGCCTGCGGCACGCCGGTGTTCTTCCCGACCAACGTGCAGGAGATCCTGGACCTGGGCATCCACGCCTTCGCGATGAGCCGCTTCTCGGGCGTGTGGTCGGGCATGAAGACGATCCAGGAGATCGTCGAATCGAGCGCCACGGCCATGATCGACCCCGAGCGCGTCGACATCGTCACCCCCACCGACTTCGAGATGCCGCCCGGCGGCCTGCACATCCGCTGGCCCGACGCGCCGCTGGAGCAGGAGGCGCGCCTCATGCACTACAAGTGGTACGCCGCGCTGGCCTACATCCGCGCCAACCGGCTCAACCACAACGTGATCGAGGGGCCCCACGACCGCTACGGCATCATGGCCAGCGGCAAGGCCTTCAACGACACGCGCCAGGCGCTCATCGACCTGGGCCTGGACGATGCGGCCTGCCGCCAGCTGGGCATCCGGCTGCACAAGGTCAACGTGGTGTGGCCGCTGGAGGCGCAGCTCACGCGCGACTTCGCGACCGGCCTGCAGGAGATCCTGGTGGTCGAGGAGAAGCGCCAGGTCATCGAGTACCAGCTCAAGGAAGAGCTCTACAACTGGCGCCCCGACGTGCGGCCCAACGTGCTGGGCAAATTCAACGAGCTGGGCAACGACCACTCGGGCGGCGAATGGTCCATGCCCAACCCGACGGCCAACACGCTGTTGCGCGCCAACGCCGACCTGAACCCGGCGCTGATCGCCAAGGCGCTGGTGCAGCGTCTGAAGAAGACCGGCGTGCTCGAGTCGGGCGGCGCCGACATGGTGGCGCGCGTCGAGGCGCAGATGGCCATCCTGGAGGCCAAGGAGCGCTCGATGCAGGTGCTGCAGGCCGATGGCGTGCAGGGCGCCGACCGGGTGCCATGGTTCTGCTCCGGCTGCCCGCACAACACCAGCACGGTGGTGCCCGAGGGCTCGCGCGCCATGGCCGGCATCGGCTGCCACTACATGGCCAACTGGATGGACCGCGCCACCTACGGCTTCACGCAGATGGGCGGCGAGGGCGTGCCGTGGGTGGGCCAGGCGCCGTTCTCGAACGAGCAGCACATCTTCGCCAACCTGGGCGACGGCACCTACTTCCACAGCGGCCTGCTGGCCATCCGCCAGAGCATCGCGGCGGGCGTGAACATCACCTACAAGGTGCTCTACAACGACGCCGTGGCCATGACCGGCGGCCAGCAGGTGGGCGAGCGGCCCGAGGGCCACTCGGTGCTGCAGATCGCCGAGAGCCTGCATGCCGAAGGTGCGAAGAAGGTGGTCATCGTCACCGATGAGCCGCAGAAGTACGAGGGCGTGCAGATTCCGGGCACCTACAACGGCGAGAAGGTGCAGGTGCGGCATCGCGACCAGCTCGACGAGATCCAGCGCGAGTTCCGCGAGATCGCCGGCACCACCGCCATCATCTACGACCAGACCTGCGCCACCGAGAAGCGCCGCCGCCGCAAGCGCGGCAAGGCCGTCGACCCGGCGGTGCGCGTCGTCATCAACGAGCTGGTGTGCGAAGGCTGCGGCGACTGCAGCGTCAAGAGCAACTGCATGAGCGTGGAGCCGCTGGAGACCGAATTCGGCCGCAAGCGCACCATCAACCAGAGCACCTGCAACAAGGACGTGAGCTGCGTGAAGGGCTTCTGCCCGAGCTTCATCACCGTCGAGGGCGGGCAACTCAAGAAGAAGGCCAAGGCCGAGAAAGCCGCAACGCCGGCCGAGATGGGCGCGCTGCCCGAGCCGGCACTGCCTTCGCTGCACGGCGGGCAGGTGTGGGGCATCGTGGTGGCCGGCGTCGGCGGCACGGGCGTCATCACCATCGGCCAGCTGCTGGGCGTGGCGGCGCACATCGAGGGCAAGGGCATCGTCACGCAGGACGCGGCGGGCCTCGCGCAGAAGGGCGGCGCGACCTGGAGCCACGTGCTCATCGGCGACTCGCAGAACGACATCCGCACCACCCGCGTGGGCACGGCCGCGGCCGACCTGATCCTGGCCTGCGATCCGATCGTCACCGTCAACTACGAAACGCTGGCGCGCATGCGCGAGGGCCGCACGCACGTGGCGCTGAACAGCCACAGCGCGCCCACGGCCAGCTTCGTGAAGAACGCCAACTGGCAGAACCCGCAGGACGCCTGCGCGGCGCAGATCGCCAAGGCCGTCGGCGACGCGGGCGTGGGCGCCTTCGACGCCGACGCGGCCGCGACCCAGTTGATGGGCGACACGATCTTCGTCAACCCGATGATCCTGGGCTACGCGTGGCAGAAGGGCTGGATCCCGCTGGGCCATGAATCGCTGATGCGTGCGATCGAGCTCAACGGCGTGGCGATCGACGCCAACAAGGCGGCCTTCGAGTGGGGCCGCCAGGCCGCGCACCGGCCGGGCGAGATGGCCAGGCGGCTGAATCCCGGACAGGTGATCGAGTTCAAGAAGCGCGAGACGGTCGAGTCGCTGGTCGCGCGGCGCGTGGAGTTCCTCACCGCCTACCAGAACGCCGCCTATGCCGGGGAGTACCGCGCCTTCGTGCAAAAGGTGCAGCAGGCCGAGGCGCCGCTGGGCAAGAGCACGCTGGCCGAGACGGTGGCGCGCTACCTGTTCAAGCTGATGGCCTACAAGGACGAGTACGAGGTCGCGCGGCTGCACAGCGACACGGCGTTCCTGGACCAGGTCAACGGCATGTTCGAGGGCGATTTCAAGCTCAACTACCACCTGGCGCCGCCGGCGACGGCCAAGAAGAATGCCAAGGGCGAGCTGATCAAGAAGAAGTACGGCCCGTCGATGCTCACCGGCTTCAAGCTGCTGGCGAAGCTCAAGGGCCTGCGCGGCACCGCGCTCGACCCCTTCGGGCGCACCGAAGAACGCAAGACCGAGCGCGCGCTGATCGGCGAGTACCGCGCCACGATCGAGGAACTGCTGCGCGGCCTGACGGCCGACAACCATGCGCTGGCGCTGGAGATCGCGGCCCTGCCGGAGCAGATCCGTGGCTACGGCCACGTGAAGGAGCGCAACCTGGCGGCCGCCCGCATCCGCTGGAACGACCTGCTCGCGCGTTGGCGTGCGCCGCAGGGCACGCAGCGCGCGGCTGCCTGAGGGTTTTGGGGTCAAATCGGGCGCTGGCGCCCGCCCCGCTTGCGCGAGCAGCTATCAAAAACATAGCGAACGAGCGGCTGGCAAGGGGCACCAATGCCCCGAATCGCCCGCCGGGAAAGGCCCCGGTGGCCGCGGGCGCGGCGCATACAATCCCCCGGTTGTGCGCCGCCCGCCGGGTGGCGCGTGCCGGCCGCGCCCTGCGGCCCCGGAGCCGCCGGCCGCGCCTGCGCTCCCATCCCTGACCTCCGTTGGAGACGCCCTTGTTCATTTCCACTGCTTTCGCCCAGACCGCCCCGGCCGCTTCCGGTGGCGGCGACATGATGTCCTCGCTCGCCAGCATGCTGCCGCTGCTGCTGATGTTCGTGGTGCTGTACTTCGTGATGATCCGCCCGCAGATGAAGCGCCAGAAGGAAGCGCGCGCCATGCTCGACGCGCTGGCCAAGGGCGACGAAGTGGCCACCGCCGGCGGCCTGCTGGGCCGCATCAGCGTGCTGGGCGACCAGTTCCTCACGCTCGAAATCGCCAACGGCGTGGAGATCAAGGTCCAGCGCAGTGCCGTGGTGCAGGTGCTGCCCAAGGGTTCGTACAAGTAAGGAAGACGCCGCACGGGCGCCCATGCCGGAGGCCGCCGCCACGCGAGTGGGGCCGGCCTCCGCGCCGTTGAGGCCCATGCGTTTTTGCAGGCAATACGCGCGATCATGAACCGTTACCCGGTCTGGAAGTACGCGATCATCGTGATCGTGCTGCTGTTGGGGCTCATCTACGCCCTGCCCAATTTCTTCGGCGAGGCGCCGGCCGTGCAGGTCTCGGCCGCCAAGTCGACCGTCAAGGTCGACGCTTCCACGCAGACGCGCGTGGAGGAGGCCCTCAAGGCGGCCAACCTCACGCCCGACCTGCTGACGCTGGATGCCAGTTCGGTGCGCGCGCGCTTCGCGACGCCCGACGAGCAGCTCAAGGCACGCGACGTGCTGCAGCGTGCGTTGGTCCCCGATGCGAGCGACCCGGGCTACACCGTGGCGCTCAACCTCGCCTCGCGCTCGCCAGCCTGGCTCACGGCGCTGCACGCCTACCCGATGTACCTCGGCCTGGACCTGCGCGGTGGCGTGGACTTCGTGCTGCAGGTCGACATGAAGGGTGCGCTGGACAAGCGCGCCGAGACCTTCGCGAGCGACCTGCGCAGCGCCTTCCGCGACAAGAACCTGCGCGGCAGTTCGGTCACGCGCAACGGCCAGTCGCTCGAGGCACGATTCCGCGATGCGGCCACCAAGGATGCGGCCAAGAACATCCTGACCGACCAGTTCGCCGACCTCACGGCCGAGGAAAGCCAGGACGGCAGCGACTGGAAGCTGGCCATCAGCATCAAGCCCGAGGCGGCGCGCCGCCTGCAGGACCAGGCGCTCAAGCAGAACATCACCACGCTGCACAACCGGATCAACGAGCTGGGCGTGGCCGAGCCCGTGATCCAGCAACAGGGCCTGGACCGCATCGTGGTGCAGCTGCCCGGGGTGCAGGACACGGCCAAGGCCAAGGACATCCTGGGCCGCACCGCCACCCTGGAAATGCGCCTGGTCGACGAGAGCCCCGAGGGCCGCGCCGCCGCGCTGGGCACCGGGCCCGTGCCCTTCGGTTCCGAACGCTTCCCCACGCGCACCGGCCAGCCGGTGATCGTCAAGAAGCAGGTGCTGGCGACGGGCGAGAACCTCAGCGACGCGCAGGCCGGCTTCGACTCGCAGAAGCAGGAACCGGGCGTGACGCTCACCATGGACGCCAAGGGCGGCCGCGTGATGCGCGACGTCAGCCGCGAGAACCTCAACAAGGGCATGGCCATCATCCTGTTCGAGAAGGGCAAGGGCGAGGCGATCTCGGTGGCCACCATCCGCGGCGAACTGGGCACGCGCTTCTCCATCTCGGGCGCCATGGGCATCAACGAAGCGAACGATCTGGCGCTGCTGCTGCGCGCCGGCTCGCTCGCCGCACCGATGGAGATCATCCAGGAGCGCACCATCGGCCCGAGCCTGGGCGCCGACAACATCGAAAAGGGCTTCAAGAGCGTGCTCTACGGCTTCCTGGCGATCATGGTGTTCATGTGCATCTACTACGCGCTGTTCGGCGTGTTCTCGTCGATCGCGCTGGCTGTGAACCTGCTGCTGCTGGTGGCGATCCTGTCGCTGCTGCAGGCCACGCTCACGCTGCCGGGCATCGCGGCCATGGCACTGGCGATCGGCGTGGCCATCGACTCGAACGTGCTGATCAACGAGCGTGTGCGGGAGGAGCTGCGCAACGGCGCGTCGCCTCAGGCCGCGATCCACGCCGGCTACGACCGCGCCTGGGGCACCATCCTCGACTCCAACGTCACCACGCTGATCGCCGGCATCGCGCTGCTGGCCTTCGGTTCCGGCCCGATCCGCGGCTTCGCGGTGGTGCACTGCATCGGCATCGTCACCTCGATGTTCTCGGCCGTGTTCTTCTCGCGCGGGCTGGTGAACTTCTGGTACGGCCGCAAGAAGAAGCTCAAGAGCGTGTCCATCGGCACGGTCTGGAAGCCCTCCACCGACACGGCCGTCGCGGCCGACGCCAAATAAGGAGCCCGCGATGGAGTTCTTCCGAATTCACAAGACCATCCCGTTCATGCGCCATGCGCTGGTGCTGAACGCGATCTCGATCATCACCTTCCTGCTGGCGGTGTTCTTCATCTTCCACCGCGGGCTGCACCTGTCGGTGGAATTCACCGGCGGCACGGTGATGGAGGTGGCCTACGAACAGCCGGTCGACGTGGGCAAGGTCCGCGAGACGATCGCCAAGCTCGGCTACGCCGACGTGCTGGTGCAGAACTACGGTTCCTCGCGTGACGTGCAGATCCGCCTGCCGGTGCAGAAGGGCCAGACCTCGGCGCAGCAGAGCGCGCAGGTGATGGATGCACTCAAGGCCGCCGACGCGACGGCCACGATGCGGGGCAACGAGTTCGTCGGCCCGCAGGTGGGCGAGGAGCTCACCACCAACGGCATGAAGGCGCTGGCCATGGTGGTGGTCGGCATCATGATCTACCTGGCCTTCCGGTTCGAATGGAAGTTCGCCCTGGCCACCGTGCTCGCCAATCTGCACGACGTGGTGATCATCCTGGGCTTCTTCGCCTTCTTCCAGTGGGAGTTCTCGCTGGCGGTGCTGGCCGCGGTGCTGGCCGTGCTGGGTTATTCGGTGAACGAGTCGGTGGTCATCTTCGACCGGATCCGCGAGAACTTCAGGCGCTACCGCAAGATGACGACGGTCGAGATCATCGACAGTGCCATCACGGGGACGATCAGCCGGACCATCATCACGCACGGCTCCACCCAGCTCGTGGTGCTGTCGATGTTCTTCTTCGGCGGTCCGACGCTGCACTACTTCGCGCTGGCGCTGACCATCGGCATCTGCTTCGGCATCTACTCGTCGTGCTTCGTGGCAGCGGCCATCGCGATGTGGCTCGGCGTCAAGCGCGAGGACCTGGTCAAGGGCCCCGTCCACAAGAAGGATGACCCCAACGATCCGAACGCCGGGGCGGTGGTCTGAGGACCCGATACGATGCGGCAGGCCCGGCGTTCGCCGGGCCTTTTTGCGTTCGGCCCCCGGGTTGAGGCGCTTGTGCCCAAGGGCCGCGCGCGGCACGCTGTGGTGCTGTAACATTTTCTCCCACACCGACACATCCTCATGAGCACCGCGTCCGCGTCCGAATTCGGCCTGCAGCTCGCCCGCGAGACGCGAGAGCGCTTCGTGCAGGCGACCGACGCCGCCATCGGCAGCGCTGCGCAGGCCGTGCGCGAACGGTTGGTGTCGCTGGCCAACGAAACGGGCACCGCGCGCACGATGCAGGAAAGCCGCGACAACCTCGTGGCCTACCGCGGTGCGGAGTCGGGCTGGGTGTCGCTGTCGCGCGCACAGTGGCGCAAGGCGCTGGGCAGCACGGCCGGTGTGGTTTCGGAGAGCGCCTCTAGCGGCGGCAACTCGCTGCGCCTCGAACTCGTCGGCGACGAGGTGGTGGAGAACAACATCCTGTCCTCGCGACTGGCGCTTGCAATCCAGGACAAGGCGAACTTCGAACTCAACGACCTGCGTCTGCGCATCCAGTACCTCGAGGGCGTCGAGGAACTGCGCTCCGGCGACGTGCTCAAGCCGGAGTTTCTGGCCAAGCTGCTGGTCGACCAGTGGCTGGCCGCGGGCATGAGCCGCCAGCTCTGGACCCAGGTGCAGGGCTTGCTGCATGCGCAATTGGGCGAGGCGGCGGTCAAGGCCTACAAGGAGGCGAACGCCTTTTTGATCGCCAAGGGCGTGATGCCCGAGATCGACCTGAAGCGGCTGGTGCGCAAGCCGGCCGGCGGGGTGGGGTCGTCGGGGCCGGCACCGCTGGGCGCGGGGTATCCCACGGCGATGGCTTCGCAGCCGCAGTCCGCATCCTGGCAGGGCGGAGGCGGCAGCGCCGCCGGCATTCCTCCGGGCATGGCGGGTTTTGCCCCGGCCGCGATTGGCGTGCGGCCGTCCGGGCCGCTCGGCGCGCCGGGGAGCCTGGGGCAGGACACGCTGGTCGCCACCGGCATGTCGCCCTTCATGGCTGCGCGCCAGCGCGCGCAGGGTGTGCTCGTGAGCCTGCGCCGCTTTGTCGGCGCCGTCACCGGCGGTGTGCCGGCAGGCGCGCCGCTGGGCAGCCCCCCGGGATCGGGCGGCGTCGCCGTGCCGGGCGGTTCTCCCGCGTTCATGGCGGCCATCGCGGATGCGGGCGCCGCCTACCAGGTCGGCAGTTCCGCCTATGTGGTGGGCGCGGACGTCGGCGGCGACGGCGCGATGGCGGTGCAGCGCAGCGCCGCGGAGTTGCGGCGCCGGTCCAACGAACTCAAGCGCCAGGCGCCGACCACCGCCGACAAGGCCACCGTCGAGATCGTCGCGCTGATGTTCCAGGCCATCCTGGCCGAGGAGCGCATTCCCTTTTCGGCGCGCGTGTGGTTTGCGCGCCTGCAGATGCCGGTGCTGCGGGTGGCCATCGCCGAGCCCGAGTTTTTCGGCACCCTGCAGCACCCGGCCCGCATGCTGATCGACCGCATGGGCTCGGTGGTGATGGGCTTCGACGCGGCCGCCATCTCGGGCAGCGCACTCGAGAACGAGATCCGCCGAGTGGTCCAGGTCATCGAGCAGTACCCCGAGACAGGGCAGCGCGTGTTCAAGCTGGTCTACGACGAGTTCGTGGCCTTCCTGAACAAGTACCTGACGCAGGGCGATGCGACCAAGAAGCTCATGAGCGTGGCGCAGCAGGTCGAGCAGAAGGAGACGATGGCGATCCAGTACACCATCGAGCTGCGCAAGATGCTCAACGACATGCCGGTGCGCGAGGAGATCCGCGAGTTCCTGTTCAAGGTCTGGGCCGAGGTATTGGCGCTGGCCGCGCTCAAGTACGGCGGGCAGGACGATCAGACCGTGATGCTCAAGCGTGTTGCCTCCGAACTGGTGTGGGCCGCGAGCGCCAAACCCAACCGCACCGACCGGGCGCGCGTGATTCAGGAACTGCCGAAGCTGCTGCAGCGCCTGCGCCAGGGCATGGAACTGCTCGGTGTGACGGGCGCGCCCCAGGAAGAGCACATCAAGACCATCGGCAAGACGCTGTCCGATGCCTTCATGTCCAAGACGGCGACCATTTCTCCGGCGCAGATCGAAGCGATGGCCTCGCGCCTGACGAACCTCGAGGACTTCGTGGGCGACGAGGAAGGCGGGTCGGAAATGCCCATGGATGCCGCCAGCATCGAACTGCTGCTGGGCGTGGACGCCGCTTCGATCGAAGTGGTGCCCAACACGGGCACCAAGGTGACCGAGGACATGCTCACCTGGGCGCACGAATTGCAGGTGGGCAACTGGTTCATGCTCGACCACAACGGCCGGGCCAGCCAGGTGCAGTTCGTCTGGCGCAGCGAGCGCAAGCACCTGCACCTGTTCGCGGCCGCCGACGGCCGCAAGTTCCTCATCCAGGCCGGGCGCCTGGCTTCCTACCTGCAGGCTGGTCTGCTGGTCCCGGCCGAGGAAGAAACGCTGACCGCGCGCGCCACGCGAGAGGCCCTGGCCAAGCTCGACGCCAACCCGGAGCGTCTGCTCAACTGAGTGCGGCCGGCGCTCGTCGAGGGAGCCGTCGGCCTCAAGGCAAGCGTCTCAATGCGCCACGCGGTCGCGCGTGTCGTCGCACAGCTCGTCGAGCATCAGCGCGTCGGGCTCGATGCCGGTGCTCCAGTGCACCATCAGCACGATGATCTTCAGCTCGTCGAGTGCCACCGGATCGCCCGGTGCCGCCATGGCGCGGTCGATGACGATCTCGCGCAGCCGCGCCGGCAGCAGCCCGGCCGATTCGAGAAAACTGATGAAGCCCAGGCACTCGGCGCCCAGGTGCGCCTGCTCGGCTGCGGAATAGACGCGCATCGTGTTCGGTGACGCGACGAAGTTGTCGTCCTCGGCCATGTGCAGCGTGACCGTCGCGCTGCGATCGTCCTCGTGGCGCGTCCACTGCAGGCCCTGCGTCGCGAAGCTCAGCCCGTCGAGCCACTGCAGGGCTTCGCGGATCTCGTCGGCATCGAACCCGTTCGCGCTGAGCTTGCGGCCCAGCAGTTGCGGTTCGGGGCATGCGTCACCACGCCAGTAGTTTTCGTAGACGAAGACGAGCACTTCGAACATGACCCAATATAGCCCAGCACGGTGAAGGCGGGCGCGAACGTGGCGCATGCGCCACGAATGGCCCTTCAGCCGCGCGCCGTACGCTGGAAGAGGCCGCCGGGCAGGCGCGCAACCTGGCCGTCGAGCTCGAGTTCGAGCAATGCGACCTGCAGATCGGCGGCACTCTGGCCCGTGCGCGCGCCGAGGGCGTCGAGGCTCACCGGGTCGTGCCCCATGTGCGCGAGCAGGCCATGCGGTGCAGCGTCCTCGTCGTCCGTGTCGGCAGCCAAGGCACTGTCGTGCAGCCCTGCACCGGGCTGCAGCTCCTCGAAGATGTCCTGCACCGACTCGACCAGCTTCGCGCCCTGGCGGATCAGCGCATGGCAGCCCCGCGACTGCGGCGAGTGGATCGAGCCCGGGATGGCGAACACCTCCTTGCCCTGCTCCACCGCCAGCCGCGCGGTGATGAGCGAGCCCGACGCCAGGGCCGCTTCGACCACCAGGGTGCCTCGCGACAGGGCAGCGATCAGCCGGTTGCGCTTGGGAAAGTTCTGGTTCAGCGGCGGCGTGCCGAGAGGGAATTCGCTGACGATCAGCCCGCGCTGGGCGATGCGGTGCGCCAGCTCGCGATGGCGCGCCGGGTACACGCGGTCGAGTCCGGTGCCCACCACCGCCACGGTGGCGAGTTCCATCTCCGGCGGGGCACCGTCCAGCGCGCCGTCGTGCGCGGCACCGTCGACGCCCAGTGCCATGCCCGACACCACCGTGAGGCCGCTGGCCGCCAGGCTGCGCGCGAACAGGCGCGCATCGATGGCGCCCTGCGGCGTGGGGTTGCGGCTGCCGACGATCGCGATGGCCTGTTCGGCCAGACGGGTGAGCGCAGGGTGCGACCGGCCCATGACGTACAGCATGACTGGCGGGTCGGCCGTCTGCAGCAGATCGGGTGGATAGGCGGCATCGGCCAGCGTCACGATGGCACGCGCGACGGGTGTGCCGTCGGCTTCGCGCAACCATTGCCAGGTGCGGGCGAGTGCGCCTTCGAAGTCGGGCGGGACGGCGGTCAGGGCCTTCGCCTGCGCGGCACTGCAGACCTGCTCCAGCGCGGCCTGCGACTGGCCGAACACGGCATCCGGCAGGCCGAAAGCCGCGAGCAGCCGCCGCGCCGTCCCGTCGCCGACGCCCGGCGTGAGGGCAAGCCGCAGCCAGCCGGCGAGCTCGTCCCGTTCCACCGACGCGGGCCCTCGGGCCTCAGGGATTGGCGAGCAGGTCGCCGGCGCGCGGCGTGTCGGTGATCTCGAGCACGAGCGCGTACGACACCTTGGTGAAAGTGCGGAACACCATCAGCAGGCCGATGCGCTCGTTCGGCAGCTTCAGCGTTTCCTTCCCGCCGCCGGTACGGTCGACGATGGTCTCGCCGTTCTTCAGGATGGCGAGCACATGGCCGCTCTCGATGCCGTCGCGCTCTCCCTTGTTGATCGACACCACCTGGTTCTGGCCCGCGAAGCTCACGGCGTTGCCGTAGATCGACACGATGCGGCCGTCGGTGATGACTTGTTGCGGCGCGCGCGGCACATAGCTGACGAGCTTGCGCGGCGGTTCGGGCAGGAGGCGGTCGCCGGCGCGGATTTCCTCGCGTGCAGCCACGACGTCGAGCGTTGCGGGCACGGCGGTCGTGCCCGCCGGCAGTGGCGTGCCAGGGGTCGTGTCGACGACGGGTGGCGGTGCCGTGCATTCGCCGCAAACGCTCAGCTGCGTGCCGGTGGCCGCGGGTGCTGCGGCCGTCGCGGCCTGCGGGCTGGTGACTTCGGTGCTCTCGCCGCGCTGCAGCTGAACCTTGCCGAGGTATTGCGCCTCGTAGCCGAGGATTTCGCTCGTGACGGGGTCCTTGAGCGCCACGGCGCCGCGGAACACGCGGTAGGTCTTGAGTGGGCCGGGGGTCTCGACCAGCGGCGTGTTGGGGCCACCGCGGGCGTAGAGACGATCGCCGCGGGTCATCATCACGCGGCTGTCGTTGCCGGCCACGATGCGTGGGGCCTGGGTGATCGTGCTTTCCTCGTCGACCACTTCCGGTTCGGTCAGGAAGGGCTCGATCAGGCTGGGGTTCAGGGTCGGCAACGCGAGGTCCGACGCCGACTCGAAGCGCGTGCGCGGCGAGAGCTTGATCGTGCCGCCGTCACCCGAGAATCCGCCGGCGCCGCGGCGCAGCGACAGGCGGGCGCGGCCGCCGCTCTTGTCGAGGAACAACACCTGCCCCGGGTAGATGCGGTGCGGATTGGCGATGTCGCCCATGTTCATGCCCCAGAGCTCGGGCCAACGCCACGGGCTGCGCAGATACATGCGTGAGATGGCCCACAGCGTGTCGCCGCGGCGCACGGTGTATTCGTCGGGCGCATTGGGCGCCAGTTCGGACAGCGGCACGCCCTGCGCGGCCGTCTGCTGGGCCGTCGCGCGTTGCTGCGGGGTGACAGGGTAGGTCTGCGCCTGCGCGCCGTCGACCGCACCGAGCAGGGTCAGGGCGGCGGCCAGCGCGCCGGCGAGGGCGGCAGGTTGCGGGCGCGGACGAAGGCGGAGGCTGGACTGCTTCATGGACGGATGGTCGCCCACCCCCGCAGCGTCGGCGCGCCCCGGCAGGTGAACAAATACTCACAATTTGCAACGAATTTTGCGCCGAAGCCCCCGGCACGGCAACGTCAATCGCACCGCGCAGGGGCGTGGGGTTGCGGAAATGGCGAAAATAGCCACAACTTCCCCCCGATTCATGGCCCTGCGAACCATTTTGAGCTACCCCGATCCCCGCCTGCACACGGTCGCCCGGCCGGTGCAAGGCGTGGATGCGCGCATCAAGGCCCTGGTGGCCGACATGGTCGAAACGATGTACGAGGCCAACGGCATCGGCCTGGCCGCCACCCAGATCGACGTGCACGAGCGGGTGGTCGTCATCGACATTTCCGAAGAGCGCAACCAGCCGCTGGTGCTGATCAACCCCGAGATCGTCTGGGCGAGCGACGACAAGATCGTCAACGAAGAAGGTTGCCTGTCGGTCCCCGGCATCTACGACGGGGTGGAACGTTCTACTGCCGTGAAGGTGACCGCGCTCGACGAGAACGGCGACGCCCGCACGATCGAGGCCGACGGCCTGTTGGCGGTGTGCATCCAGCACGAGCTGGATCATCTGCGCGGCAAGGTGTTCGTCGAATACCTTTCGCCGCTCAAGCGCAACCGCATCAAGACCAAGCTCGTGAAGCAGCAGCGCGAGGAACAGCGCGACGGGCGCCGCGGGGCGTGACGATGCGCCGCTTCGCCGCGATCCTGGGCGCCGCCCTCATCGGGTTGGCCGGCTGCGCCAGCGACCCCGCTCGCCTGCCGCTGGGCGCCTCGCGCGCCGAGGCGCTGCAGCAGTTGGGCGCGCCCACCGCGATCTACCCTCGGCCGGGCGGCGGCGAGCGGCTCCAGTACTCCCGCCAGCCGGCTGGCTTCGAGGTCAACGACGTCGACCTGGGTGCCGACGGTCGCGTGGTCGCGGTCACCCAGGCCATGAACGACGCGGTGTTCGCACAGACGATCCGCATCGACGCGTGGCGTGTGACCGACGTGCTTTACACCTTCGGCCGGCCCGAGCAGGTCACGCGCGTCAGTTCCTTCGACGGCGATGTCTGGCAGTGGCGCTACCTGCAGGCCAACAGCCCGCGCCTGCTCTACATCTACATCGATCCGCAGGGCGTGGTGCGCCGCTGGCACACGGGCGACGACCTGCGCTTCGTGCCCGGCAACCTCAACGGCGACCGGAACTGAGCGTGCGCCTCGTCTTTGCGGGCACGCCCGAATTCGCACGCGTTGCGCTCCAGGCCCTGAAGGAAGCAGGCTTCGACATCGCCCTGGTGCTGACCCAGCCCGACCGCCCCGCCGGCCGGGGCATGAAGCTGCAGGCTTCGCCCGTGAAGGCCTATGCGCTCGAGCAGGGCTGGCCCGTGGCGCAGCCACGCAGCCTGCGGCTGGACGGCAAGTACCCCGAAGACGCCGCCGCGGCGAAGGCAGCCCTCGACGCCGCGAATGCCGATGCGATGGTGGTGGCCGCATACGGGCTCATCCTCCCGCAGTGGGTGCTCGACACACCGCGTCTTGGCTGCTTCAACATCCACGCCAGCCTGTTGCCGCGCTGGCGCGGCGCGGCGCCCATCCACCGGGCCATCGAGGCGGGCGATGCGCAGACCGGCGTCACCATCATGCAGATGGACGCCGGCCTGGACACCGGCGACATGCTCATCGCCGAATCACTCTCCATCGGCGACGACAACACCGCCCGCCTGCACGACCGGCTGGCCGCCATGGGCGGGCGCCTCGTCGTCCAGGCGCTGCGCCAGGCCGAGTCCGGCACGCTGCAGCGCACGCCGCAGCCTTCCGAGGGCGTGACCTACGCCCACAAGGTCGAGAAGGCCGAGGCGCGCATCGACTGGGCGCAACCGGCCGAGGCCATCGTGCGGCGCATCCGCGCCTTCGACCCCTTCCCCGGCGCCAGCGGCGACATCGATGGCGAGACGGTCAAGCTGTGGGCGGCCCGCGCGGACGGTGGTCCGTCTGGGGCGCAACCCGGCACGATTCTGGCTGCCGCGCCCGCCGGCATTGCGGTAGCTGCTATCAATTCCGTAGTGACCCTCACCGAACTCCAGCGCCCCGGCGGCAAGCGGCTGCCGGCGGCCGACTTCCTCCGGGGCTTCGACATCAAGCCCGGCCAGGTCTTCGGCCTGCCCGAAGCCTGATGTTCCTGTCGCCCACGATCCGGCGGCATCCGGCGTTCCGCGAGGGCTGGCGCGACATGGCGGCCATCGCCATCGGCATCGGCGCCTGGGGGCTGATGACGGGCGTGGCCATGCTCAAGGCCGGCATGAGCGTGACCGAATCCGTGGCGATGACGCTGCTGGTCTTCGCCGGCAGCTCGCAGCTCGCCGCCATCCCGCTGCTGATCGCCGGCGCGCCGGCCTGGGTCGTGCTGGCCACGGGCTTCTGCGTCAACCTGCGCTTCGTCGTCTTCAGCCTGCACCTGCGGCCCTACCTGATGCACATGCCGCGCTGGCGCCGCATGCTGCACGGCTACCTCACGGCCGACATGAGCTATGCGCTGTTCACGCGGCGCTTCCCGCAGCCGAGCGACGACCCCGTGGCGCGCGACGCCGAGGAGGCCTACCTGGTGGGTGGCTACGCCATCAACTGGTGCGTGTGGATGGGCATGAGCCTGCTGGGCATCGCGCTGGCCAACTTCATCCCGACACAGTGGGGACTGGGCTTCGCCGGCGTGCTGAGCCTGGTGGCCGTGACCTGTTCCATGGCGACCACGCCGCTGCGCGTGCTGGCCGTGCTGATCGCCTGCGGCACCGCGGTCGCGGCCTTCGCATTGCCCTTCAAGCTGAACATCGTGGCGGCCATCGGGGCTGCCGTCCTGCTTTGCTTCTGGCTCGAGAAGCAGTTCGGACTCAACCCCGACGCCGAGGACGCGCGATGAAGGGCCAGACCGACCTGTGGACGCTGGCCGTCATCGTCGGCCTGGCCGCGGTGACGGTGCTCACGCGCTGCTTCTTCTTCATCCTCGACCGGCCCTGGGGCCTGCCCGAGTGGGCGCACCGCGCGCTGCACTACGCGCCGGCCGCGGCGCTGGCGGCGGTGATCGCGCCGGAGATCCTGATGACGAACGGCCAGTTCATCCACACCTGGCAGGACGCCCGGCTCTACGGCGCCCTGACCGGCGTGCTCTGGTACTTCTGGCGCGGCGGGGTGCTGGGCACCATGCTGGCGGGCATGGCGGTGTACCTGCCTTTGCACCTCGTCCTGGGCTGGTAGGCTATTTCAAGCCAAAAGTGGCTGCAGCGCCCGTGGGGCGGGCGCAAGCAGCTATCAATTCAGGAGCAAATTCGCGTCAATCCAGTTTCACGCCAGCGGCCTGGATGATCTTGCCCCAGCGCTCGCTCTCGGCGCGGGCGGTCTTGTAGAAGTCCTGCGGCGTGCCTGGCATGGCCTCGAAGCCGAAGTCGGCGAACAGGCGCACGACCTTGGGCGCCTGCATCGCCTTGTGCAGTTCGGCGTTGATGCGGTCGACCGCCTCCTTGGGCATGCCCGCCGGGCCGATGAGGCCGTGGAAGGCGTAGGCGTTGACGTCGGGGTAGCCCAGCTCGGCAAAGGTCGGCACGTCGGGCAAGGCGGCGGCGCGCTGCGGCAGCGCGATGGCGAGCACGCGCACCTTGCCCGATTTGATGAACTGCAGGCCCGAGGCCAGGTCCAGCATCATGGTGCCGACTTGGCCGCTCACCACGTCGGTCATCGCCGGCGCCGCGCCCTTGTACGGCACGTGGGCGATCGTGAGGCCGGCCTTCTGCTTGAACAGCTCCATCGCCATGTGGTGCGGGGAGCCGTTGCCGGGCGAGGCGTAGCTCACCTTGTCGGGGTTCGCCTTCACGTAGCTCACGAACTCCGCCACCGTCTTGGCAGGAAAGTTGGGCGTGACGGCGAGCGCGACCGGAAAGCGGCCGATGGCGCCGATGTAGGTGAAGTCGCTCGCCGGCTTGTACGGCAGCTTGGCGAACATGTGCTCGTTGAAGAGCAGCGCGGCGTTCTCGGCCTGCATGATGGTGTAGCCGTCGGGCTTGGCCTGCATCAGCGCGGCGACGCCGATGTTGGTCGAGGCGCCCGGACGGTTGTCGATCAGGATCGGCTGCCCGAAGGACGGCTGCATGGCATCGGCGAGCGAGCGCGCCAGGTTGTCGGTGCCGCCGCCGGCCACGTAGGGCACGATCCACTTGAGCGGCTGGCTGGGGTAGGCGCCCTGCGCCACGGCGGCGCCGGCGGCCGCGAGGGCCAGGCAGGCGCCGAGGGCGCGCACGAATCGGTTCATTGGTTTGTCTCCTTGGGTGGGTGGGAATCGAAAGTCAGATCTGGGAAAGGCGCTCAGCCGCGCAGCACCTGCCAGAGCTCGCGGTCGCGCTCGGCGGTCCAGACGACGGGGTGCTCGGTGCCCGTGAGTTCGTCGTAGGCGCGCGAGACGTCGAAGGGCAGCACGTGCTGGAACACCGGCCATTGGCCGAAGCGCGGCGTCATGGCGGCCTCGGCGCGTGCGAAGCAGCCCTTGAGCGTGTCGCCGGCGTCGATGCCGGCGCGCACGGCGCCCAGCAGCGTGGCGAGGAAGTCCTTGGTCAGGTCGATCGCCTCGGCGCAGGCGGCCTCGCCCTGCAGCACGGCGCCGCGGCCCGGCACCAGCACGCGCGGGTGCAGCGCCTTCACGGCGTCGAGCGTGCCGGCCCAGTCCTGGATGTAGGCGTCGCCGGCGTACACGCCGCAGTGGTTCTCCACCACGTCGCCCGAGAAGCACACGCCGCAGTCGGGCAGCCAGGCGACGGTGTCGCCGCTCGAATGGCCGCGGCCCAGAGCCAGCAGGCGCAGCTCGCGGGCCTGCTGGCCCTTGCCCAGCCACAGGCTCATCTCGCGCTCGAAGGTGACCGTGGGCACCGTCAGGCCCGGCACCTCTTCCACGCCCGCGAACAGGCGCGGGAAGCGTCCCACCTCGGAATCGAAGTCGGCCTGGCCGCGCGTGCGGATCCAGTCCAGCGTGCCGTTGCTTGCGAAGATGGCCTGCGCTTCGGGAAAGGCGCTGGCCCCCATCACGCGCACCGCGTGGTAGTGGGTCAGCACGATGTACTTCATCGGCTTGTCGGTCACCGTGCGGATGGCGGCGAGGAAGTCGCGCGCCATGCGCGGCGTGGGACGCGTGTCGATCAGCACGACATGGTCGTCGGCGACGACGAAGCCGCAGTTGGGATCGAAGTCGCTGATGTAGCCGTAGACGCCGGGCGCGAGTTCGCGCACCTGGGGCTTCTGCTCGCGGGTGTCGGAGGCGGAGGCGAAGGAGACGGTGGTGTTCATCGTGGATCGTGGGAATCGGGTTCAGGCGGCTTCGCGCGCTGCCGCGATGCAGGCCAGCAGCGTGGCCTGGTCGCCGCACTGGTTGGCCAGCAGCAGCACCAGGCGGGCGTTGAGGTCGGCGCTCGCGCCGTCGCTCAGGCCCTCATGGGCCTGCAGCCACGCGGCGTAGAAGCCGTCGGGGTCGGGGATGTGAGGCTCGGTGATCAGGGGCATGGCGGATTCAGGTGAGTGCGAAGGCGGTGCGGACGGCGGCGGCCGTGACGGCCGGCGTCGGCATGGTCAGGCGCGCTGCGCGGTAGCCGTCAGGACGCACCAGCAGCAAGCTGCCGGGCGTCGCGAGGTCCAGGTGCGCCAGTTCGGATTCGCCGACCTCGAAAGCCGGCAGGCCGCTGCTGCCGCCGAGCGCGACGAGCCGCACGGGCAGGCCGGCCAGGGCCGTGGACATCGCTTCGGCATCGGCCGCCGAGGGTGCGCGCCACAGCGCGATCCCGTGCGTGCCCTCGCGCAGCAGTTGCGCCAGCGTCGTGGTCGCGCCGCCCGGCGCGCGCAGCGCCACGTTCTGCACCGTCCGGCTGCCTTCGGGCAGGTGCGGTGCAGGTGGATAGTCGTTGGCCACCGACATGCGCCCCGTGTTGACCAGGCCGCGCGCGAAGGCATGGCGCTTGGCCAGCGCGACCACGGCATTGCGCATGACGTGCTCGGCGCTGGAGCGCGGCGCGAGGAAGCGTGCCGAGCGGCTGGTCACTTCCAGGTTCTTCTCGGCCGCCGGGCGTCGCTCGGCGTCGTAGCTGTCGAGCAGTGACGCGTCCGCCTGGCCCTGCAGCACCAGCGCGAACTTCCACGCCAGGTTGGCGGCATCCTGAATGCCCGTGTTGCCGCCACGCGCGCCGAAGGGGCTCACCACGTGGGCCGCGTCGCCGATGAAGAACACGCGCCCGTGGCGAAAGCGCTCCAGCAGGTGGTCGCGGTAGCCGTAGGGGCCGATCCAGACGAATTCGAATTCCACCTCGGGCCCGAGCTGCTCGCGCAGCCGCGCGCCGGCCACCTCGGGTTGGCTGATCTCGGCCACGTCGCAGTCCTCGGGCATCTGGTAGTCCATGCGCCAGACCCCGTCGCCCATGAGGTGCTGCCACACGCCGCGGCCGTCGTTGAATGGCGCGTCGACCCAGGTCCAGCGCTCGATGGGCAGCGGCTTGGTGAAGCGCACGTCGCTGATGCACCAGCGGTCGGTGCTGCGCGAGGCATGGGCCGGCAGGTCGAGTTGCGTGCGGATGGGGCTGTTGGCACCGGTGGCGTCGACGACGTAGCCGGCCTCCAGTGCGTAATTGCCGGCAGGCGTCTCGACCTGCAGCGTCGCGCCGTCCTCGCGCGGCGCGATGTGCGTGAGGCGGCTCTTCCAGCGCAGGTCCGTCAGGCCCAGCTCGAGGATGCGCTCGACCAGGAACCACTCGATGTAGAACTGCTGCAGGTTGATGAAGGGCGGCTGCACCGAGCAGCTGTCGGTCTTGAGGTTGAAGCTGTAGACCTCCTCCTCGCCGGAGAAGGTCTTGCCGAAGGACCAGGTGATGCCCTTGGCCG
The DNA here is from genome assembly GCA_018241185.1 of Pseudomonadota bacterium. GTDB lineage: Bacteria > Pseudomonadota > Gammaproteobacteria > Burkholderiales > Burkholderiaceae_C > Xenophilus. Next base: position 13,576 of record JAFEEH010000241.1, on the reverse strand, counting down.
CGATGCGCTCGTAGATGCCCAGGCGCTCGAAGATCTCCAGGCTCTTCTGCGCGTAGCAGATGCCGCGCGAGGACGCGCCGCGCACGCCGACGGTGTCGTCCTCGTCCAGCAGCACCGAGCGGATGCCGCGCACCGCGAGGTCGCAGGCCAGGGTGAGGCCCGACAGGCCGCCGCCCACGATGACGATGGGATGGCGGGTGGCATCACCGTTCAGTTCGGGGGGCGGCACGAATGGCCAGCTGGGCAGCGCGTAGGGCTCGGCGAATCGGAAGCTTTCCATGATGGGGGTGTCTCGGGTCTTTCTTCTTGGCGCATCGCGCGCTCTTGCGTCACAGCGCGTGGGCGAACTCGGCGATCGCGTCCGCCGCCCTGGGCACCAGGTGCGGCTGGCCGGCCAGGTAGTGGTTGCCGCCCACGATGTCGACGTTGCGGATCGTGGCGCCGCCGGCCTGTAGCCAGGCGTTGCGCGTGCTCGGGAAGGTCGACTGATCGGCGGTGTAGGTCAGCAGCAGCTTGGGACAGGTGGTGCGTGCGAGGTTGGTCGGCCCGTCGGCCTGCGAGCGCGAGGACCACTGCGACAGGAAGGCCGTGAGCGAGGTCGTGCGGCCCATGGCATTGGCCGAGTAGTTGACCTGCCGTGCGTCGCCCCAGACGCTGCCGGGGGCGCGGTCGTTCGGGTCCAGCGACAGATCGACGCAGCGCGGGTCGGCATGCGTGCGGTAGACGATGAAGGCCTGGTCGCGCGGTGCACCGGGCGTGCTGCGCAGCTGCTCGAGCCGGCCCAGCGCCCATTGCTCGATGCGGTCCAGGCGCGCCTTCTGCGCGCCCTGGAAGCGCGCCAGGAACTCGGCGCTGTACGGCATGCGGTGCCGTGCGTCGTACATGTCGAGCTCGGGGTCGACCGAGAGCACGTCGTGCTCGTCGGTCACCGACGGGTCGATCCAGTCGCGCAGCAGGCGCGAGCGCCCCAGGTGAGCCGCGCACAGCGCGATGCCGTCCACCGGCGGCAGGTCGTCGGCATGCAGGTGCGTCGGGTCGCCGTCGGGAAAATGTGTGGCGGTGAGGCGCTCGGCCTGCGCCTGGTAGAAGCTCGACAGCGCCGCACCGCCCGAGTTGCCGATGAGCAGCACCTTCTCGTAGCCTATCGCGCGCAGGTGCTTCACGCCTGCGCCCAGGTCCTGGATGGCGCGCTCCATGAGCAGCAGCGTGTCGTTGCCCATGTAGCGCGAATTCAGGCCCATGCAGCAGATGCCGCGCTCGGCCAGCGGGCCGATGAGGTAATGGCCCATGAAGTTGCTGGTCGGGTGCATCACGATGGCCGCGACCTTCTTCGGCCCTTGCGGTGCCATGTAGGCGCCGAAGATGCGCGGGCGCAGCATCTGCAGGCCCGACTGGCTCTCCAGCGACGCACCGGGCTTGACGTCGATGACGGCCAACTGGAGCTCAGGCATGCGCGACCCCTTCGCGGTCCTTGCGCAGTTGCGCCTTGCGTTCGGTCCAGGCATCGAGGTCCGCATGCGCCCTCAGCGCATGCGCGTCCATCTCGGCCTGCGGCACCGTGGGCGTGGTCAATTCCACGCGGATGCCGTTGGGGTCGAAGAAGTAGATCGATTCGATGATGTGGTGGTCGGTGATGCCCAGCACCTCGACGCCCGCCGCCTCCAAGCGCGCCTTGGCCGCGAGCAGGTCGTCGACGCCGTCGACGCGCAGCGCGATATGGTTGACCCATGCGGGGGTATTCGGCGAGGGATCGGCCTTCACGTCGTCGCCGAGATCGAAGAAGGCGATGAAGGAGCCGTCGCGCATCTGGAAGAAGATGTGGACGTAGGGGCAGTACTCGCCCGTGCTGGGCACGTGGTCGCTCTTGATCACGTGCACCAGCGGCAGGCCCAGCAGGTCTTCCCAGAAGCGGCGGGTCTCCTCGCTGTCGCGGCAGCGCCAGGCGAAGTGGTGCAGCCCGCGGATCGGCGGGTTCGCGGGCGCCGCCGGGGCGGGGGTCTCGGGCATCGGCTTGTCTCCTTGGGAAGCGCGATTGGACGGGCACCGGTTCCATGATGCAATCGAAATAAATTCATCCATTGATGAAGGATTGCCATGAATCTGTCGCTGCGCCAGCTGCGCGCCTTCGCCGCCGTCGCCCAGGCGGGCAGCTTCACCGCCGCCGCGCGCGAACTGCACCTCACCCAGTCGGCGCTGAGCGTGCTGGTGCGCGAGCTCGAACGCGAGTTGGGCGTGCAGCTGCTGGACCGCCACACGCGCCGCGTGCAGCTGTCCGAAGCGGGCCGTGAGTTCCTCCCCTCGGTGCATCGGCTGCTGGCCGGGCTGCAGACCGCAGTGGCGGGCGTGACCGACCTGCGCGACAAGAAGAAGGGCGTGCTGCGCCTGGCCGCGCCGCAGCTCATGGCCTGCACGCTGATGCCGCAGGCGATCGCGGCCTTCCGCTCGCGCTACCCGGAGGTGGAGGTGCGGCTGGCCGACACGCTTCCCGAGCAGCTGCTGAACGGGGTGATGGCGGGCGAGGTCGAGCTGGCGGTGGGCCAGGATGTCGCCGTGGACGACGCGATCGCGCGCCGCACGCTGTTCCGTGACCGGCACTGGCTGATCTGTCCGCCCGACCACCCCTTCGCCAAGCGCCGGTCGGTGCGCTGGGCGGAGCTGGGGCCGTGGACCTTCATCGCCCCCACGCGCGACTTCCGCGGCCGCATCGCCCCCGAGCTCGCGGCCGATGCGCGGGCCCTGCTGGAGCGGCCGGGCACGCAGGAGGTCTCGTACATGACGACGGCGCTGGGCATGGTGGCCGCGGGCCAGGGTCTCACCGTGTGCCCGACCTACTCGTCGCCGCTGGTGCGTGCCTGGGGGCTGGCGATGGTGCGCCTGGCCGCGCCGGACTTCCACCGCGAGGTGTGCGTGTATGCGGACGCGCGGCGTTCGCTGTCCGCGGCCGCAGCCGCCTTCGTCGAGCTGCTGGTGGCACAACGGCCCCGGCCCGGCACCTCATGAAAACGTCGAGCCGCCCCAGGTTGTGTTGCGCGCCTCGGGGGCCGACCTCGGCTTGCCGAGGCCTGGAGCTCATGAGGCACGCATGAAGGGATGCGCGGCGGGGTCTTGGCGTACAGGGCCGCGGCGGGGGCCTCCCTACAATCGATTCCATCGGCGCAGCCCCGTTCCGGCGGCCCTTGCAGGCCCGCGCGCTGCGCCCACCGCTTGTCCAATCCGAGCCGCTCTCAGAGCCTTTCCACCATGAACGTTCTCCGCTTTTCCGATCTGTGCGCGCAAGGCAAGGCCGCCGGCCAGCGCGTCTTCATCCGGGCCGACCTCAACGTGCCGCAGGACGACAACGGCGCCATCACCGAAGACACCCGCATCCGCGCCTCGGTGCCCTGCGTGCAGATGGCGCTCGACGCCGGTGCCGCGGTGATGGTCACCTCGCACCTGGGCCGTCCCAAGGAAGGCGAGTTCAAGCCCGAGGATTCGCTGGCGCCGGTCGCCCAACGCCTGGGCGAGCTGCTGGGCCGCGAGGTGCCGCTGGTGTCTAACTGGGTCGATGGCGTCGACGTGAAGCCCGGCCAGGTCGTGCTGCTGGAGAACTGCCGCCTCAACAAGGGCGAGAAGAAGAACGACGAGGCGCTGGCGAAGAAGCTTGCGGCATTGACCGACATCTACGTCAACGACGCCTTCGGCACCGCGCACCGCGCCGAGGCCACGACCTACGGCATCGCGCAGTTTGCCAAGGTGGCCTGCGCCGGTCCGCTGCTGGCGGCCGAGATCGACGCCATCACCAAGGCCCTGGCCTCGCCGAAGCGCCCGCTGGTGGCCATCGTGGCCGGCTCCAAGGTCAGCACCAAGCTCACCATCCTGCAGAGCCTGGCGAAGAACGTCGACCAGCTGATCGTCGGCGGCGGCATCGCCAACACCTTCATGCTGGCGGCCGGCCTGAAGATCGGCAAGTCGCTGGCCGAGCCCGACCTGTTGGGCGAGGCCACGGCGGTGATCGCGGCCATGCGCGCACGCGGCGCGGCGGTGCCGATCCCGGTCGACGTGGTCACGGCCAAGACCTTCGCGGCCGATGCGCCGGCCACCACCAAGGCCGCCGATGCGGTGGAAGACGACGACCTGATCCTGGACATCGGCCCCAAGACTGCCGAACTGCTGGCCGCACAGTTGCGCGAGGCCGGCACCATCGTCTGGAACGGCCCGGTGGGCGTGTTCGAGTTCGACGCCTTCGCGCACGGCACCGAGACCATCGCCCGCGCCATCGCCGACAGCAGCGCCTTCAGCATCGCTGGCGGCGGCGACACGCTGGCGGCCATCGCCAAGTACGGCATCGAGAAGCAGGTCGGCTACATCTCGACCGGCGGCGGGGCCTTCCTGGAAGTGCTGGAGGGCAAGCAGTTGCCGGCCTTCGAGATCCTCGCCAAGCGCGCCGCCGGCTGATTTGCTACTGAATTGATAGCTGTTCGCGCAGGCGGGACGGGCGTTTCGGCCCTGTTTGGCATTCAACCCACTCGGGGCTGTCGCCACGGCGACAAAGTGTATACAGTTGGGAATACAAAAAGGAGATGCCCATGAGTTCGATCCGCCTTCCCCGCCACGCCACCAAGATCGTTGCCACGCTGGGGCCGGCATCCAGCACGCCGGAAATCCTCGAGCAGATGATCACGCACAAGGTCAGCGTGGTGCGTCTGAACTTCAGCCACGGCACGGCGCAGGACCACATCGCCCGTGCCGCCATGGTGCGGGAAGCGGCACGCAAGGCCGGGCGCGAGGTGGCGATCATGGCCGATCTGCAGGGCCCGAAGATCCGCGTCGGCAAGTTCGCCGAAGGCAAGATCTGGCTCGAGCCGGGCGCCAAGTTCGTGCTCGACGCCTCGCGCACCGAGCTGGGCGACGTCGATGCGGTGGGCCTGGACTACAAGGACCTGCCGCGCGACGTGAAGCCGGGCGACCGGCTGCTGCTCAACGACGGGCTGATCGTGCTCGCCGTCGACGCGGTGCGCGGCGAGGCCGTGTACACGACGGTGAAGCTCGGCGGCGAGCTGTCGAACAACAAGGGCATCAACAAGCAGGGCGGCGGCCTCACGGCACCGGCCCTCACGGCCAAGGACATGGAGGACATCAAGACGGCGATGAGCTTCCAGGCCGACTACGTGGCGGTGAGCTTCCCGAAGAACGCCACCGACATGGAGATGGCGCGCCAGCTGTGCAACGTGGCGGCGGCCGAGTTCGGCCACAAGCCGGGCATGATCGCCAAGATCGAGCGCGCCGAGGCGATCCCCAAGCTGGAAGAGATCCTCAAGGCCAGCGACGGCATCATGGTCGCGCGCGGCGACCTGGCCGTGGAAGTGGGCAACGCCGCCGTGCCCGCGCTGCAGAAGAAGATGATCCGCATGGCGCGCGAGATGGACAAGGTCGTCATCACCGCCACGCAGATGATGGAGTCGATGATCACCAACCCAGTGCCCACGCGCGCCGAGGTGAGCGACGTGGCCAATGCCGTGCTCGACGGCACGGACGCCGTGATGCTCAGCGCCGAGACCGCCTCGGGCCGCTACCCGCTGGAGACGGTGCAGGAGATGAGCCGCATCTGCGAAGCCGCCGAGCAGGCCGAGGACACCACGCGCGACCTGGACTTCAGCGGCCACTACGCGCGCATCGACCAGTCGATCGCCATGGGCGCGCTCTTCACCGCCCACCACCTGGGCGCCAAGGCCATCGTGGCGCTGACGGAGTCGGGCTCCACGCCGCTGTGGATGAGCCGGCACGCGGCGCACATTCCGGTCTACGCGCTCACCTCGCGGCTGGCTACGCAGCGCAAGATGGCGCTGTACCGCAACGTGCGCCCGCTGCTCATGGATTCGGAGACCGACCGCGACGCTGCGCTCGACCAGGCCGAGCGCCACCTGAAGAAGCGCGGCATCGTGCAGAGCGGCGACGTCTACGCCATCACCTGCGGCGAGCCGATGGGTGCACCGGGCGGCACCAACATGCTGAAGATCTGTCGCGCGAGCTGAGGGCGACCGGCAAGGGTGCGTCGCCTTCAGCGGTGCGCTGGGGCGTCCTACGCGCGTGACCGGGCGGGAAGGCGATGCTCGCTGCGCGCCGGTTCAGCGCCATCGTCAGCAAGCCACGGCCGAATCCGGGGGCGGCCGGCGCGCGTACAACCCCCATGCTGCCCGCCCCGCCTTTCTCATTTCCCCGGCGCCGCCTCGCTTGGTTGCTGGCCCTGGCCAGCCTTTTCGGTCTGGCCGCCTGCTCGCCGATACGCCTCGTCAACGGTCTGACGCCCAACGACGGTTTCGCCCTCGACGCCGGCCGAGCCTATGGCCCGGAGGCGCGGCAACGCCTGGACATCTACACGCCGAAGACGGCTGCCTCACCACCCCCCGGCCAACGGCCGCTGGTGGTGTTCTTCTACGGTGGCACCTGGTCGAGCGGGGAGCGCGCCGACTACAAGTTCGTCGGCGAGGCGCTGGCGTCCCGCGGCGCGGTGGTGGTCGTTCCCGACTATCGTTTGTCGCCCCAGGCGCGCTACCCCGTCTTCGTGCAGGACAGCGCCCTGGCGGTGAAATGGGCGCTGGACCATGCGGCGGCGCTGGGGGCCGACCCGGCCCGCGTGTACGTCATGGGCCACAGCTCGGGCGGCTACAACGCGGCGATGGTGGCGCTGGACGGGCGCTGGCTCGGCGCGCTGGGCGCCAGTCCGCGCCAGCTGGCCGGCTGGATCGGCCTGGCCGGTCCCTACGACTTCCTGCCCATCGAGAACCCGCAGGCGCAGGTGGCGTTCAACTGGCCGGACACGCCCGCCGACTCGCAGCCGCTGGTGCACGCGCGCGCCGGTTCGCCGCCGGCGCTGCTGCTGGCGGCGTCCAAAGACAAGCTGGTCGACCCCGATCGCAACACCGGCCAGATGGTGCAGCGGCTGCGCGCCGCGGGTGTCCCGGTGCGTACCGAGCGCTTCGACGACCTGAGCCACATCACGCTCGTCGGCGCCATCGCCAAGCCCCTGCGCTGGCTCGGCGGGCCGGTGCTGCCGCCGGTGCTCGACTTCATCGGACTGCCGTCCGGACCCCGCTGAACGTGCCCCACCCCCGCAAGTGGGCTTGCAGCAGTGGCCAAAAGGGCGGTCGATACAATCTTGCGATTCATCCATACGCCGCCCGCGCGGTGAACCAGAGAGCGACAAAGCTGTGAACAAGGAACAACTCGACAAGGTGGCAAGCGGCAAGGGTTTCATCGCCGCGCTCGATCAAAGCGGGGGCAGCACGCCCAAGGCGCTCAAGCTCTACGGCGTCGAGGAATCGGCGTACAAGAACGAAGCCGAGATGTTCGACCTGGTGCACGCCATGCGCGCGCGCATCGTGGGCAGCCCGGCCTTCACCGGCGAGCGCGTGCTCGGCGCCATCCTGTTCGAGATGACCATGGACCGCCAGTTCGACGGCCAGGACGCCGCCGCCTACCTGTGGGACAAGAAGCAGGTCGTGCCCTTCCTCAAGGTCGACAAGGGCCTGGCCGACGAGGCCGACGGCGTGCAGCTCATGAAGCCGATGCCCGGCCTGGACGGCCTGCTGGCCCGCGCCGTGGCCAAGGGTGTGTTCGGCACCAAGATGCGTTCGGTCGTCAACGCCGCGAACGCCAAGGGCATCGACGCCGTGGTCGCGCAGCAGTTCGAGGTGGGCAAGCAGATCCTGGCCGCCGGCCTGATGCCGATCATCGAGCCCGAGGTGAACATCAAGGCGACCGACAAGAAGGAAGCCGAAGCGCTGCTCAAGGCCGCAATCCTCAAGCAGCTGGACGCGCTGGGCGCCGACCAGACCGTCATGCTCAAGCTCAGCATCCCCACCGTGGACGGCTTCTACAGCGAACTCGTCCAGCATCCGAAGGTGGTGCGCGTGGTGGCGCTCTCGGGCGGCTACAGCCGTGACGAGTCGAACGCCATGCTGGCCAAGAACCCCGGCGTGATCGCCAGCTTCAGCCGTGCGCTGACCGAGGGCCTGTCGGCCCAGCAGTCCGACGCCGAGTTCGACGCCGCGCTCGACAAGGCCGTGGAATCGATCTACCGCGCCTCGATCACCTGAAGTTGCGCAGGCAGGGCAGCCGCCCTGCCGACCGGACCGGCCACCGCTCGCGGTGGCTTTTTTCTGCGCGCACAATCCCCGTCGCTGCTTCCCTCGATCCTTCCCCCCGGCTCCGACCCCATGACCACGACTGTCCACACCTCTTCCATCCAGAGCCTGCCCCTGCTCGCCCGCGGCAAGGTGCGCGACAACTATGCCGTGGGCGAGGACCGCATCCTCATGGTGGCGAGCGACCGGCTCAGCGCCTTCGACGTCATCATGGGCGAGCCGATCCCCGGCAAGGGCGAAATCCTCACGAAGATGGCACTGTGGTGGTTCGACCGGCTCGGCGCCCTGTGCCCCAACCACCTGACCGGCGAAGCGCCCGAGTCGGTGGTGCAGCCGGGCGAGGTGGCGCAGGTGCAGGGCCGCTCGATGCTGGTCAAGCGGCTCAAGCCGATCCCGGTCGAGGCAGTGGTGCGCGGCTATCTCGCCGGCAGCGGGTGGAAGGAGTACCAGGAGAACCGCCAGGTCTGCGGCGTGCCGCTGCCCGAGGGGCTGACCAATTCCGCCAAGCTGCCGCGCGCCATCTTCACCCCGGCCGCCAAGGCCGCCGCCGGCGAACATGACGAGAACATCAGCTACGACCGTGTGGTCGAGATCGTCGGCCCCAAGCTGGCCCAGCAGATCCGCGAGACCAGCATCGCCATCTATGAGACGGCGGCGGCCATCGCCCTCACCAAGGGCATGATCATTGCCGACACCAAGTTCGAGTTCGGTCTCGACGAAAAGGGCACGCTGGTGCTGATGGACGAGGTGCTCACACCCGACAGCTCGCGCTACTGGCCGGTCGAGGGCTACGAACAGGCCCTGGCCGACGGCAGCAACCCGCCCAGCTACGACAAGCAGTTCGTGCGCGACTGGCTCGAGGCGGTGCGCATCAATGGCAAACCCTGGGACAAGACGCCGCCCGCACCGCGCCTGCCGAAAGACGTGATCGAGAAAACCGCGGCCAAGTACCGCGAGGCGCTCGAACGCCTGACCGGGTGAGGGCCTGTCGCGGCCCGCAGCCGCCCCTGCGGCGCTGCGCAAGGTGAATGGATCACAAGCCGACGGGTAATACTCACCTTTTGGGAGGCGTGCGTTTTTTCACACTCTGACCTCATCACAAATGAGGAAGGAGTGCCCGATGACCATCCCCCAGACCGATACCGCCCGCGGAGAAACGGTGCCCGCGGCCCTGCCCCCGCTCGAGGCCGCCTGGCCGGCCCTGTTCGCCGCCGCGCTCGACGAGATCGAGCACGGCCTGCTGCTGCTGGACCTGGGCGGCCGAATCCTGCATGCGAATCACCCGGCGCGGCGCGAGCTGGCCAGCCAGCGGGTACTGCGTGAGGGCCAGGGTGGCGCCCTGTGCGCCGGGAACGGCACGGCGCATGCGCGCATCCGGCTGGCGCTGCACGACGCCGAGCGCGACTGCCGCAGCATCGTCGAGCTGGAGCATCCGGAAGAGTCGCTGTCCCTGGCCTTCGTCCCGCTGGCCACCGGCCGCTCCGGCACGGCCACCGATGCCGTGCTGGTCATCTGCAGCCGCCGGCCGGGCGTGCAGCCGCTCACCCTCCAGATGTACGCCCGCGCGCGCGGGCTGACACCGACCGAGCAGTCGGTGCTGGGCCAGTTGTGCGCCGGCAAGGCAGCCGAGGAGATCGCCGAGAGCCAGGGCATCCGCATGTCGACGGTGCGCACGCACATCAAGAACATGCGGGTGAAGACGGGCGCCGCCAGCATCCGGGCGATCGTCCACCGCGTCACCCGCATGCCGCAGATCGTCTCCACGCTGCGGATGGTGGCCGCGAACGAATAAGGGGGATGGCGCGGCGCAGGCGGCGCCGCGTCGCCGAGGCGTCGCTTCACTGGCACCCGGCGCGGCAGCCCGGCGGTGCGGACCTATAGTCCGCGCATGCCGCCGCGGTCCGCTGCCCCTGCCGAATCCACCGACTCGCTGCCGGCCGACGTCGCCCGGCTGGCGGCGCGCGGCGTGCAGCGACGCTTTCGCACGCGCGCCCTGCTCATCCAGGAGGGCGAGCGCGGCGACACGATCTACATCGTGCTGTCGGGCCGGCTGCGCGCCTTCGTGTCCGATTCCCGCGGGCGGGAGGTGACGCTGAGCCACCACGGCCCCGGCGAGTATGTGGGCGAGATGTCGCTGGACGGCGGCACGCGCTCGGCCAGCGTGGAGGCCGTCGAGCCCACCGTGTGCGTGGTGGTCACGCGCGAGAGCGCGCTGCGCCACATCGCCGAAGACCCGGAATTCACGCGCGGGCTGATCGAGCGCCTGATCCGCCGCGCGCGCCTGGCGACCGAGAGCGCCCGCAGCATGGCCCTGCTGGACGTCTACAGCCGCCTGCGCCGCGTGCTGGAGGAGCGCGCCGCGCCGGGCCCGGACGGCACCCCGTCCATCGCCGAGCGGCTCACGCACCAGGCGCTGGCCTCGGAGATCGGCTGCTCGCGAGAGATGGTCAGCCGCCTGCTCAAGGACCTCGAGACCGGCGGCTACCTCGCCGTGCGTGAACGCCGCCTGGTCCTGCTGCGGCCGCTGCCCGCCCGCTGGTGAATCCGAGGGCGCGGGCCGGTCTTGCAGCCTGATTGCCGCGTTTTCCCGCGGCGCGTCACAATTGTCTCCCTAAAAAGTGGGAGGCTCATGGCGAGAAACGTAGAGGGCGTGGTGCAGGGGGTGCCGGGCGACGTGCGCCGGCACATGACGGTGCTGTTCACTGACCTGTCGGATTCCACGCGGCTGTCTGGCCTGCTGGAGGCGGAGGTGTTCGCGGCCCTGCAGGACGATGTGCGCCGCGCTTTCGACGAGGTGGTGCAGCGCAGCGGCGGCACCATCAACCAGTATCAGGGCGACGGGCTCCAGGCCCTGTTCGGCCACCCCGAGGCGGGCGAGGACGATGGCTTGCGCGCGACCCAGGCGGCACTGGAGGTGCACGAGCGCGTGCGCGCGCTGCGCGCCCGCCATGCCTACCGCGATGACATCGTGCTGGACGTGCACAGCGGCATCCACGCGGGCCTGGTGCTGGTGCGCGAAGGCACCCACGGCATCGCCGGGCGCTTCGAGCTCTTCGGCGCCGCCCCCGGCATTGCCAAGCATCTGAGCGACGTCGCCGAGCGCGACGAGATCCTGGTCAGCGAGGAGACGCTGGGCCCGGCCCGCTACCTCTTCCAGACCGAAGCCCGCCGGCTCGCGCTCAAGGGCCGCGACGACCCGCTCGCGGTGCACCGCATCCTCGCGCGCACGGCGCTGCGCACGCGCTTCGAGGCGCAGACGCGCCGCGGGCTGGTCGACTTCGTCGGGCGCGAGGCCGAACTCGCCGCGCTGCAAGGGGCGCTCGCGGCGGCTCGTGAGGGGCGCACCCGGCTGATGGTGGTCTCCGCCCCCGCGGGGGTCGGCAAGACGCGCCTGGCCGAGGAGTTCCTGCGCCACGCCTCGGCGAGCGGCTTCGCGCTGTGGCGCGGCTACTGCGAGGCCGAACTCAGCGCCGAGCCCCTGCAGCCCTTCCTGCAGATGCTGCGCGCCCGCCTGGGTCCGGCCGCGGCAGGCCTGGCCGCGCCGGCGCTGCTGGGCGGCGTGATCGCCGCACTGCCGGACAAGCTGCGCGAGCGCCATCCCGAGTTGGCCCTGCCGGGCCGGGCGGCCGACACGCCGGCGGCGGCCGCCGCGCAGGCGCAGCAGGTGCTGCAGGTGCTGGGTCGGCTGGTCGGCGTGCTGGCAGGGCAGGCGCCGCAACTGCTCTTCATCGACGACTGGCAGTGGGCCGACGACGCGACCCGCCAGGTCGTCTACGCGCTGGCGGCGCAGCCCGATCTGCCGCTGCTGGTGCTGCTGGCCACGCGCCCGCTGGAGCTGGGCGACGCCCAGCTGGCAGCGGCCGACGTGCTCGCGCTCGGGCCGCTGTCTCGGGCCGAGGCCGATACGACGATCCGCACCCTGCTGCCCGACGCCGATCCCTTCGTGGTGAGCAGCATCCGCGAGCATTCCGGCGGCAACGCGCTCTTCCTCGAGGAGCTGTGCCACCTGGCGGCCGACACCGGCGCCGGCCTGGACGCGCTGCGCGGCGGACCGGCCTGGCTCGAATCGCTGATCGAATCGCGCGTGGCGCGGCTGGCGCCGCAGCAGGGCGCGGTGCTCGGGGCGGCGGCCGTCATCGGCAACGTGGTCCCGGCCTGGCTGCTGCAGGAGCTCACCGGCTGCGATGCCCAGCATCCGCTGGTGACCGCCATGGCGGCGCAGGACCTGCTCTTCGCCGGCGAGCAGCCCGGCACGCTGCGCTTCAAGCACGGCATCACGCGTGACGTGGTCTACGGCACGCTGGGCCTGCAGCAGCGCCGCGAGATGCACGGGCGCGTGGCGCAGCTGCTGCGCGCGCGCGATGGCGCGACCGAGCTCGAGCAATGCGAGCCGCTGGCCTACCACCACGCGGGCGCGGCCGATTTCGCGGCCGCGGCGCGCTACGCCGAAATGGCCGGCGACAAGGCGATGTCGGCCTCGTCCATCGACCGCGCGAAAACGCAGTACCGCGCCGCCCTCGAGATGCTCGACCGCCTGCCTTCGACGCCCGAGCGCTACCAGCTCTGGCGCTCGGTGGTGCGGCGCCTCGGCCTGGCCACGGTGTTCGATCCCTCGCGCGACGAGAAGGCCCTGCTGCGCCGCGCGGTGGACAAGGCCCGCGCGCACGGCGACGCGACGGGCCAGGCCTACGCCCAGTACTGGCTCGGCTACCTGCACTACGCCCTGGGCGAATCCAAGGACGCCCTGCTGCACTGCGAGGAGGCGCTCGACCACGCCACCCGCCTGCAGGACATGTCGCTCATCGTCCAGGCGCGCACCACGCTGGGCCAGGCGGCGGCCTCGGCCGCCGACTACGGCCGTGCCGTCGAGCTGCTGGACGAGATGGCACATGCCGTGCGCCAGCGCCGTCCGGGCAGCCGCGCGCCGTTGCCGGCCATCGCCTATGCCATGGCCTGCCGCGCCAGCGTGCTGGGCGACCTGGGGCGCTTCGACGACGCCCACGCCAGCTTCGACGAGGCCCTCGCGGCGCTGCCCGGCCGCGGCCACGAGGTCGAGGGCTCGGTGCTGTGCTGGCGCGCGGGCGTCAACCTCTGGCAGGGCCGCTGGCAGGCCGCGCTGGACGACGCGCAGGCCGCCCACCGGGTGGGCGAGCAGGTCAAGAGCCTGTACCTGTTCGCCATGAGCCATGGCCTGGCCGCCTATGCGCGCTGGATGCTCGACCCGCAGCCAGCCGTGCTCGAGGCGCTGCAGGAATCGGCGACCTGGCTCGATTCGCACGACAAGGGCCTGTTCGCCTCGCTCAACCACGGCTGGGTGTGCGAGGCGATGGCCGCGGGCGGCCGCACGGCCGAGGCGCGGGCGGCCGCCGCCCGCGTGCTGCGCCGGGCCCGCCAGCGCGACTGGCTGGGCGCCGCGATGGCCGGGCGTGCGCTGGCCGGGCTGGCCGCCGAGG
>JAFEEH010000240.1 GCA_018241185.1 Pseudomonadota bacterium | reverse complement strand
CGGCCTTCGGCGTCGACGGCGTGTACGTCGAGCGCCTGATGCGCCATGCGCGCCACGTCGAGATCCAGGTGCTGGGCGATGGCAGCGCCGTCGCCAGCCTGGGCGAGCGCGAGTGCACCTTGCAGCGGCGCTTCCAGAAGCTGGTCGAGATCGCGCCCAGCCCGTCGCTGAGCGAGGCCCTGCGCGACCGCATCACCCAGGCCGCGCTGCGCATGGCACAGCAGGTCGGCTACCGCGGGCTCGGCACCTTCGAGTTCCTGGTCGACGAGAACTCCACGGCCTTGCCCTATGTCTTCATCGAGGCGAATCCGCGCCTGCAAGTCGAGCACACGGTGACCGAGGCCGTCACCGGACTCGATCTGGTGCAGTTGCAGCTGGGCGTGGCAGCGGGACGATCGCTGGCCGACCTGGGGGTGCAGGCCGGCGCGACGGCGGCGCAGCGGGGTTTCGCCATCCAGTGGCGCATCAACGCCGAGACGCTCGACGCGCAGGGCAACGCACGTCCGTCCAGCGGCACGCTGGCACGCTTCGACTTGCCCAGCGGCCCAGGCGTGCGCGTGGACACGCAGGGCTACGCGGGTCTGGCACCCTCGCCGCACTACGACACGCTGCTGGCCAAGCTCATCGTCTCCAGCCCGTCGGCCCAGTTCGCCGATGCCCAGCGCCGCTCGCTGCGTGCTCTTGCGGAGTGCCGCATCGAGGGCCTGGCGACCAACCTTGCGCTGCTGCGCGCCATCGGCAAGCGCCCGGAGTTCGCCACGCAGGCGGTGCACACCCGCTTCGTGGAAGAGCACCTGGCCGACCTGCTGGGCGCGGCGGAGCGCATCTCACACGCTACGAAATCAATAGCTGCTCCCGCAGGTGGGGCGGGCGTTGCGGCCACTTTTTCTTCTGAAAACGAAGAGGATGGTGCACCCGTCATCCGCGCGCCCATGCCCGCCAGGCTGGTGCAGTTCGAGGTTGCCGTGGGCGACGTGCTGCCCGCCGGCGCGCAGGTCGGCGTGCTCGAGGCGATGAAGATGGAGCACCTGCTGCACGCGCCCACCGCCGGCCGCGTGGTGACGCTGCTGGCGCAGCCGGGCGACTACCTCGTGGAAGGCCAGTCGCTCGTGAAGCTCGAGCCTGTGGACGCCGACAGCGTGCAGGCCCACGCCAGCGAGGCTGTGGACCTGGACACCATCCGCCCCGACCTGCAGCGCGTGATCGACCGGCACGCCTTCACGCTCGATGCGAACCGCGAGAAGGCCGTCGCCAAGCGCCACGCCCAGGGCGGCCGTACCGCGCGCGAGAACATCGCAGACCTGTGCGACCTCGACCGCGACCCGGGCAACTTCATCGAATACGGCCAGCTCGCGATCGCCGCGCAGACGCGCCGGCGCAGCCTGGAGGACCTGATCGCCAACACGCCCGCCGACGGCATGGTGACGGGCATCGGCAGCGTCAACGCCGACCAGTTCGGTGCCGAGGCCTCGCGCTGCGTGGTGATGGCCTACGACTACACGGTGCTCGCCGGCACGCAGGGCATGCGCAACCACCACAAGAAGGACCGCATGCTGGCGCTGGCGCACCAGCTGAAGATCCCGCTGGTGCTCTTCGCCGAAGGCGGCGGCGGGCGCCCGGGCGACACCGACATGCCCATCGTGGCCGGCCTGAACAACCACACCTTCAGCCAGTACGCGGCGCTGTCGGGCAAGGTGCCGGTGGTGGGCATCGTGCACGGGCGCTGCTTCGCAGGCAACGCGGCGCTGCTGGGCTGCAGCGACGTGATCATCGCCACGCGCGCCAGCAACATCGGCATGAGCGGCCCGGCCATGATCGAAGGCGGCGGGCTGGGCACGTTCACACCCGAGCAGATCGGCCCGAGCCCGGTGCAGTCTCGCAACGGCGTGATCGACATCCTGGTCGAGGACGAGGCCGAGGCGGTGCGCGTGGCCAGGCAGTACCTGTCGTACTTCCAGGGCCGCACGCACGGCGGGCGCTGCCCCGACCAGCGCGCGCTGCGCCACGCGGTGCCGGAGAACCGGCTGCGCGTGTACGACGTGCGCGCCGTGATGCGCGGCCTGTTCGATGAGGACTCGGTGCTCGAACTGCGCGCAGGCTTCGGCGCCGGCATGGTCACGGCGCTGGCCCGCATCGACGGCCAGCCGGTGGGCGTGATCGCCAACAACCCGCACCACCTGGGCGGCGCCATCGACGCCGAGGCCGCCGACAAGGCGGCGCGCTTCATGCAGCTGTGCAACGCGCATGCGATCCCGCTGATCTCGCTGTGCGACACGCCCGGCTTCATGGTCGGGCCCGACATCGAGGCGCAGGCGCAGGTGCGCCACGTGTGCCGCATGTTCATGATCGAGGCCCACCTGCGCGTACCCTACTTCACCGTCGTGCTGCGCAAGGGCTACGGCCTGGGTGCGCAGGCGATGGCGGCGGGCGGATTCGATGCGCCGGTCTTCACCGTCGCCTGGCCCACGGGTGAGTTCGGCGCGATGGGCCTCGAAGGCGCGGTGCGCCTGGGCTACCGCAAGGAACTCGAGGCCGTGCCCGCCGGCCCCGAACGCGACGCGCTCTTCAAGGAACTGGTGGCCAAGCAATACGCCGACGGCGAGGCCATGCACATGGCGCAGACGCTGGAGATCGACGCCGTGATCGACCCGGCCGAGACGCGGGCCTGGCTGCTGCGCGGACTGGCCTCGGCGAGCCGCGCCGTGGAAGCACCCAAGGCCTACGTCGACACCTGGTGAGGGGGCGCGACGCTCAGCCGAGGGCCGCGGATGCAACGCCCGGCAACGCCAGCGTGATGCGGGTGCCGCGGCCCAGGCTGGACTTCACCTCGATCCCGATGTCCATCATCTGCGACAGCCGGGCGACGATCGACAGGCCCAGGCCGATGCCGTCGCTTCTGGCGCGGTCGCGCACCTCCGCATGCGCTTCGCTCAGGTCGACGCGGTAGAACGCCTGGAAGATGTTGCCGAGCTCCCGGCTCGGGATGCCGACGCCCTGGTCCCACACCTCCACACAGGGCACGCCGCGCCGCACCCGGGCCGTGAGCAGGATGCTGCGGTCCGGCGGGCTGTACTTGAGGGCGTTGGACAGGAGATTGCCGACGATGCGGCGCAGGCGCATCGGATCGGTGCGCACGCCAAGGCGCAACGATCTCACACGCAGGGCGATGCCGCGGACCCCCGCCTGCGGCTCGAACTCGACCCGCAGACTGTCGAGCAGATGGCCCAGGTCGACGTCCTGCATCGCCACCGACACCGCGCCGCTCTCGAGCGCGCTGTGCTCGAACAGCGCGTCGAACAGCTGGTTGAGCGAAGCACTCACCTGCGCGATCTTGGGCGCCAGCTCCAGGTGCATGTCGGGATGGTGCACGAGATGGTGCGTCAGCAGCGACAGCGCACTGACGGGCTGGCGGATGTCGTGGGCCGCTGTGGCCAGCAGGCGGTTCTTGACCTCGATCGCGTGCCGCGCCTCCTGCTCCTTGCGCACCAGCTCCAGTTGCAGGACGCACATCTTCCGGTGGTTGCGGTACACGCGCTCGGACAGCCGCGCCATCAGCCCCCAGTGGATGAAGGGAATCAGCACGAACAGGAAGGTCTGGTCCACGTGCAGGCCGTGGCGCTGCGCAACGCGCCAGAGGAAGCAGAGGATGGACGTACCGAACAATGCGTGCGTGGCCAGGCGGCACAGGCGCGGCACGAGCGCCAGGCTGGCGAGCGGCTCCGAGGTCATCGCCAATGCGATGAGTGCGCAGCCGGTCTGCACGGGGCGCGGGACCGTGTCGACCATGAAGAAAAGGAGCAGCGGCGTGCCCCAGTACATGCCGCGTGCCAGGTACAGCGGGGCCAGCACCCGGAGCATGCGCTGTTGGTCCTGCGCATTGGCGTAGCGTCGGCTGCGCTGATAGGGCCGCTCGACGATCCAGAAGCCGACGAACACCGCCACCCCTGCCGCCAGCCAGGCCAGCAGCGAGCGCCTGTCGGCGTAGTTCCAGGCGATGGCGACGATGCCCAGCGTGGACGCCAGGCTCATCCACATGCGCAATGCCGAGTCGCCCATGAATTGCTCGATCAGGTCGCGGCGTACGGCCGTTTCGTCGTCAGCCGGGCCATGCGCAAGCGCTGCGGTCGGCGACCCCAGGTTCACGCGCGCCACGGTGGGCGTTGCTGCAGTGGCGGTCAACGTCCACCTCCCCTTGCTCATGCTTTGAAACGTTCCGGCGCACGGTGTACTACAAAATCGCCTCCGCACGACGCGTTTTCCGTGGCGAGCGGCGCGAAGGTGCGGCCCTTCGCCGGATGCGGTCGCAGCGCCTGCCTACACTGCACGGCTTTGCCCTGCCGCATGGTCGCCCTGCCTGTCCGCCTCCATCGCCGCCACTGCCTGGTGGCTGCCGTCCTGTTCGGACTCGGCCTGCCTATGCATGCGATGGCGGCCTGGGTCGCAGGCTGGGCGGCCGCGCCACAGAATCTGGCCGACCTGCCGATGCCGCCCGGCCTCTCCGCCCCGGAGCTGAAGGTGGCGGGCACGCTGCGCCAGCGCATCGTGCCGACGCTCGACGGGCCCCGCGTGCGCGTGCGCTTCTCCAACCTGTTCGGCCAGCGGCCGCTGCAGATCGCGGCCGCCACGGTGGCCGCCAGCGCGGGCGACGACAGCGTCGTGCCGTCGGGCATGCAGGCACTGCGCTTCGGCGGCCGCCCCCAAGTGACCGTGGCGCCCGGCCGCGAGGTGTGGAGCGATGCCGCCCCCTTGCGCGTGCGGGCCGGCCAGCCGATCGCGGTGAGCTTCGAGTTGCCGCGCGAGACGCCCATCACCACCGTGCACCGGCTGCCGCTCAATGCCACCTGGACGGCGCCGGGCGCCTGGGCCTCGGCCCCGAAGCTCGATGGCGCCCGGCGTTCGCCCTACAACTACTTCGTGACCGGGCTGGACGTCGATGCGCCGCTGGGCAGCCGCACCGTCGTGGCCTTCGGCGACTCCATCACCGAAGGTTCGGGCAGCGATGGCGACGCCGAGCCGGCACGCTACCCGCAGCGGCTGGCCGAGCGCCTGCGCGAGGCGCCCCGCGCCGGCAGCGGCACGGTGGCGGTGGTCAACGCCGGCATCGGCGGCAACCGGCTGCTGGCCGACAAGACCGGGCCCAGCGGCCTCGAACGCTTCGATCGCGACGTGCTCGGCCAGAGCGGTGTCTCGCACGTGCTGATCCTCATCGGTGTCAACGACATCGGCTACGGCACCTTCGCGGGCGTCCTGCCCAACGTCATGGCGCCCAGCGCCGAGCAACTGGCCACCGGCCTGCAGAGCCTGGTCAATCGCGCGCACGCGCGCGGCGTGAAGGTGCTGCTGGGCACGCTGCTGCCCTTCAAGGGCGCGGGCTACTGGAACGAAGGCAACGAAGCCAAGCGGCAGACGCTCAACGCCTGGATCCGCACGCAGCGCTCGGCGGATGGCGTGGTGGACTTCGATGCGGCGCTGCGCGACGCCGCCGACCCGCAGGTGCTGAACGCGGCCTACGACAGCGGCGACCATCTGCATCCCAACGCCGCCGGTACGGCGGCCATGGCGCAGGCGGTCGACCTGAAGCTGCTCGGGCGATAGAGGCCCCGCGACCCGCGATACAGCTTTACACAAGATTTCGCGTGCCGCTTACATCGCATTCACATGGGCCGATGACCATGAAGGCTCCACAGAACGCATGAGGAGCCATCCCATGAACAGACTCGCAAAGATCACCATGGCCGCCGGCGCCGCAGCACTGCTGTCCGTCGGGGCCTTCACCGTGCCGACCGCAGCGCAGGCGCAACCGGTCATCAACGTCCAGTTCGGACCGCCTCCGCCGCCGCGCTTCGAGCGCGTGCCCCCGCCGCGCCGCGGCTACGTGTGGGCCCCCGGCCATTGGGAATGGCGCCGTGGCGGCCACGTGTGGGTGCGCGGCGTGTGGGTGAAGGCCCGCCCCGGCTACGCCTACCGCGCTCCGGAGTGGCGTGAGCGCAATGGCCGCTGGGAATACGACCGCGGCCGCTGGGACCGCGACGGGGACGGGGTGCCCAACCGGGCCGACCGCCGACCCAACAACCCGTACCGCAACTGAGGCCCTGCGGGCCTGACGGGCCCGCGCCCCCATGAAGCAAGAACGCCTGCAGGACCGCAGGCGTTTTTCGTTGATGCGCGCGATGCGCTCAAAAGAAGCGGAACACCAGCGGCATCAGCAACGCCGCCAGCACCACCTGCAGCCCGAGCGCCAGCCCCGCGTAGGCGCCGGCGTCGGCATTGACCTGCAGGGCGCGCGCCGCGCCGATGCCGTGCGAAGCGGTCCCCAGGGCGAACCCGCGCGCCGTCCAGCCTTCGCCGGCCGCCGGCACGCGCAGCAGGTCGAACAGGTATTTGCCGGTGAGCGCACCCACCATGCCGGTGATGACCGCGAACACCGCCGACAGCGCGGGCACGCCGCCGATCTTCTCGGCAATGCCCATGGCGACCGGCGCGGTGACGGACTTGGGCGCCATCGACAGCACCACGTCGTGCGGCAGCCCGAAGGCCCAGGCCAGTCCCACGGCCGAGCCGCCCGCCGCCGCGCCTCCGAGAAGCGCCGCCAGCAGCACCCGCACGCCGCGCGCGCGCAACTCGGCACGGCGCTGCCACAGCGGCCACGCCAGGGCGACCACCGCGGGGCCGAGCAGGAAGTGGATGAACTGCGCACCCGAGAAGTAGCTCGGGTAGCTCACGCCCGTGAGCGTGAGCAGCACCGCCAGCGTGACGACCGACCACAGCACCGGGTTGGCCCAGGGCGCGCTGCCCGTGCGGGCGTAGAAGGCCTGCGCGAGCAGATACACCACCAGCGTGGCCGTGAGGCCGAACAGCGGTGTGGCGGAGAGGTAGATCCAGAGTTCGACGAAGTGCGGCATGTCAGTTTCCGCCAGGGGCGCGGCGCGGCCAGCCGTACAGCACCAGCGCGGTCACCGCCAGCCCGATCCAGGTCGACAGCGCGATCACGACGAGGATGCGCAGGCCGTACTGCGTGAGCAGCGCCAGGTGCGTCATCACGCCCACGCCCACCGGAACGAAGAGCAGCGACAGGTGGGTGAGCAGGAAGCCGGCGCACTCGGCCACCGGCTCGCGCACGAGCGCGAAGCGCAGGCCGACGAGCAGCAGTACCAGGCCGAGCACGGGCCCGGGCAGCGGCAGCGAGAGGCCACGCGACAGCAGCTCGCCCACCGACTGGAAGACGAGCAGCCAGGCCAGGCCGCGCAGACCCTGCATCAGGGGATGCTCCAGCGATTTGCTATTAAAAACATAGCTGCTCGCGCAGGCGGGGCGGGCGCTGCAGGCAATTTTCTTCTGAATCCGTCGGGATCAGCGAAAGACCACCGTGCGGTGGCCGTTGAGCAGCACGCGGTGCTCGCTGTGCCACTTCACGGCGCGTGCGAGCACCAGGCTCTCGGTGTCGCGGCCACGGGCCGTGAGGTCTTCCACCGTGTCGGTGTGGTCGGCGCGGGCCACGTCCTGCTCGATGATCGGGCCCTCGTCGAGGTCGGCCGTCACGTAGTGCGCGGTGGCGCCGATGAGCTTCACGCCGCGGTCGTGCGCCTGGTAGTAGGGCTTGGCGCCCTTGAAGCTGGGCAGGAAGGAGTGGTGGATGTTGATGGCGCGCCCGGCCAGTTGGCGGCACATGTCGTTGCTCAGGATCTGCATGTAGCGCGCCAGCACCACGAGTTCGGCGCCCTCGGCCTCGATGATCTCCAGCTGCTTCGCCTCGGCCTGCGCCTTGGTGGCGGCCGTCACCGGGATGTGGTGGAAGGGCACGTTGTAGCTGGCCGCCAGCTGGTAGAAGTCGCGGTGGTTGCTGACGATGGCGCGGATGTCGACCGGCAGCAGCCCGCTCTTCCAGCGGAACAGCAGGTCGTTCAGGCAATGGCCTTCCTTGCTCACCAGGATCACCGTCTTCATGGGCTGGCGGGCGTGCAGCTTCCAGGCCATGCCGAAGTCACCCGCCAGCGTGGCCAGGTCGTCGCGCAGTTGCGCCTGCGGCACCGCCTCGCAGGCGAAGTGCACGCGCATGAAGAACAGGCCGGTGTCGTGGTCGTTGTATTGGGCCGCTTCTTCGATGTTGCCGCCGCGCTCCAGCAGGAAACCCGAGACGGCATGGACGATGCCCACGCGATCGGGGCAGGACAGGGTGAGGATGTACGCGCTCATGAGGGCGGTGATTGTCGCAGCGCGTGCCGCGCCACGCCGCCCCGGCCACCATTGGCCCTTCTCGCGGCCTCAGGAGGCGGTGCGCGCGGCGGGGGGCTTCAGTCGGGCGCAATAGTCCTGCGCCGCGAGGGCCGGCGTGGCCCAGACCGCGTCGAAGCCACCGCGGCCCGAGGCCGACCCGCCGGCCGCCATGCGCACGCTGCGCACCTTCAGGTCGGTGGGCAGGTGCTGCGGCACGCCCAGCGCCGGGTCGGCATGGGCTGCGCCCGTGATGAGCAGCACCACCTGCCCGGGCCCACGCGCCTGTTCTGTCAGCGTGTGGGCCATGGCGCGGTCGCGTGCAATCTGGATGCGCGTCATCGGCACGATCTGCGCTTCGGGCAGCAGGCCGCAGTGGCCGTCGCGCACCGCCGCTTGTTGCGCGCTGAGCGCCGCCTCGGAAAGCTGCGCGTCGAGCGACACGTCGGCCATGGCGTCGCGCATGCGGGCACGCGGCAGGTTGGCGCCCAGCACCGGCACGCCGGCGCGCACGGCGGCCATCACGGTGGGGGCGTAGTCGGTCCAGGGCCAGGCCTTGGCGTCCCAGGCCAGTACCGCCTGCACCTGCGCCTCGGTGGCAGCGGTGGACAGTGCGGCCGTGCTGCGGCCCTCCTCGGCCATTTCGAGCGCGAGCGCGGCGAGCTGGTTGCGCGCGACGAGCGTCTGCACGCTCTCGTGCTCGATCGCATGGTGCTCCGGTGCATCGTGCTGTTCGCCGAGCAGCATCACGTCGGCCGGCAGCAGCCGGGCGATGCGCTCGGGCACCGGGCCGTCGTCGGCCCCGCGCAGTGCGGTGCAGGCCGCCAGGGCGAGGGCGAGGATCGACAACGCGCAAGTGCGGCGGATGAAAAGGGCGGCAGCCATCGCGCCATACTATGCGAGCCGCCGCGGCGCGCCTGCCGTCCTTCGCCTGCTTCCCTTGTCGTTCCCCACCCCGCGTTACCTCGCCCGCGTGGCATCCACGCTGCTGCTCGCGCTGGCTGCCGCCGGCCTGTGCCTGTGGCTGCACACCCCGCTGCCCTGGATGATCGGGCCGCTGCTGGCGGTGTCGATCGCGTCCATCGCAGGCGCGCCCACGGCCAGCTTCACGCCCCTGCGCAATGCCGGCCAGTGGACCATCGGCGCGGCGCTGGGCCTGTACTTCACGCCGCACGTGACGGCGCTGGTGGCCGGCATCTGGTGGGCGATCGCCCTCGCGATCGCGTGGGCGCTGGTGCTGGGCTTCGGTTTCGGCCGCTGGCTCGAGCGCCTGCACGCGCACCGCATGCCCCATGTGCCATCACACGCCATGCGAGCCACGACTTACTTCGCCGGTGCGATCGGGGGTGCGTCGGAGATGACCCTGATGGCCGAGAAGGCCGGCGCGCGCACCGACCTGGTGGCTGCGGCGCACAGCCTGCGCCTCGTGATCGTCACCGTGACCATTCCCTTCGCGATGCAGTACAGCGGCCTGCACGGCCTGGACAGCGTGCCGCCGGCGGTGCGCGACGTGCGCTGGGAGGGTTTTGCGCTGATGGCGCTGGCGACCGTCGCCGGCGCGCTGGCGATGCGCGCGCTGGGTCGCACCAACCCCTGGTTCATCGGCCCGCTGTTGGTGGCGATGGCGATCACGATGAGCGGACACACCCTGTCGGCCGTGCCGCTGTGGCTGTCCAACGCGGCCCAGCTGCTCATCGCCATCAGCCTGGGCGTGCGCTTCTCGCGCGAGTTCCTCCACACGGCGCCGCGCTGGCTCGCCTCGGTGGCGGCAGGCACGCTGGGCATGCTCGTGCTCTGCGGTGCCTTCGCGGCGGCGCTGGCCTGGGCCACCGGCATCCACTGGGCGACGATGGTGCTCGGCACCTCGCCGGGCGGCATCGCCGAGATGTCGATCACGGCCAAGGTGCTGCAGCTGGGCGTGCCGGTGGTCACGGCCTTCCAGGTGTGCCGGCTGGTGGCCGTGCTGGTGCTGACGGGGCCGCTCTACGAACGGCTCTACGCGCGACGCGCGAGCGACGCACCCTGAGCGCCCGCGTCCGGCCGCGGCGTTCCAAACAGTGGAACAGCCGCGTTTCGTCCCCGAGGCATTTCTCCTAAGGTGCCTGCAAGCACCCCTTCGTGGGCGTGCACCGACAAGGAGACAAGCATGGAACCGAGTGAACCGGGCACGCGCCTGCGCCGCCGCACGCTGCTGCAGGCTGCCGCCATCGGCGTCGCCTCCCCGGCGGCCTGGGCGCAAGCCCCTTTCCCGAGCCGGCCGGTACGCATCGTCGTGCCTTTCGCAGCGGGCGGGCCGACCGACCTGATGGCACGCGCCGTGGCAAAGGTGATGGGCCCTTCCATGGGGCAGCCCTTCATCGTCGACAACAAGCCCGGCGGCGGCGGCGTGATCGGCATGGGCGAAGTCACCCGCAACCCGCCCGATGGCTACACGCTGGTGATGCCCTCGATCCTCGCGGTCACCAATCCCGCGCTGATGCCCAACTACCCCTTCGACACGCTGAAGGACTTCAGCCCCATCACCATCGTCGGGTTCATTCCGCATGCACTGGTGGTGAAGCCGGACTTTCCCGCCCGCGACCTGCAGGGGCTGGTGCAGATGGCCAGGGACAAGCCGGGATCGCTGTCGTATGCCTCTTCGGGCGTGGGAACGTCCGCCCACCTTGCCGGCGCGCTGTTCGCGCAGCGCGCCGGCATCCAGGCCACCCACGTGCCCTACCGCGGCGCCGGGCCGGCGGTGCAGGACCTGCTGGGCGGGCAGGTGCAGTTCATGTTCCTGGACATGAGCTCGGCGCTGTCGCAGATCCAGGCCGGCAAGCTGCGTGCGCTGGCCGTCGCGCCCGCCAGCCGCTTCGCGGGGCTGCCGCAGGTGCCCACCGTGGCCGAGCAGGGCTATCCGGGCTTCGACGTCCACGGCTGGTACGGGCTGCTGGTGGCGGGCGACACGCCGGCCCCGGTCGTCGACCGGCTCTACCAGGGCGTGAAGGCCGCGCTGGCGCAGCCCGAGCTGCGCACCCTGTTCCGAGCGCAGGGCATCGAGCCCGGCGGCATGCCGCCGGCCGAATACGCGCAGGTGATCCGCAAGGACCTGGCGCAGTGGAAGAAGACGATCGCCGAGCTCGGCATCAAGTTGGACTGAAGCGGCCGTGCGCATCGCCATTCCCGACGACTACCAGGACTGCGTGCGCACCCTCGCCTGCTTCGGCCGGCTGGCGGGCCACGAGGTGACCGTATTCAACGACACCGTGCATGGCGTCGATGCCCTGGCGCAGCGCCTGCAGGACTTCGACGCCGTCGTGCTCACGCGGGAGCGCACCCGCATGGATGGTGCGCTGCTGGACCGGCTGCCGCGCCTGCGGCTGATCAGCCAGACCGGGCGCATCGCCTCCCACGTGGACGTGGGCGCGTGCACGGCGCGCGGCGTGGCCGTGGCCGACGGCCGGGGTTCGGGCGCCGCCACGGCGGAACTGACCTGGGCCCTGCTGCTGGCCAGCCGGCGGCACCTGGTGGATGAGGCCAACCGCCTGCGCGCGGGCCTGTGGCAGGGGCACCTGGGCCAGCAGTTGTTCGGCCGGCGGCTGGGCGTGTGGAGCTACGGGCGCATCGGCCGACAGGTGGCCCGGTATGGCCGAGCCTTCGGCATGCACGTGTGGGTGTGGGGGCGTGAGGGGTCGATCGCCGCAGCGCTTGCCGACGGTTTCGAGGTGGCGCCATCGCGGCAGGCCTTCTTCGCGCAGAGCGATGCCGTCTGCCTGCATGTGCGTCTGGTGCCCGAGACGCGCGGCCTGGTGACGCGCGCCGACCTGGACGCCATGAAGCCCGACGCGGTGCTGGTCAACACCAGCCGCTGGGAACTGCTGGAACCCGGCGCGCTGGAAGCTGCGCTACGGGCGGGCCGCCCGGGCTTCGCGGCTGTCGACGTGTTCGAACAGGAGGCCGAACCGCTGCTGGGCGGCGGCCACCCGCTGCTGGCACTGCCCAACGCCCTGTGCACGCCGCACATCGGCTACGTGGAGCGCGACAACTACGAGCGCTATTTCGGCACGGCCTTCGACAACATCGTGGCTTTCGCGCGGGGCACGCCGCAGAACCTGGTCAATCCCGAGGTGCTGGGCGGGCGGGCGCTCACCACGCCGGCCCGCTGAGGAGCGGGCCCCGCCGGCACGCGTCCAAGAAAAAAGCGCCCGCAGGCGCCTTCGGTATCCATCGGCGGCCGGCCCGGCCGTCAGTGCATGAGCACCGGGTTCTGGGCCAGTTCGGCATAGCCTTCGAGGGTGTCCTCCACCTCTTCCTGCGTCGGCGTGTTGAGCTGCCAGGCCGCGATCTGCTTCTGGAACAGGTCGGCCCAGGAGCCGTCGAGATAGACCTCCTTGCCCGAACGCTTGTCGACGATCTCGAAACCGTCGCGCGCCAGCACCGGCAGATGCGGCGCCACGGGGGCTTCGTCCTCGGTCGGCTGCACGTGGACGACGACAAAAGCGTCGGAGTCGTAAAGCATGTGCATGGCGGGGTGCTTCATGGAGTCGATGAGAGACATGGTCACCATGTAGCAATCAACGCGCCAGATTCAAGAGGCGCCGACATGGCGTGGGCCAAGGCCCACAGCGCCGTCGGAGACGCGCGACCTCGGCGTCAGCTGGGCTCCCGCGGTTTTTCCACACTGCGCAATGCGAGGTCGATGAAGTCGCCGTTCTGCTGCGTCTGGCGGATGCGCACGGGCAGCCAGTTCTGCTCGGGTGCCAGCCAGAGTTCGAGCTTGTAGTCGTAGTCCCGGCGCGGCAGCCGGGTGAGGCGCACGGCCCTGAAATCGCCCGCCGGGGTCGACACCGCGTCCTCCCCGTCGACGGTGAAGGTCCACACCTCGGCGTCGCGCTCGCCCACCGTCTGCATGCTGAGCTGGCTGCCCGGCGGATAGCGCGCCGGGTCGCCTGCAATGAGGGCCGAGATCTGCATGATGACGCTCAGGCGGTCCTGCGCCCCGGGCTGCAGCTTGGCGCGCGGCGCGTTGTTGCTGAACACGATCTCGCCCGACTCGCGCACGAAGTGCGAGGCCACCTCGGTCCGCCGCGTGTCCGAGAAGCGCGTGGGATCGATGCCCAGCGGGCCGATGCGGCCGACGCTGGTCTGCGCCCGCACCGTCTTGAACAGCATCTTGATGGACAGGCGCGCGTTGTACTCGTCGCCGTTCTGCAGCCAGACCAGCTCGCCGAAGGCGCCCGACATCGGCTGCGGCCCCTGCTGCGCCGTGACGGCGAAACCAAGCTGCACCGAGCCGGGCAGTTTGAGCGGCCGCGTCGCGCCGGGCGTGCCGGCCCCGCCGCCCGCCTCCGCCGTGGCAACGTTGCCCGCCCCGCCGGGCCCTGGCGGCGCGGGTGCGGGGGCTGGGGCCGGCGTCGACGCCGGCGCTGCCGCAGCCGTGTCCGGGCTCGCAGGATCGGGGTCCTCGGGTGCGGGGGGCGGTGGCACCGTCTCGGGCGCGGTGGAATCGGCACTGGCCATCACCTCCGGTGCCGGCGCTTCGGGCGGTGGCGCCGGCGCGGGAAAGGGCGGCTTCGGCCGCGGCCTGGGCCGCAGCTGCGCGCTCGGGCGCCTGGGAGCCGGCGCGGCAGCAGGCGCAGCGGGTGCTGCCGTCGTCGCAGGAGCCGCAGCAGCCGCCAGCGGGGCAGGTGGCGCAATGACGATGGTGCGGGTGCTGAAATGCGCCGCCAACGGCAACGGCTCCTGGCCGGCCCCGAGCGGCGCCAGCCCCAGGACCGCGAGGTGCGCGGCAGCCACGGCCAGCGTCAGCACGCTCAGCGCACGCCACGGCGCCCGGCGCGGCAGTGGCGACGCGGTGGGGCCGTGGTCGGTGGCAAGAGCCGGCAGGGATGGCATCGAAAAGGGCGTGATCGGCAGGCAGGCGAGGGGCCGGTGACCCGGAGCGCCTCGCTACACTGCCGGCCGTCCAACCAGTTTAGTGGCGCCGCGGCGGGCCGATGGTTCCCCGAATACCGCGCCGCCCCTCCCCCGGATTCCGCCCATGAAACTCGCCACGCTCCAGGACGGTTCGCGCGACGGCCAGCTGGTCGTCGTCTCGCGCGACCTCACGACCGCCCACTACGCCACCGGCATCGCCCACCGCCTGCAGCAGGTGCTGGACGATTGGGGCTTCATGAGCCCGCAACTGCAGGACCTGTACACCGCGCTCAACCACGGCCGCACGCGCCACGCTTTCCCCTTCAACCCCGGCCAGTGCATGGCGCCGCTGCCGCGCGCCTACCAGTGGGCCGACGGCTCGGCCTACCTCAACCACGTCGAGCTGGTGCGCAAGGCCCGCAACGCCGAGGTGCCTGCCACCTTCTACACCGACCCGCTCATGTACCAGGGCGGCAGCGACGACTTCCTCGGCCCCACGGACGATATCGTGGTGCCCAGCGAAGCGATGGGCATCGACTTCGAGGCCGAGGTCGCCGTCGTCACGGGCGACGTGCCCATGGGCGCCACGCCCGAGCAGGCGCTGGACGGCATCCGCCTGGTGATGCTGGCCAACGACGTGAGCCTGCGCAACCTCATCCCGGCCGAGCTGGCCAAGGGCTTCGGCTTCTTCCAGAGCAAGCCTGCCACCGCCTTCAGCCCTGTAGCCGTCACGCTCGACGAGCTGGGCCCCGCCTGGCAGGACGGCCGCGTGCACCTGGCGCTGCAGAGCACCTGGAACGGCCGCAAGGTCGGCCTGTGCGACGCCGGCCCGGACATGACCTTCCATTTCGGCCAGCTCATCGCCCACATCGCCAAGACCCGCAACGTGCGCGCCGGCAGCATCGTCGGCAGCGGCACTGTGAGCAACCCCGGCGTCGAGAAGAACGGCCGCATGGAATGGCCCGAGGGCTATTCCTGCATCGCCGAGAAGCGCTGCATCGAGACCATCCAGGACGGCGCGCCCAAGACCGAGTTCATGAAGTACGGCGACACGATCCGCATCGAGATGAAGGGGCTGGACGGCAAATCGCTGTTCGGAGCGATCGAGCAGGAGGTGGTGCCGGTGGGCGGGCGGGTGAAGCCGGCCGAGGCGGCGGCATCACAAGGCGTGCGCGGCGAGGACGAGGCGCTGGAAGACTGAGGCGCCGAGCACGGCCTTGACAGCCCTCGAGTCCTATTTGACCGAAAAGCAGGAAATTTTTCGGTCAAATAGCTCGACAT
>JAFEEH010000023.1 GCA_018241185.1 Pseudomonadota bacterium | reverse complement strand
GAGCGGCTGCGCGCCGGCTGCACGGCGGCCAGCAGCGCCGCCTTGCCGGGCATGGCGATCGGCGTGGGCGGCAGGCCGGCCCGCGTGTAGGTGTTCCAGGGCGTGTCCGTCTGCAAGTCGCGCTTGCGCAGGTTGCCGTCGAAGGCCGTGCCCAACCCGTAGATCACCGTGGGGTCGGTCTGCAGCGGCATGCCGATGCGCAGGCGGTTGACGAACACGGCCGCCACCTCGGCCCGGTCGTTGGCCTTGCCGGTTTCCTTCTCGACGATACTGGCTAGGATGAGCGCCTCGTCGGCCGACTTGAGCGGCAGGTCGCTCGCGCGCGCGGCCCAGGCGGCTTCGAGCTTCTTGTCCATCGCCCGCATGGCGCGCTGCAGCAGCGCGACGTCGCTGGAGTTCTTCGAATAGGTGTACGTGTCGGGGAAGAAGCGCCCTTCCGGGTGCACGCCCGGCCGGCCGATGCGCTCCATCAGTTGCTCGTCGCTGAGGCCGGCGGTGTCGGGCTTGAGCATGTCGGCCTTGGCCAGCGCGGCGCGTACCTGGCGGATGTTCCAGCCCTCGACCAGCACCACGCTGCGTGTGGCTTCCTCGCCGCGCACCAGCACGGCCAGCAGGGTGCGCGGGGTCATTCCCCGGTCCAGCTCGTAGCTGCCGGCGCGGATCTGCCGGTCCTGGCCCGAGAAGCGGAACCACCAGTACAGCAGTTGCGGGTTGACGGCAGTCCCGGTGTCGGCCACGGCCTGCGCCACCCCGCGCGGCGTGGTGCCGGGCTCGACCGAGAGGTCGATGCTGGGCGCCGGCAGCTTCAGCGGCTGGTGCAGCCACCACAGGGCCGCGGCACCGGCGCCGAGCACGCACAGCGCGGCGAGCAGAAAGATCGTGAGGAAGAATCGGCGCACGGCGGCAGGCGGTGTCGGGCGGGAGAAGAAGTGGGGTGTCCGGCGGCTGAACAGGACGTTCTGGGGAAGCCCTGCGGGGCCTGGGGACCGGAGCGGCCCATGATAATTCAGCGATGACTGCGCCCCTTCCAAGCCCCCTGTTGCAGGGCGTGACGCCCGTGCTCGACGCCCTCGGCGTGATCCGCGCCGAAGGCCCCGATGCCGCCGCATTCCTCCACGGCCAACTGACCCAGGATTTCGTGCTGATGGGCGCCCACGAGGCCCGCCTGGCGGCGCTGTGCACGCCCAAGGGCCGCATGATCGCCAGCTTCATCGGGCTGCGCGCCGGGCCCGAGGTGATCCTGCTCGTGTGCAGCCGCGATCTGCTGGCCGCCACGCTCAAGCGCCTGTCGATGTACGTGCTGCGCGCCAAGGTCAAGCTGAGCGACGCCAGCGACGAGATCGCCGTGCGCGGCCTGGCCGGCGCGGCCTTGTCGGCCAACGACGTCGATGGCGGCGCCCCGCCCTGGCGCTGCACGGTCTTGGGCGAGGCGCACGCCGTCACCCTTTACCCGGCCGATGGCGTGCCGCGCGCGCTGTGGATCGGCCCGGCCGCAGCGCCGGCACCGCAGGGCGAGCCGCTCGATGCCGCGACCTGGGCCTGGAGCGAGGTACGCAGCGGCGTCGTCACCCTCGGCGCACCGGTGGTCGACGCCTTCGTGCCGCAGATGCTGAACTACGAATCGGTCGACGGCGTGAACTTCAAGAAGGGCTGCTACCCCGGCCAGGAGGTGGTGGCGCGCAGCCAGTTCCGCGGCACGCTCAAGCGCCGCGCCTACCTGGTGCAGGCCGATGCGCCGCTGGCTGCGGGCCAGGAGGTGTTCGCGGCCGGCGATGCCGAGCAGCCCGTGGGCACTGTGGCACAGGCAGCGCCGGCGCCCGGCGGCGGCTGGGCGGCGATGGTGTCGATGCAGATCGCCGCGCGCGAAGCCGGCGGGCTGCACGCCGGCACGGTCGACGGGCCGGCGCTGGCGGTCGAGCCGCTGCCCTACCTGCTGCGCGACGACATCTGAGTCCGCCGCGTTGGCCGCCGTTTGCAGGCCAAAAAGGGCTGCAGCGCCCGTCCCGCCTGCGCGAGAAGCTATCGATTTCATAGCGTCCGGATTTTTGCGACACCCCTGACCCCGTTCCCGCGGCTGCGCCGTAGAACGCGCATCGACCACTCGATGCCAAAGGACAGGACCATGAATCGCAGAACCCTCGTCGCCGCCGCCGCTGCATGCTTCGGCCTGGCGGCCCTGGCGACCACCCCCGCCGGTGCGCGCACCGTGCCGCCGCCCGACAGCCGGCTCGGCGCTCTGATGCAGGTCAGCCTCGTTGACCGCAGCACCGGCCGCGAACTGCCTGTGTACCGCCACCGCGGCGAGTACTGGGTGGCGGGTACGCCGGGCGCGCGCTACGCCATCCGCGTGCGCAACACCCAAGGCGAGCGCCTCATGGCCGTGATGTCGGTCGACGGCGTGAACGTAGTGAGCGGCGAAACCGCCGCGCTGGAGCAGAACGGCTATGTGCTCGACGCCGGCGAGCGCGCCGACATCACGGGCTGGCGAAAAAGCGATGCGCAGGTCGCGGCCTTCGAGTTCACGGCGCAGGCGAATTCCTATGCCAGCCGCACCGGCCGGCCCGACGACGTGGGTGTGATCGGCGTCGCGGTGTTCCGCGAGCGTGCGGCGCCGGTGCCGCCGTGGGCACCGCCGGTGGCGCGCCGGTCCGAGTCCGCCAACAACGCTGGCGCCGAGCGCGAACGCCGTGCTGAGGCGGCCCCACCCGCGGAGGAGTCGTCGGCGCCGATGGGATCGGCCGACGCGGCTGCCAAATCGATGGCGCCCGCCGCACCCGCGCCCAGCCTGGGCACCGGCCACGGCCGGCGCGAGACGTCGTACGTCGGCCACACGCGCTTCGAGCGCGCCAGCCGTTCGCCGCAGGAGCTGATCCGCATCCGCTACGACAGCCGCGAGAACCTGGTGGCGGCCGGCGTCATCCCCTCGCCGCCGCCGCGCTGGCCCTCGGGCACGCCCTCGCCTTTCCCGGGCTCCAGCCTGGGCTACGTGCCGGATCCGCCGGCCCGCTACTAGCCTCCGGCTGCAGGCCCAATCGGCCTGCAGCGCCCGTCCGGCGGGCGCCGAAAGCTATCAAAAAAGGAGCGCCTTCAGCCCAGCGCGCGCTCCATCTCGATGTGCGGGATGCCCGCCTCCTCGAAAGGCTCGCCCACCGGGGCATAGCCCAGCCGGGCGTAGAAGCGCTCGGCGCTGCGCTGGGCGTGCAGCCCGACAGCGCGGTCGCCGCGCGCCCGGGCCACGTCTTCCAGCGCGCGCAGCACCGCCTCGCCATGGCCTTCGCCGCGCAGCACGCGGTGCACGGCCATGCGGCCGATCCGGGCCACGCCGCCCTCGCCCGGCAGCAGGCGGCCGGTGGCGACGACCTGACCGAGCCGGTTGCGGGCGACGGCATGCGTGACGACGGCATCGTGCTCGTCCCACTCCAATTCCTTGGGGATCTGCTGCTCCTCGATGAAGACCTGCCGGCGCAGCGCGCTGGCGCCCTCGCCCAACGCGTCCCAGCCGCCGGTGACGACTTCGGTCATCGCCTCGCCCGCCTCGTAGCCCAGCAGGATGTCCCGCAGCGCTTGCGGCACGGGGCGCGAGGTCTGCGTGGCCGGATCGGCGAACACGTAGACCAGCTCGCAGCCGACCAAGAACTCGTCACGGCGGAACAGCCCGCCTGCGAACACCATCGACGAGTTGCCGATGCGCAGACACTTCATGCCGACGTCCAGCACGTCGTCCACCCGCGCCGAGGCCTGGTAGTCCACCGTGGCCTTGCGCACGTACAGGTCGCCCTGCAGCGAATGCACCGCCTCGTCGTAGGGCAGCGCCAGCGCACGCCAGTAGTCGGCGATCGCGGTGTCGAAGTACATCAGGTAGTGGGCGTTGAAGACGATCTTCTGCATGTCCACCTCGGCCCAGCGCACGCGCAGGCGGTGGAAAAAGCGGAAATCACTGCGGGTCATGGTCGAGGCTCCGGCGCGGGGAAGTGATGCGAGGCCGCGAATCTACACGCAGCTGCGGCGCCGGGCCGTCATGTACCGGACGGCCGCCGGCCCCGGGCGCCTCACCACGAATAGCCCAGTCGCACCCGCGAGCCCAGCTTGGTCCCGCCGCCGCTGGCCGCGCCCGACAGGCCCACCCCCACGTTCAGGGCTTCGGTGATCTGGTAACCCCACGCCAGCCCGATGGCGCTGGCCCCGTCGTAGTTGCCCACCGCGGCACCCACCCACTGCTCTACCTGCGCAATGGCCGCCGCCTGCGCGGCGTGCCGCTGGCGCAGATCGTGGCCGTCGAAGCGCTGCGCAACACCAGCCTCGTGCACCTGGCAAGTGGCGAAGTGCTCGCCGACAGCCGCCCGCTCAAGCAATGGGAAGCGTCGCTGCCACCCGCCGACTACCTGCGGGTGCACCGCGGCAGCATCGTGCAGCTGGACGCGGTGCGCGCGCTCGACCGCAGTGTCACGGGCCAGTGGCGCTTGCACCTCGCGACGGGCGATGGCCGGGTCTGGAACGTGGGCCGGCAGATGCTGGGCGTCGTGCGCCAGCACCTCGAGGGTGTCGGCACCGTGACCATCGACCGGGCCCCGAGGAGGCCGCGCACCACGACGCAACCGTGAACTTAGGGGCCAAATCGGCCTGCAGCGCCCGTCCCGCCTGCGGGAGCAGCTATTGTTTCAATAGCAGAAGCGCGGCGGCTCACCGCCCGAAAGCCTGCCGCAGTGCCACCGCCGCGTCCTGCAGCGCCTGCCGCGCCTCGGGGATCGCGCGTCCCATCTTGATGAACTCGTGGACCACGCCGCGGTAGATCTCCAGGGCAACGGGCGCGCCGGCGAGGCGCAGCTTGTCGGCGTAGGCCACGCCGTCGTCGACGGCCGGGTCGCACTCCGCCAGGCCGATCCAGGCCGGGGCGACCCCCTCCACGTCCTCGGCGTTGAGGGGCGCGAAGCGCCAGTCCTCGCGATCGGCGTCTTCGATGTAGTGCGAGAAGAACCAGCGCACCAGCGAAGCGGTGAGCACCGGGCCGTCGGCGAAGCGGCGGTACGAATCGGTGTCCTGCCACGCACCGGTGCCGGGGTAGAACAGCAGCTGCAGGGCGACCGGGAGGCCCGCATCGCGCGCCAGGATCGCGCACACGGCCGCCAGCGTGCCGCCGGCGCTGTCGCCGCCCAGTGCGAGGCGGCCTGTGTCCAGGCCGAACCGTGGCGCACCCTCGCGTTGCAGGAACTGCACCGCGTCCCAGGCATCGTGCACGGCGGTGGGAAAGCGGTGCGCGGGCGCCAGCCGGTAGTCGAGCGAAACGACCGCGCAGACCGCTTCGGACGCGAGCACGCGGCACAGCGTGTCGTGCGTGGCGATGCTGCCGACCGTGAAGCCGCCGCCATGGAAGTACAGCAGCACGGGCAGTTCGGCGTGCGACGGCGCGTAGAGCCGCGCGGGAAGCGCAGCGCCGTCTCTGGCGGGGACGACGAAGTCTTCGATGCGCTCGAGCGCCGGCTTGGGCACTTCGAGCACACCGGCGCCCTTCTCGTAGGCCGCCTTCGCGGCCTCGGGCGTCATCGCATCGAGCGGTGGCTGCCCGGCGCGCGCCATGCGCTCGACCACGCCGGCCATTCGCGGCGTGAGGCCGTGGGCCGCCGGGCCGGAGGCCGTCAACGGATGAAGGGCCGGTAGCAGGCGACCTGCCGCGCCTCCTCGGTCTGCGGCCCGATGGCGCAACCCGTGAGCCGGTCCGGCTTGTGGAAGCTGACCACCACCGGCTGCGCGCCGGGCAGCCCGTGGTAGGTGGCCAGCACCGTGAGGCCGTCCGCCGGCGGGGTGAGCGCGGTGAAAGAGCCCAGGCTGATCAGTTGCCCGGGTTGCAGGGCCAGGCCGTCCTTGGCCAGGGCCTGGGCCAGCCACACCACGGCGTTGAGCGGATGGCCCAGGATGTCGCTGCCCTTGCCGCGTGCCAGTTCCTTGCCCATGCCGTCGGTGGTGACCACCTCCATGTCGCGCAGCGCGTCGCTCAGCATGGCGCGGGACAGCTCGCTCTGCGGCACGGGCAGCGGCACGCCAGCGACGCCGAAGCGCGCCCCGACATTGATCGCGGTGAGGCCGGCGCCGTCGAGCGCGGCGGGCTTGTCCACGGCCAGGTCGGGCAGCTCGATGAAGGGAATGATCTGGTCGATCGCGGCCAGCACCTCTTCGGGCGTCTTCGCGCTGTTGATGTCAGCGCTGCGCACGCGCACCAGCATGTCGGCCTCGTACAGCGGGCGCGCGCCGAAGCCGGTGTTGAGCACGGAGCCGGTGCCGAGGAGCATGTCTTCGTACAGGACGCCCCACACCGGCTGGTCGGTGTTGAAGCGCTTCTGAACGGCGGGGTTTGTCAGGCCGGCCTTGTAGCCGGCGACCGGGCCGTAGCGCCTGGCCATCAGCGCATTGAGCCGGGCTCGGCTGCAAGCCCCGTCGGCGGCGCTCAGGCCCGTGGGGGCGGGCGCCGGCGTGCGCGCCTGGATCGCGCGGTCGAGGGCGCCCACCTGCTCGTCGCTCAGGCACTCGGCCCCAGCCGTGCCTGCGCACACTGCGGCAGCGAGGGCCAGGGTTGCCCAGCGGGCGGCGCGTTGTCGCGTGTTCATGCTCTGTTCTCTCTCCACCGGGTTGTGTCACAAGGACTTGCGGGCGATGCTAACGTGCGGCACGGGTGCTGCCACCCCTGAACACCAAGGAGACCCATGGCGCTTATTCAATACCTCACGCAGATCCAGTTCGATTTCGGCGCGGTCCGCCTTCTGGCCGACGAGTGCGTGCGCGTCGGCATCACGCGACCGCTGGTCGTGACCGACAAGGGCGTGCGCGCTGCGGGCATCCTGCAGAAGGCGCTCGATGCGCTCGGCGACCTCGAGTGCACGGTGTTCGACGACACGCCCTCCAACCCCACCGAGGCGGCCGTGCGCGCCGCCGTCGCGCTGTACCGCAGCGGCCACTGCAACGGGCTGATCGCCGTCGGTGGCGGTTCGGCCATCGATTGCGCCAAGGGCGTGGCCATCGCCGCCACGCACGAGGGGCCGCTCAAGACCTACGCCACCATCGAGGGTGGCTCGCCGAAGATCACCGACGCCGTCGCGCCGCTGATCGCCGTGCCCACCACCGCCGGCACGGGCAGCGAGGTCGCGCGCGGCGCCATCGTCATCGTCGACGACCACCGCAAGCTGGGCTTCCACAGCTGGTTCCTCATGCCCAAGGCCGCCATCTGCGACCCCGAACTCACGCTGGGCCTGCCGCCGAAGCTCACGGCAGCGACCGGGATGGATGCCATCGCCCATTGCATGGAAACCTTCATGGCCGCGCCCTTCAATCCGCCGGCCGACGGCATCGCGCTCGACGGCCTGGAGCGCGCCTGGGGCCACATCGAACGTGCCACCAAGGACGGCAGCGACCGCGAGGCGCGCCTGAACCTGATGAGCGCCAGCATGCAGGGCGCCATGGCCTTCCAGAAAGGCCTGGGCTGCGTGCACAGCCTGAGCCACAGCCTGGGCGGCGTCGATCCGCGCCTGCACCACGGCACGCTCAACGCCCTCTTCCTGCCGGCGGTGGTGCGCTTCAACGCGGGCGCCGAGTCGGTGCAGAAGGACCTGCGCCTGCAGCGCATGGCCCGCGCGATGCACCTCGACCAGCCCGGCGACATTGGCGAGGCGATCCGCGACATGAACGCCCGACTGGGCCTGCCCAAGGGCCTGGCCGAAGTGGGCGTGACGACCGCGATGTTCGACAAGATCATCGACGGTGCGATGGCCGACCATTGCCACAAGACCAACCCGCGCCTGGCCTCGCGCGAGGACTATCGGGAGATGCTGGAAAGCTCCATGTGAACGGACGCTCCACGTAGTGGGCTTGAAGGTCCAACAGGCCCTCAGCGCTCGCCGAGCCTGCGTGAGCTGCTATGCATTCGATAGCAGCGGAGACGAATCAGCCCTTCTTGCCGCCCAGCACCAGCAGCGCGCCGCCCACCACGATCGCCGCGACGCCGGCCCAGGCGGGGAAGTTCACCGTTTCCTTCTCCTTCACCGACAGTTCGATCGGGCCGATCTTGGCCTGGTGGGTTTCCTTGGTGAAGCTGAAGCCGCCCAGGCCCAGGGCGGCGATGCCAGCGACGATGAGCACGAGGCCGACGATGCGGGTGGCGTTCATGGTTGCGTTCCTCCAGGGTATGAATGCCGCCAGTATGGCGCCGCGGCACCCGCCGCATGGCGTCGGCGCGCGCGCACGGAGCTCCGAAGGCTACGATCCGGCCCGCCGCGTCCGCCCTTGCGCACCCGTTCACTGCGATGCTCGACCACGTCTTCCTTTTTCCTGCCTGGGCGCAATTGCTCGTCTGCGCCGCCTATGGCCTCGTCCTGTTCGCCGCCTCCGCCGGGGTGCTGCAACTGCTGCACCGCCGACATTTGCAGAACGCTCGGCTGCTGCCCGTGGGGCCGGCATTCCAGATCGTCACGGTGCTGTTCGCTCTGCTGCTCGGGTTTCTGGCCGCGGACCTCTGGGCACAGCAGCGCCAGGCGGTGGACGCCGCGTTCAAGGAAGCCCTCGCCTTCAATCGGCTCACGGTGCTCGCCGAAACGGCGGCGCCGCAGCAGCCCACCGCCGCGACCCTGCTGGAAGACTACCGC
This sequence comes from Pseudomonadota bacterium, assembly GCA_018241185.1. Classification (GTDB taxonomy): domain Bacteria; phylum Pseudomonadota; class Gammaproteobacteria; order Burkholderiales; family Burkholderiaceae_C; genus Xenophilus. The sequence goes on along the minus strand of JAFEEH010000023.1, from coordinate 18,030 downwards.
GCCGCCGTCGCCGACGCCGAATGGGGCCGGGACGCCAACCAGGTCGCGGAGCCGCGCGCGACGGCCGCCCTCAAGGCAATGCGCTTGATGGGCGTTGCAGACGGCGGCATGCGGCCGGGCCTGGCTGCCGAGTGGATGCGCGCCACCGGCGAGTTGCAGGAAGCCCGCGATCGCCGGCTTCTGATCGGGACCGACACGACGGACAACAGCCAATGGACGCTCGTGCTCATGCTGGCGTTTTTCGCCGCCGTGGCGCTGGCGGTCTGTCACATGGACAGGCCGCCCGCGGGGCGGCTGATTCTCGCCGTGTTCGCCCTGGCACTGACCCTGGTGTTCTGGCAGCTGGCTCGCCACACGAATCCCTACGCCGGCGGCGACCTGCGCATTCCCGTCCCGCTGGCGTTGAGGTCCTAGCGCGGCTTACAGGGGCCGCACCACCGTCGGATCGGGCCGGCGCAGCCACTCGGCCCACTCGTCGGCCAGCCGCTGCGCCTCGCCCACCGCCGTGGTCCAGGCAGTGATGCGCGCGTCGCTGTCGCCGGCATAGCCGGTGAAGTCGGTGCGGTCGGGCAGCTTGCCGCGCGGCAGCGTGCGCACCCACTCGGGGTCGGGCGCGACGACCACCATGCGGTCCAGGGAGGGCGTGGCGCGGTGCCGCCACTTCAAGCCCTTGTCGAGCCAGCCGGGCACCACGGCCTTCTGGAAGTGCGGGTACAGCACGATGCCGTCGGGGTTGCTGTACTTCAGGTGCAGGTGGTAGTCGGTGATGCCGCCGTCCCAGTAGGCGCCGGGCGGGCCGCCGGGGATGTCGTGTACCGCCTGCAGCACGAAAGGGATCGAGCAGGAGGCCTGCAGCGCCGCCTGGAAGTTGCCCTCCCCCAGCTCGACGCGGCGCGTGCGGAAATCCAGGGTGTCGAACGGCAGCGACGAACCCGGCGTGGAGAACACGCACCGCTCCAGCCACGCGCCGAGGCTGCGGCGGCTCAGGCTGTTGCTGGCGAAGGCGCCCAGGTAGCCGGCCACCGTGCGCGCCCTGCCCTCGCGGCCCAGGATGTGGCGCCCGCGGGCGGTCACGATGTGGAGCCGGTAGCGCGGGTGCGCCAGCACCTCGCCGGCGCGGCCGCCGAAGAAGCCCTGCAGGCTCTGCGCGAAATTCGCGCTGACTTCGGCCGCGCCCATGCGCTTGCCTCCCCTGGGCGTGTCGAAGCGCTGCTGCACATAGTCGCGCTCGAAGCGGGCGAAGGCCTCGGCGGGGTCGTCGAGGCAAGCCGTGGCCAGCCGCCAGGCGCCGATCGACGCGCCGACGAAGTCCACCGGCTGGCTCGACTGCGGCAGCCATTCGCCGAAGAGGAAGCGGTCGAGCGGGCCGAGGATCAGGCCCTTGGGCCCGCCCGCCGCGCCGGGGACGACGCGCACGTCGGCGGGCGACAGGCCGTGCTCGGTGATGTGGGCGCGGGCGGTGGGGCCGGCGTAGAGGCGCAGGGCTTTCATGGCGGGTCGGGATTGTGCAAGAGCAGTGCCCGCTGCGTTGCGGGCCGACGTCATGCCTTGTCCTGCAGGCGCGTCAGCGCGGCCGCGTGTTCGGCGCAGCCGGCGCGAAAGCCCTCGCCGATGCGCGCGTCGCCCGCGGCCTCGTTCCAGAAGCCGAGGGCGGCGGTGCATGCGTCCAGCCAGGCCGCGCGCTGGTCCGGCACCGGCAAGGCCAGCTCGACCGCGCGCGTGGGCAGTTCGCCGCCGGGCAGCGGGGCAAAGCGCATGGGCAGCATGTCGTAGGCCGGCGCCAGTTGCAGCCGGCCGGCGACGGGCACGAAGGCCAGGTTGCCGGTGTGCATGTCGGTGTTGGCGATCAGGCGGCCGAACCACCAGAGACGCCAGACAGCCGCCTGCGTGCCCTCGTCCACCAGGCCCAACGCGGCCAGACGCGCCATCAGCGCCGGCCAGTCGGCGCTGGGGCTCCCGACGAAGGCAGCATTGGCGACGTCGAGCGCCACCAGCGGGCTGCGGCCGGCCTCGCCGTGGCGGTCGAAGCGTTCGACTTCGAGGAAGGTGCGCCCGCCCGCCTCCAGCACCCGGCTGCGGGCCGCGCGCAGGCCGGGCAGCGTGGCCGCGTGGGCCAGCGCCAAGTGCTCGCAGACCAGCAGGTCGGACCAGCGCCGCACCGTGGCGGACTCCTCCGTACCGGAGAACTTGACGATGACATGCGGCGTCGCCGCACCGCCCTGCGCGCGCCGCGCCGTGAACTTGGGGAACTCGCCTGCCGCGCTGGAGCCGGCCACGCCGGCCGACACGGCCTGGGCCGCCTGGGCGAGGTAGTGCGCCGCCAATGCGCCCGGCGCCACAGGTTCGATGCCCGCCGCGCGCTCGGCCAGCCACAGCTCGGTGGCAGCTTCGCCGACGATGAGGTTGCCGCTGAGGTCGCTGCCGGCCTGGGCCATGGCGAAGAGCGCGTCGTCGTCGCTCCACTGCATCACGTCGGCCGGCACCTGCAGCCGGCGGTGCTCGGCGCGAGCGAACTGCCGGCCCATGTAGCCCTGCGGGCGCATCTGCTGCAGCGGGTACGGCAGGCCGGGCCACCAGCCGTCGGCGGCCTCCTCGGGCACCGGCCAGTCGGTGCCGGACAGGTCGAGCCAGCTGCCTTCTGGCCGCAGCAGCTTCAGCGGACCCACGGCCTGAAGGCGCCCCGCCCCGTCCACCGCATGCACGGGCAGGTGGGACGTTCCGCCGCGCAGGGCCCGGGACAGGGCGTAGCGGGTGCGGCGCGCGCGTCCTGCCGTGACGAGTTCGTCCGGCGCCAGCCGCGCCAGCAGGCGATGCACGGTCGGCACGCTGATGCCCAGGGCCGTGGCCAGATCGCCCGCACCCACGGGCGCCTGGAGGGCCAGGCGCTGGCGCAGGGCATCGGCTGAAACGTAAGCGGCAGGCATCGAATTGAGAAGATTATTGAGAAGATATTTTCTCTCAAAATCCTTTTAAATCAATGCCTTGTATCATTTCATCCAGCCAAATTTGAAATGATTTTTTGTTGGATCGAGCGCACCGGCCCGACGGCAGGCGGCGATCTGCGCTTGCAAGTCAGAAATGGCAGAAGCGCCCGTGCAGCGGGCGCAAGCAGCTATCGATTCGATAGCAACGCTACTTGCGCAGCCCCTGCAGCTTCGCAAACGCACTCGCCATCTGCCCCGCCGGCTGCGGCGCGCTGTCGCGGCGCGAGCCGTAGCCCTGCTGGCCGCGCCCTGCCCCCTCGAAGCGGTTCTCGCGCGGGCCGTCGCGCCGGGCCGGTGCGGCATCCAGCTTCATCGACAGGCCGATGCGCTTGCGCGCCACGTCGACCTCCATCACCTTCACCTTGACGATGTCGCCGGTCTTGACGACCTCGCGCGCGTCGTTGACGAACTTGTGGCTCAACTGGCTCACATGCACCAGGCCGTCCTGATGCACGCCCAGGTCGACGAAGGCGCCGAACTGCGCCACGTTGCTGACGGTGCCCTCGAGGATCATGCCTTCCTGCAGGTCGGCGATGTCCTCCACACCGTCGTTGAAGCGCGCCACCTTGAAATCCGGGCGCGGGTCGCGGCCCGGCTTCTCGAGTTCGCCCAGGATGTCCTTGACGGTGATGACGCCGAACTTCTCGTTGGCGAAGAGCTCGGGCTTGAGGGTCTTGAGCATCTCGGCGCGGCCCATGAGCTCGGCCACCGGCTTGCCGGTGGTCTGGATGATCTTCTCGACCAGCGGATAGGTCTCGGGGTGCACGCCGGTCATATCCAGCGGGTCGGCGCCGCCGCGGATGCGCAGGAAGCCGGCGCTCTGCTCGAAGGCCTTGGGGCCGAAGCCGGTCACTTCGAGCAATTGCTTGCGCGTGCCGAACGCGCCATTCGCCTCGCGCCAGCGCACCACGGCCTTGGCCACGCTGGGCGTGAGGCCCGAGACGCGGCTGAGCAGCGGCACGCTGGCGGTGTTGAGGTCGACGCCCACGGAGTTCACGCAGTCCTCGACCACGGCGCCCAGCGTGCGCGCGAGTTCGCTCTGGTTCACGTCGTGCTGGTACTGGCCCACGCCGATGCTCTTGGGGTCGATCTTCACCAGCTCGGCCAGCGGGTCCTGCAGGCGTCGCGCGATGCTGGCGGCCCCGCGCAGGCTCACGTCCACGTCGGGCATCTCCTGCGAGGCGAATTCGCTCGCGCTGTAGACGGACGCGCCGGCCTCGCTCACCACCACCTTCTCGACCTTCATCTCCGGCGCGCCGGCCTGGGCCGCCATCTTCGCCAGCAGCTTGATGAGGTCGGCCGCCAGCTTGTCGGTTTCGCGGCTGGCGGTGCCGTTGCCGATGGCGATGAGGTTCACGCCGTGCTTCGCGCACAGCTTGCCCAGCGTGTGCAGCGAGCCTTCCCAGTCCTTGCGCGGCTCGTGCGGGAACACGGTCGCCGTCTCGACCAGCTTGCCGGTGGCATCGACCACGGCCACCTTCACGCCGGTGCGGATGCCCGGGTCGAGGCCCATCACCACGCGTGGGCCGGCCGGTGCGGCGAGCAGCAGGTCGCGCAGGTTGTCGGCGAAGACCTTGATGGCCACCTTCTCGGCGTCTTCCCGCAGGCGGGTGAACAGGTCGCGCTCGCTCGACAGGCTGAGCTTCACGCGCCAGGTCCAGGCGATGCACTTGCGGATCAGGTCGTCGGCCTTGCGGCCCGCGTGGCTCCAGCCCAGGTGCAGCGCGATGCGGCCCTCGGCGACGGTGGGCTTGCCCGGTTCGGGCTCGACCGGCAGCACCAGCTTGGCATCGAGCACTTCGAGCTGCCGCCCGCGGAACACGGCCAGCGCCCGGTGCGAGGGCACGCGGCCGATCGGCTCGTCGTAGTCGAAGTAGTCGCGAAATTTGGCGACATCGGGGTTGTTCTCGTCCTTGCCGGCGACCAGCGAGGACTTGAGCAGGCCCTCGGCCCACAGCCATTCGCGTAGCGACTGCACCAGCGCCGGGTCTTCGGCCCAGCGTTCGGACAGGATGTCGCGCACACCGTCGAGCACGGCGGGCACGGTCGAGAAGTCCGGGCCCGGCTTGCCGTCGTCGAGCGTGGTGGCGGGCTTGAGGAAGGCCTGCGCCTCCACGGCCGGGTCCAGCGTCGGGTCGGCCAGGAGCTTGTCGGCCAGCGGCTCGATGCCGAACTCCCGGGCGATCTGGCCCTTCGTGCGGCGCTTCTGCTTGAAGGGCAGGTAGATGTCTTCCAGCTCCTGCTTGGTCGGCGCGGTGGCGATCGCGATGCGCAGGGCGTCGGTCAGCTTGCCCTGCTCGTCGATGGCCTTGAGCACCGCGCCGCGGCGGTCTTCCAGCTCGCGCAGGTAGGTCAGGCGCACTTCCAGTTCGCGCAACTGCGTGTCGTCCAGCCCGCCCGTGGCCTCCTTGCGGTAGCGCGCGATGAAGGGCACCGTGGCGCCGCCGTCGAGCAGGTCCGTCGCGGCCTGCACCTGGTGCTCGCCCACCTTCAGTTCGGTGGCGATCTGGCGAATGATCTTCTGCATGCTTTCTTCGGGTCAGCCCTGGGGAAAAGCGCGGAAGTTTGCCATAGGGCGGTACAGCGGGCGGGCGGTTAGGCTCCCCCCATGAAACGCCTGCTGCGCGCCATCGGCACCGCCCTCCTGGTGCCCCTGCTTCTCTTCGAGGAATGGGGCTGGGAGCCGCTCGCCGCGCTGGTCGGGCGGCTCGCCCGGCTGCCGCTGTGGGCGCGGCTGGAGCGCTGGCTGCAGACGCTGCCACCCTGGGCCGCGCTGGTGGCTTTCGGCGTGCCGATGCTCGCGCTGATCCCGGTCAAGCTGCTAGCGCTCGCGCTCTTCGGGCGTGGCCATGTGCTCACGGGGCTGCTGCTCCTCGGCGGCGCCAAGCTGCTGGGGACGGCCGTGCTGGCCCGGCTCTTCCAGCTCGTGCAGCCCACGCTCATGCGGCTGGCGTGGTTCGCGCGCTGGTACCCGCGTTGGAAGGCCTGGAAGGACGCCGTGCTGGCACGTGTGCGCGAGAGCGCGCCGTGGCGACGCGTGCGGGCCTGGCGCCTGGGCGTGCGGCGCTGGTGGCGGCGCGCGGGCTGAGCGATTGCTACGAAATCGATAGCTGCTCGCGCCCGCTGGATGGGCGCTGCAGCCCGTTTTCGTTCAGATCTTGCAGTCGGCGAGCGGACCGGCCTGAGCGGCCGCCACGTGCCGTGCGATGGCCTCCGAGGCCTTCGCCGTGAGGCGTTGCGCAGCCTGGGCGAGCGCGTCGATGCCTGCGCCGGCGGGTTCGCTGGCCGACCACTGGCAGGCCGCGCTGCGGTCGCCGTCGGTGCGCCGCAGCGTCCAGCTCAGGGCCGCATCGACCCGCGTGCCGTCGATGGCATCGAACTGGCGCACCTGCACCGCGATGCGCCATGCGGGCTGCCCGGTCTGGCGGCCGCCGCGCGTCGAATCGGCGGCGCCCAGGCGCGCGGCGACGCCGCTGGCCAGCGCGTCGCGCAGCTCGCTCTCGAAGGAGGACGACCAGCGGTGCTGCTCCAGCACCTCGACCTCGGTGCTGGCGGCGTCGGCCTTGCGCACCACCATCTGCGGGCGCGCGAGCCGCTCGGGCAGCGCCAGCGGCGCGAGCTCGATGAACAACGGGACCGCGCTGCGCGGTGCCGTCGCCGCAGCGGGATCGGCCAGCGTGTAGTAGCGGGTGACGGGCGTCGAACAGGCGGCCAGCGCCGCAACCACGGCCAGGCCGGCAAAGAGGGAAGGCTTCATTTCTGCTTGTCGTCCGGTTTGCCGCGCAACAGCGATTCGGGGTGACGCTCGAGATAGTCGGTCAGCACGCGGATCGAGCCGGCCGTGCGCGTCAGCTCCTGCAGCGTCTGGCGCAGGTCTTGCTGCAGCGGCGAGTCCTCGGCCAGCGTGCGGTCGGCGGTGTTGATGGTCTTGCGCGCGTCCTTCATCGCCGCGGCGATCTCGGGCGTCACGTCGTTGTTGATGCGCGTGACGGTGCTCTCGGCGGCGGTGAGCGTCTTGTCGAGCGTGCGCAGGGTCTTGCGCAGGTCGTTGGAGATTTCCTCGAAGGGGATCTTGTTGACCTTGGCCGCGATCTCCTGCACCTGCGACTGGATCTCGTCGAGGCTGTTCTGCACCGTGGGCAACTGGATCGGGTTGGCGGCGGTGTCGATCTTCACCGGCTTCTCCTTGGGGAAGAAGTCCAGCGCCACGTACACCTGGCCGGTCAGCAGGTTGCCCGTGCGCAACTGCGCGCGCAGGCCCTTGCCGATGAGGAAGCGCAGCCGCTCTTCCTGCGTGTATTTCGACTCGGCCGGCGCCTGCCCGCTGGCCACCGCGGCCCGGCGCAGGCGGTCCGGATAGATCGTCACCAGCACGGGCATGAGGAATTCGCGCTCGCTGCGGTCGAACTGCACGCCAATGGATTTCACCTCGCCCAGCACGATGCCGCGGAAGTCGACCGGTGCGCCCGGCGCCAGGCCGCGCAGCGACTGGTTGAAGTACATCAGCATGGTCTGCGAGGGGCCGTCAGGCTCCTTCATGGCCGCCGTCTCGTCCTCGGCCAGCGCGTAGGCGGTGTTCTCCTGCGCCACCGGGCCCATCGCGTCGTCGGGCGCCGCGAAGGCGACGCCGCCGAGCAGGATGGTCGCCAGCGACTGCGTGCGCACGGTGAGCCCGCTGGCGCCCAATTGCACGTTGAGCCCGCTGGCATGCCAGAAGCGCGTGTTCGCACCGACGAACTTGTCGTAGGGCGCGTTCACGAAGATGCGCATCGTCACGCCGCGGCCGTCGCCGTCGAGGTCGAAGGACGACACCTGCCCCACCTTGATGCGCCGGAAGTACACCGGCGAGCCGATGTCCAGCGAGCCGATGTCGCGCGCGCGCAGGGTGTACTGCCGGCCGCTCAGGTCGCGCGTGACGATGGGCGGCAGTTCCAGGCCCTCGAACTCGTCGGTGGTCTCGTCGACGGTGCCGGCGTCGGCGCCGATGTAGGCGCCCGACAGCAGCGTCGTCAGGCCCGAGATGCCCGAGGTGTCCAGGCGCGGACGCACCACCCAGTAGCGCGCGTCCCTGGCCGTGAAGCCTTCGGCCGCCTCCTTGTTCAGCTGCACCTGCACGCGCACGTGCGAGCGGTCGCGCGCCAGGCGGATGGCCTGCACGGTGCCGATCTGCACGTCCTTGTACTTGACCGCGGTCTTGCCGGCCTCCAGGCCCTCGGCGGTCTTGAAGCTCAGCACGATTTCGGGCCCGCGGTTCCACAGGATCTTGGCCACCAGCGTGATGCCGACCAGGGCCGCCACGATCGGGATCAGCCAGATCAGCGAGGGCACCCAGTCGCGCCGGCGCTCCACGCGGGGCGCGGCCGGCTGGGGTCCCGCGGGCGGGGGAACTTCTTCGTTCATGCGATGGACTCTCGTGCAGCGATGGGCGCATTCGGCGCCGCGGTCTCGGGTGAAGGGGCGGGCTCGGTGTCCCAGGTCAGGCGCGGGTCGAAGCTCAGCGAGGCCAGCATCGTCAGGACCACCACCGCGGCGAAGGCCCCGATGCCCACCCCCGCCGTGATGACCGCGAAGCCCTTGATCTGCACCAGCCCGGCCAGCAGCGACACCACGAACACGTCGAGCATCGACCAGCGGCCGATGAACTCCAGCCCGTGATAAAGCCGCGCCCGCTCGCGCTGGCGCCAGTGGCTGCGCCGCTGCGCCAGCACCACCAGCACGAACAGTGCCGCCAGCTTGAACAGCGGCACCAGGAAGCTGGCCGTGAAGATCAGCGCCGCCAGGCCATACGAGCCCGAGACCCAGAAATAGATGACGCCGCTGAGGATGGTGTCCTGCTGCGTGCCGAACAGGCTCTTGGTGATCATCACCGGCAGCAGGTTCGCGGGGAGGTACATGATCGCCGCCGAAATCAGCAGTGCCCAGGTGCGGCGGATGCTGTCGGTCTTGCGGTGGCGCAGGCGGGCGCCGCAGCGCTCGCAGTGCTCGCCGTCCTGCGCGTCCTGCCACACGGCGCCGCAACGGTGGCATTCGCACAGGCCCAGCTGGCGGGCGGTGGCGATGTCGCCTTCGCCGCCGTGCACGCAGGTGTGGGGCGTGGCGCGCGCGGCCAATGCAGCGGCACGTGCGCGCAGCGCGTTCTGCCTGCGTGCGGATGCGCCCGAACCTCCCGCCGCGCTCATGCAGCCGGCTCCGGCACGTCGTCGAAGCTCAGCTCCCACAGCGCCCGCGGGTCGAAGGACACCACCACCGTCAGCAGCACGGTGAGCCCGACGAAGGCCCACAGCGCCGGCCCTGCCACCACGGTGGCCATGCCCGAGAGCTTGATCACCGCCACCAGCACGCCGAGCAGGAACACCTCCACCATGCCCCAGGGGCGCAGCGACTGCAGCAGCCGCACCAGACCCTGGAAGCCGCGCGGCCGTCGACCGCTCCGACGCGGCCCGAGCAGGTAGAGCAGGATCAGCAGCTGGGTCAGCGGAAACAGCAGCGTGGTCGCGAGCACCAGCATGGCGACCAGCGACATGCCCTCCCCGCTCAGCGCGATCACGGCGCCGACCAGCGTGGTCTGGCTGGTCAGGCCCTGCAGTTCGATCTCCACGATGGGAAAGAGGTTGGCGATGGCGAAGAGGATCAGGCAGGCCACGGTCAGCGGCACCATGCGCCTTTCCTGGGCGCCGCGGTGGCGGGCGAGTTCGGTGCCGCAGCGCAGGCAGCGTGCCACCTCGCGAGAGCGCAGGTCCGGCCGGCGATACACCGCGTCGCAACCTTCGCACACGACCAGGCCGGTGAGCTGTTTCATCGCTGGGCGCAGCCAGGATGAAAAACGCCGCCCTGTGGGGCGGCAGTCGACCGAAAGCGCGAAGCGAAGGAAACAACGAACATCGGGGCGATTCTGCCCAAAGCCGCGCGCCGCGCTGTCGGACAGGATCGCCGCTATGGAATTCATAGCTGCCGGCGCCCGCCCCGTGGGCACTGAGCACCTATTTGGCGCACAACAATTGCAATTTTCACCCGGGTTTATTGCATTGATCATTTAAGCCCGGGTAGAATTTTCAACATGACATCCGACCCTCCTCCGGCCCCCACCCTGATCGCTTTCCTGGCGCATCGACGTATTGCGCGCGGCCCGCGCGACGACGTGCTCGCTGCGCTGCGTGCGCACGACGGCGGCGCGGGCGCGATGGTCTTCGATGCCGAGACCGGCGAGCGGGTCGAGCTCGACCTGCGCCCCGCGAGCATGCCCGCCAGCGGAGAAGACGCACCGGCGCGAGGCGTCGGCCGACCCAAGCTGGGCGTGGTCGCACGCGAGGTCACGCTGTTGCCGCGCCATTGGGACTGGCTCAGCCGTCAGCCCGGGGGCGCTTCGGTTGCGCTGCGTCGGCTGATCGACGAGGCCCGCCGCACCTACGCCGAGCGCGACCAGGTGCGTGCGGCGCGCGAGGCGGCCTACCGCGCCATGAGCGTGCTGGGCAGCGAGCTGCCCGGCTTCGAGGAGGCGGCCCGCTCGCTCTTTGCCGGCGAGCGCGCGCGCTTCAACAGCTACGTGAGCGACTGGCCGGCCGACGTCGCCGAGTTCGTCCGCGGCCTGGCGGCTCCTGCCTGGAATGCACCGGCGCCCGACGCCGGCGCCTGATTCTTCCTTCCCGATGAGCATCCTTCACCCGATCCACGGGCCCGCCCGGTCCACGGCGGCCTTGCAGCGCGCACACGCCGCCACCGCACAGGCGGTGCCCGCGTGAGCGTCGAACTCCTGCCCCCGCCTCGTTCCGAGGCCGCGCGCGTGGCGGGCGAAACCGTCGCCCCGCCGGCCTCCGTGGCCGACCCGGTGCCGCCGCCTGCGATCGCGCCCGCCTCGGCGCGTGGCCGGCCGGTCGCCATCGCCGGCAACAAGCCGCTGTGGCAGACCTTCCTGTTCTTCCTGGCGCCGATGCTGCTGTCGAACATCCTGCAGTCGCTGTCGGGCACGCTCAACAACGTCTACATCGGACAGATGATCGGCGTGCAGGCGCTGGCGGCGGTGTCGGGCTTCTTCCCGGTGATGTTCTTCTTCATCGCCTTCACCATCGGCCTGGGCGGCGGCGCCTCGGTGCTGATCGGCCAGGCCTGGGGTGCGCAGGACCGCGAGAAGGCACGCGCCGTGGCGGGCACCGCCCTCACGGTGGTGGTGCTGTTCGGCCTGCTCGTGGCGCTGTTCGGCGGCACCTTTACGCAGCCGATGCTGCACGCGCTGGGCACTCCGGCCGACATCCTGCCCGACGCCACGCGCTACGCCCGCATCATCCTGATCGCGATGCCGGGCCTGTTCGTGTTCCTGCTGTCCACGGCCATGCTGCGCGGTGTGGGCGACACGGTCACGCCGCTGTTCACGCTGCTCATCTCGACTGCCGTGGGCCTGGTGCTCACGCCGGCGCTCATCCGCGGCTGGGGCGGCCTGCCGCAGATGGGCGTGGCCAGCGGCGCCTGTGCCACCGTGGTGGCCTTCGTCGTCGCCACGCTGTGGTTGGGCTGGTACCTGCGGCGCAAGAAGAGTCCACTGGCACCGGACGCCGACTTCGTGCGGCACCTGCGCATCCGGCCGCACCTGCTCAAGGCCATCCTCAAGGTGGGCGTGCCCACGGGGGTACAGATGATCGTGGTGGCGCTGGCCGAACTGGTGCTGCTGGGCCTGGTCAACGGCTTTGGCTCGCATGCCACGGCGGCCTACGGCGCGGTGAACCAGGTGGTGGCCTACGTGCAGTTCCCGGCGATCTCGATCGCCATCACCGCTTCGATCCTCGGCGCGCAGGCCATCGGCGCGGGCCGGGTCGACCGGCTAGGCGCCATCACGCGCACGGCGCTGATGATGAACCTGGTGCTCACGGGCGCACTGGTCCTGCTGGGGTATCTGTTCTCGCGGTCGCTGATGGGCTGGTTCATCACCGACCCGGCCGTCATCGAGGTGGCGCAGCAGCTGCTGCACATCATGCTGTGGAGCCTGGTGATCTTCGGCATGGCCTCGGCGCTGTCGGGGATCATGCGGGCCAGCGGGACGGTGCTGGTGCCCACCGCCATTTCGATCTTCTGCGTGCTCTGCGTGTCGGTGCCGGTGGGCTGGTTCATGAGCCAGCGCATCGGCCTGTCGGGCGTGTGGGTCGCCTATCCCGCCTCCTTCGGCAGCATGCTGCTGCTGCAGTCGGCGTACTACCGCTTCGTGTGGCGCAAGAAGGCGATCCGGCGACTGGTGTGAGCGCCCGGCCGGTGCTCTATTCCTTCCGGCGCTGTCCCTACGCCATCCGCGCGCGGCTGGCGCTGGGCGTGAGCGGGCAGCGCTGCGAACTGCGCGAGGTGGTGCTGCGCGACAAGCCGCCCGAATTGCTCTCGGCCTCACCGAAGGGGACGGTGCCGGTGCTGGTGCTGCCCGATGGCCAGGTGATCGACCAGAGTCTGGACATCATGCGCTGGGCGCTGGTGCGTCACGACCCCGAGTGCTGGCTGGACGGTGATGACGATGCGTCGCGCACGCTGATCGCAACATGCGACGGCCCGTTCAAGCAGGCGCTCGACGCCTACAAGTACCCCGAGCGCCATCCCGCGCAGCCTCGCGGCGCCGCGCAAGCCGGCGCAGCCACGATCCTCGACGAACTCGAAGCGCGATTGCGCGTCCACGCGTTCCTGTGCGCCGACGGACCGCGCCTCGCCGATGCTGCGTGGGCACCCTTCGTGCGCCAGTTCGCCCAGGTCGACGCGGTGTGGTTCGCGGGCCGGCCCTGGCCGCGGCTGCAGGCCTGGCTCGCCGGCTGGCTGCAGGGGCCGCTGTGGCCACGCGTGATGCACAAGTACGCACGCTGGCAGGCGCCAGAGCGCGGCGTGGACTTTCCGCCCGCCGCGTGAGGCCCGGACTGCGGCGCCCGCGTCACGCCGCGTTGCAGGGCATGCTTCGCCGATCCTGATAATCGCCGCCTTCCGGTCGTACGAATTCCCCCCCATGCCCGTCAGCCAGCTCTCGGTCTATTTCTTCCTCCAGGCCGCCGTGATCCTGCTGATGTGCCGGCTCGTCGGCAAGCTGGCACAACGCGTGGGCCAGCCGCAGGTGGTGGGCGAGATGATCGCCGGCGTGGCGCTCGGGCCCTCGCTCTTCGGGCTGCTCGCACCCGAACTGCAGCAGGCGCTCTTTCCGAAGCCGACGCTGGGCATGCTCTACGTCTGCGGCCAGCTGGGCGTGGGCATGTACATGTTCCTGGTGGGCACCGAGTTCAACGCCGACCACTTCAGGAGCCGCGCGCGCAGTGCCGTGTCGGTGTCGGTGGCGGGCATCGCGGTGCCTTTCGTGCTGGCCTTCCTGCTGGTGCCCTGGCTGCATCAGGTGCCGGGACTCTTCTCGGACAAGGCCAATCCGCTCGAGGCCTCGCTCTTCCTCGGCGCGGCCATCGCCATCACCGCGTTCCCGATGCTGGCACGCATCATCCACGAACGCGGCATCGCCGGCACCTCGCTGGGGACGTTGGCGCTCACGGCGGGCGCGGTGGACGACGCGGCCGCCTGGTGCATCCTGGCCGTGGTGCTGGCCAGCTTTGGCGGCAGCTGGACCGGCGCCTGGCTCGCCATCGGCGGCGGCATCGGCTATGCGCTGTTCATGCTGCTGGTCGGCCGCCGACCGCTCGCGCGGCTGGCAGGCCACGTCAAGCCCGGCGAGCCGCTGAGTCCCACCCTGCTGGCGATCGTGCTCGCCCTGTTCTGCCTGAGCGCGTGGACCATGGACGCGATCGGCATCCATGCCGTGTTCGGCGGCTTCATCCTCGGCGCCTGCCTGCCGCGCGGCGAGTTCACCGTGAAGCTGCGTGCCCAGTTGCAGCCCTTCGTGGTGGTCTTCCTGCTGCCCATGTTCTTCACCTACTCGGGCCTGAACACGCAGCTCAACATGGTCATGCAGCCGGCGCTGCTGCTGGCGGCGCTGGCCATCCTCGCGGCCTCGTTCGCCGGCAAGGGCATCGCCTGCTGGGCCGCAGCGCGCCTCACGGGCGAGAACAACCGCGACGCGATGGCGATCGGCGCGCTCATGAACGCACGCGGGCTGATGGAGCTGATCATCATCAACATCGGCCTGCAGGCCGGCGTGATCCAGCCGGGCCTGTTCGCGATCCTGGTGCTCATGGCCATCCTCACCACGCTCATGGCGACGCCGCTGTTCAACCGGGTGGTGCGCGTGGGCGGCACCGACGTCGCTCGCGCACTCGGGCGACCCGTCTGAGCCACGGGCCCGGGCAACAATCTGGAACAGTTTGTTGCCGACCCCCCGTTCGTGGTGTTCACATTCGCGGTGCTCGTTCGTTATCCTCGACGCAAAGTCTGGAGGAGACGGATGTGCTGAGTTTGAGAGACATGGCGCTCACCGTGGAGGAACGAGGCGAAGGCCAGTTCTACTGGGTGGTGCTGGAGGCTTCGGAGCCCGATGAGGGCGAGGTGATGATCTACCGCCGCATCGAATCCGCGGCCCGCGCGCAATCCACCTATTCGAACGCGTTGGCGATGGGCGTCGACGTCGTGCGTCGCCTCGCCGATTGATGCGGCGGACCACCCGGCGCTATTGAATCCATAGCGCCCCGCGCCCTGTCCGCGGGCGTTTCAACCTGTTTTTCCTTATGACGCTGCGCCCTCAATGGGATGCGCCGGTCGCCCGCACGCGCAGCGTGCTGCACACGCCGGCCACGGCCGCGCACACCGCGGCCAGCGTCAAGGCGATGACCGGTCCGCGCCCATCGTGCGGACTCCAGACGCTGAAGATCCCCGCCAGAAGAACGGCCGCCAGGGTCTGCCCCGTGAGCCGCGCCGTGCCCAGCATGCCGCTGGCCGCACCGCTGCGATGCGGCGGCGGCGAAGTCACGATGGTGTGGTTGTTGGGCGACTGGAACAACCCGAAGCCCAGCCCGCACACCGCCATGCGCCAGGCGATGTCCGCGTTCGCGGGCTGCGCGGGCAGCGCGGCCAGCAGCGCCAGGCCGGTGGCCATCAGGCCCAGGCCGATGCCGCCCAGCAGCCCGTCCGGCACGCGCCCGATCAGACGGCCCACGATCGGCCCCATCGCCACGATGGCCAGCGGCCAGGCGGTGATCAGCAGGCCCGCCTGCAGGTGGCTGCGTCCGTAGGTGTCGAGCAACAGGAAGGGCAGCGCGATGTAGGCCAGCATCTGCGCGCAGAAGGCCGTGACCGAGGTGCCCATCGACAGCGCGAACACCGGGATGCGCAGCAGGTCGACCGGGAACAGCGGCGCCACGCGCGTGCGTTGGCGCCGCACGTACAGCACGCCCACCAGCACGCCCGCGGCCAGCATCACGAAGCCGTCGAGCTGCAACGCGCCGGTCGCGCCCTCGCGCACGCCCAGCCGGTCGGCGCCCACGAACACGAGCGCGAACATCAGGATGTTGAGCACCACGTCCAGCGGCGAGATGCGCGCGCCGGCGGTCGGGCCCGTGGCGTTGCGCGGCAGGGCATACCAGCCCAGCACCAGAACCACCGCGCCCAGCGGCAGGTTGAGCGCGAAGAGCCACGGCCATGACGCCACCGACAGGATCGCCGCCGCCACCGAAGGTCCCGCCACCGAGGCCGTGGCCACCACCATCGAGTTGGTCGCCATACCGCGCCCGAGCTGCGCGCGCGGGAAGATCAGCCGCACCAGCGCCGCATTCACGGCCATGATGCCGGCGGCGCCCAGGCCTTGCACCGCGCGCGCCGCGATCAGCGCACCGAGCGTGGGCGCCACCATGGCACCCAGCGACGCCACCGCGAACAGCGCCATGCCCACCAGGTACACGCGCCGGTAACCGACCAGGTCGCCCAGTGTGGCCAGGGGCAGCAGCATCACCAGCGTGGCGATCTGGTAGGCGTTGATGACCCAGATGGCCTGCGAGGCCGTGGCGTTGAGCTCGCGCGCGATGCCCGGCAGCGCAAGGTTCATGATCGTGCCGTCGAGCACCGCCACTGCGATGCCCAGGATGATGACCAGCATGGCGCGCCGGCGCTGGGTCGGCGGCAGGCCGTCGTGCACCACCACCTCGGGCACCGTCGCCGCCGGTGCGGCAAGTACGCTGCTCATGCGCCCCACCCCGTGCGGCGCGCCGGCGCTTGAATGAACACGGCGAGGCCGACGGAAAGAGGCGGAGGCACAGGCATTGGGCGATTGTCGTCAGGCGGTCCGCATCGCGTGCGCGGCCTTCACGATGCCCCCGTGCGCGGCGTGTCGGCTGGCGGTCAGGCGTCGTCGACGCGGCCGTCCGTGGATGGTTCGGTGTCGTCCGGAAGCCCGGACTCGGCCGCTGCGAGGCGCGCGCGCAGTTCGTCGCCGGCCGCGGCCAGGCGCCGCAGTGCGCTCGCCATGGCGCCGCCCGAGGCGTCGTCGCGCGCCTGGGCCGGTGCCACCCGCGCCAGCCGCTCGGCGCGGACCACGACCGCCTCGAGCGTCTTCAGCGCACGTTCGAGTTCGGCCTCGCCGACAGCCAGCGTCGTCCGGCCGACGGACCGGGCGAGGGATTCGGCCTGCTGCGCCGAATCGCCGACGCTGATGGCATCGCCGCGGTCCCAGTCATGGACCACGTCGAGCATCGTCAGCAACTGCAGGCTGGACGCAGCGACCTGCCATGCCGCTTCCACGGCGGCCGCACCGCTGTCCGACGCCGCCGGTCCCGAGTTCGTTTGATCCATTCCTCACCTTCCGTGATGCAGGTCGCCCGCCCAACGATTTTTCGATGGCCGGATTGTGATGCGGCGCCTTGCATGGAAATGAACGCGGGCACAAATGTGGCCCTCCGAGCAAATAGTCTGTGACAAATATGGCTTATTTGTAAACGCATAGGAATCCAACCCAGGCCGACCGCGTCGGCTCCGCCACGCAGCGCAGCGCGAGAACAACACGCCAGCTGCGATCGGTTAGAACCGCGCCATCTCCACCCATCGTCGCCGAGGAGGGCGAGGCGGTCATGGTCCTTTTCGAAAGCGCGCTGCTCCTGATCACGGTGGCGATCGTGCTGCTGCACCTCACGCGGCGCCTGTCCATCCCCTACCCCACGGTGCTGGCGCTGGCCGGCGTGGGCGTGGCCGCCCTGCCCGGCGCGCCGGCCATCGGCATCGACCCATCGCTGGCTTTGGCGCTGTTCATCGCGCCGGCGGTGTTCGACGCCGCCTTCGACTTCCCGCCGCGCGACGTGCGGCGCTACTGGCTGCCGCTGCTGTCGCTGGCGGCCATCGCCGTGGTGGTGACGACCGCGGTGGTGGCCGGCGTGGGCGTCACCCTGGCCGGCATGCCGCTGGCCGCGGCCATCGCACTCGGCGCGATCGTCGCACCGCCCGATGCCGCGGCCGCCACCGCGGTGCTGGGCCGCTTCTCGCAGCTGCCACGCAGCACGGTGACGGTGCTCAAGGGCGAGAGCCTGCTCAACGACGCGGTGGCGCTGCTGATCTTCAGCGCCGCAGTCGGCGTGATGCTGCACCCCGCCTCGCTGGGCTCGCTCGCGCCGCGGCTGGCGGTGGCTGCGCCCGGCGGGTTGCTGCTCGGCTGCGTCATGGGTCGGCTTGCCACCTGGGTGATGCCCCTGCTCTACGGCCGGCTGAGCGGTGCCGTGGCGAGCTTCGTGCTCGCCTTCGGCACCTGGATCGTGGCCGAGCGGCTGGACCTGTCGGCCGTGCTGGCCATGGTCGCCTGCGGCATGGTGATCGCGCGCTACGCGCCGGCGCACACGCCCGCGCGCGACCGCATCCATGTGTACTCGGTGTGGAACACGGCGGTCTTCCTGCTCAACGTGCTGGCCTTCCTGCTGCTGGGCCTGCAGGCGCGCGCCGTGGTGCAGCGCCTCGCGCCCGAGGCCCTGGGCGAGGCGCTGCGCTTCGCCGGCGCGGTGCTGGTGGCGGTGATCGTCACGCGCATCGTGTGGGTGATGCTGCACAACGTCGTGCTGCGCTGGCTGTACAAGCGGCGCGGCAAGCGCGTGCCCTCGGTGGCACAGGGCGTGCTGGCGAGCTGGTGCGGCATGCGCGGGCTGGTCACGCTGGCCACGGCGCTGGCGCTGCCGGAGGGCTT